>NZ_CALIBH010000229.1 GCF_938045775.1 uncultured Campylobacter sp.
GGCGCTGATCGCCTGCTCTGCGGCTTCTCGGGCGATATTGCTTTGCGATTCGAGCGTATTTGCTCCAAGATGCGGAGTCGCGCTTAAATTTTCGATATCCAAAAGCTCGTGATCGGTCGCAGGCTCTTTGTCGAAAACATCAATGCCGAGATACGCGATCTTGCCGCTGCGTAGATTGTTTGCGAGCGCTTTTTCATTATACAGCCCGCCTCTAGCGCAGTTTATTAGGCGCACGCCGTCTTTCATCTTCGCTATTTGCGGCTCGCCTACCATATTTATCGTCTCTTGATTTTTCGGCGTATGGATCGTGATGAAGTCGCAAGATAAAATTTCATCGAAAATCTTCGTATATTTTACCCCGAGCTTCGTGGCCTTCTCAGGCTCAATATATGGATCATAGGCGATGACGTTCATCCCAAACGCAAGCGCGCGCACCCCCACGCGCGAGCCGATGTTTCCAAAGCCGATAATACCGAGGCTCTTTTTATAAAGCTCGGTGCCGTACCACTTCTCGCGCTTCCAAATTCTATTAATTTTAAGATCGTTGCAGGAATTTACATATTTGCGCGCCGCATTTAGCAGGTGGCACATAGTCATTTCGACCGCGGCGATGGTGTTTGCGGTAGGTACGTTCATCAAAATAATGCCGCGCTTGGAGCAGCCGTCGATGTCGCAGTTATCTACGCCCACGCCCGCGCGCACGATCGCTTTTAGCTTGGTGCCGGCATTTAGAAATTTCTCATCCACCGCCGTAGAGCTTCTGGTAATCGCAACATCCGCATCGCCTAAAATTCCGTAAAGCTCGCTCTTGGGCACGCTCGTAGCGTCGATTACTTTAACGTCCGATTCTTGCTTAAGCAGATCAAAACCGATTTTGTGGATTGCGTCGCAGACTATGATAGTTTTCATTAAATTTAACCTTTTGAAGTAGGTCCGCAAGGCCGGGATGCCTTGCGGGAGGAATTATTTATTTAGTTGATCTTTGATCAGATCCCCTAGGCTTTGCTTCTCGTCGTCGTTGCTATTGATCTCGTTTAGCGCCTCGCGCTCCTTCTGATGAGCCAGTCTGCGCACGCTTAGGCGGATTCTGTTTTTCTTCTCATCGATGAAAGCGATCGCAGCCTCGATCTCGTCGCCCACTTTTAGGCTATCTACACTTACGTTGCCAAGATCTTCCTTGCGGATAAGTGCGTCGATACCGCCTCCAAGCTCGACAAAAATTCCGAACTCTTTTATATCGCGGATCTTGCCTTTTACGACATCGCCTTGATTGTGGCTCTTGGCATAATCGCTAATCGGGCTATCGCCGAGCTCCTTGTGGTTTAGAGAAATTTTTTGAGTATCTTTGTCGATCTTAATGATCTTAACCTCGATCTCATCGCCCACTTTGAATAAATTTTTGCACTTCTCGCCGCGATCCCATGAAGCGTCTTCATTATGCAAAAGTCCCTCTACACCGTCGATCCTTACAAACGCGCCGAAATTTGTAATCGTAGTGACGCTGCCTTTTAGCACGTCGCCCACTTTATGCTTAGCAACGAACTCGTCAAAAGGCTTGGTGAGTAAATTTTTAAGGCTCACGCGCAATCTACGCTCGCTAGGGTTGATCTCTACGACCTCGACGTCAAGCTCCTCGCCCTCGCTGATGAAATCTTTCGGATTTTTGATATTTTTATCCCACGAAATTTCACTGATATGCAAAAAGCCCTCGATATCGTTGCCAAGATCGACAAACGCGCCGTAAGGCTCGATATTACTTACTTTTACGCGGATAGTATCGCCCACTTCCAGACTATCTTTGATCTCGTTCCAAGGATCTGGCATCGCCTCTTTTATCGAAAGAGAGAGGTGTTTTTTATCGTTGTCGTACTTGATAACTTTAACCGGAACCTTATCACCCTCTTTGTAGAGCGAGCTTGGATTTACCGGACCTTTGTATGAAATTTCGCTGTAGTGTACGAGTCCGTCCACGCCGCCCACGTCTACGAACATACCGTAGGTGGTAATCTTTTTGACGACGCCTTCGATGATGCCCTCGGTAGCGATTACTTTCTCGATCGCCTCTTTGCTTGCTTTGCGATCCTCATCAAGTAGCTTCTTACGCGATACTACGATGCTTTGTTCATCTCTATCAACTTTAATGATCTTTACCTTGAAATTTTTACCGACGGCGCCATTTGGGTTTTTAAGCGCACTTTGCGAGCGAGGCATAAAAAATTCCACATCATCTGCGTTAGCGCAAACGAAACCGCCCTTATTAAATGATAGAATTTTAACGTCATAGACATTCTCTGCGTTTTCATCATAGGAGTCGATGAACGCCTTTACTTTTTCCTTCTTTAAAGCCTTTTTATACGATACGACCGGGCGACCGCCTCTGCTTCCGATAATAGCGACTTTGATGTCATCTCCTACATTAACCTGCGGGTTTCCTTGCTCGTCGCTCACCTCGGCGGCATCTAAAATGCCCTCCGACTTCCTGCCTACGTCTATGAAAACCTCGCCGTCCTTAAGGGCGATAACCTTACCTGTGACGACCTCGTCGCGAGACTTCCCGGCGTCATACTCCTCTAACAATGTCGCAAAATCTTCCTCTGCGTGGTTTTGAACCTTCTCGTTCACCTCAGCCATATGCTTCCTTTAAATTTATTTGTGCTTTTTTGAAAAGAACTAAAATGCGCGATTCTAGCTAAAATTTGCTTTCGATTTGATAAATTTCTAAGAGTAAATTTGATAAGAGGGCTTATAAATTCTGCGTTAAATTTTCGATTCGCGCTACTACTTTTTTGATGATCCAATCGGGCGTGCTGGCTCCTGCGGAGATGCCGCAGAGGCTTTTGTTTTCAAACCACGAGCGCTCAAGCTCGCTTTCGTTTTCTATGAGATAACTGTCTTTGCAAAAATTTTGCGAAATTAAAAAAAGCTGTTTGGTGTTGGAGGAATTTTTCCCGCCTACGATTATCATCACGTCGGCCTTTTGCGACAGGCTTTTTACGGCCTCTTGATTTTCCAGCGTAGCATTGCAAATCGTATTAAAAATTCTCAGCTCCCTAGCGCGCTGCATCAAAAAATCCGCGATTTTGGTAAAGCTTTCTATCTTTTTCGTAGTCTGTGAAACGAGCGCGACGCGAGGTCCAAGCTTGACGTCTTGCAGCTCCTTCGTATCCATGATCACGAATACGCGCGATTTTGCGTAGGATTTCACGCCCTTTACCTCGGGATGATTTTTATCGCCGAAGATTACGATATCATAGCCCTCCGCGCTCATCTTTTCTACGATCTGCTGCGGCTTGGTTACGAAAGGGCAGGTAGCGTCGATGAGCTGCTTGTTTTGCGCTTTTAGGTTTTGCAGATCGTCCTTTTGGATGCCGTGCGTGCGGATGATGAGCTTTTGCTCGTCCTTGATCTCGCTAACGCCCTCTAAGGTTTTGACGCCGAAATTTTGCCTTAGCCTATTGATCTCTTCGGCGTTATGTATGAGTTCACCAATCGTAGCGGCCTCGCCAGCGCTTTCTGCGATCTTGATCGCGCGCTTGACGCCAAAGCAAAAACCGTAGCTTTTCGCCATCTCAATCTTCAACGCCGGCTCCGATCTGTCTTAAAATCGCGGCGAAGTTCGGAAACGACGTCGCGATACAATCGCTATCCTCGATGATCATCCCCGATCTTAAGCCTAAAATCGCAAAACTCATCGCGATACGATGGTCGCCGCACGGCGTGATGATCGCCGCGTTTGCCTCGCCGCCTTCGATCTGCCAGCCGTCCTGCAGCTCGCGCGCTTTGATACCGCAGGCGCGAAGCCCTTCACAGGTTACTTTTATGCGGTCGCACTCCTTTACGCGCAGCTCGGCGGCATTTCTAAGCACGCTACTTCCTTGCGCGCAGGCAAAGGCGATCGCAAGCGCAGGCGCCTCGTCTATAAGCCACGAGATATTTTCGGTCACCTCCACGGCGTGAAGCGGCGCGTAAGCGACCTCTATATCGCCGATCTGCTCGTAAATTTCGCTCGTTTTATGAAATTTTACTTCAGCGCCCATACGTTTTAAAATTTCATACGCCTCTATGCGAGTTTTATTTAACAGCATATTTTTTAGCATAATGCGCGAGCCCGGGGTTATCGCTGCGGCGACGGCGAAGAAAAATGCCGAGCTGGGGTCGTTTGGGATAAAAATTTCAAGCGGTTTAAGCGGCGAGCTAAGCGGCGCGACTTCGATCCCAAGGCCGTTTCGCGAAATTTGCGCACCCATCGCTTTTAGCATCCGCTCGCTGTGATCGCGGCTAAGCTCGGGCTCGCTAAATCTGCACCCGCTGCCGCGCAAGGCCGCTAAAATCAGAGCGGTCTTAACCTGCGCGGACGCAATCTTACTCGCGTATTCAAAATACCCAAGCTTTTGCCCTAGCACCGCAATCGGCGCCTTTTCGCCGCCTGCTCGTCCGTAAATTTTAGCGCCTACTTTGCAAAGCGGATCCGCAACGCGCCTCATCGGGCGCTCGCTTAGATACCGATCGCCGCACAGCACGAAAAAGCCCTCGCATCCCGCCAAAAAGCCCATAAATAGCCGCATCGCGGTGCCAGAGTTACCGCAATCAAGCGGAACGTTAGGCTCTTTGATAGCGGCGGGAGGAGTGATTAAAATTTCGCCCCCTTCGCGCTGCACGCAAGCGCCCAAAAGCTCCACAATCTTTAGCGTATTTAGCGTATCCTCGGCGGCTAGATAGTTTGAAATTTTACTCGTCCCCTCCGCTAGCAGCGAAAAGATCGCCGCACGATGCGAGATCGATTTATCCGCGGCGATATTTGAGATCTCCGCCCGCAAAGGGCCCGCTTGCGCAAAAATTCTCATCGCAACCCAAGTCCTAACTCGCTGCTAAGCGCGGCTAAAATTTTATCGGTAAAGCCCGCGACTTCCTCGTCGCAGAGCGTTTTTTGAAGGTCTTGAAATACAAGTCTGATCGTCAGGCTCTTTGAATCGCCCAGGCTTTCGTCGCTGTAAAGATCGCTCGGGATAAGCTCCTTTAGCGCCTCGATTTTAAGGGCGTCTATGCACTGTTTGATCTGCTCGAAGCGCATTCCGCTCGGCACCAAAATACTTAGATCGCGCGATACGCTAGGGAATTTCGAATAAACGTCCGCTACGATATTTTTAAATTTAAGCTTGGAAAAATCGATCTCGCACAGATAGCTTTTATCCAGATCGCGCCCTGCTTCTACGGCGTAATCCACGCGCCCGATAAAGCCCACTATCTCGCCGTCCTGCTCGATCTGAGCTTGCTCGAATTCGCTTAAAAATTTCAAATTTTCGCTAGGCAGCCTGACCTTAAATTTACCGATGACGCTTTGGATTAAATTTGCAAAATACAAAAAATCCACCGCGGCGGGTTTCGCGCCGGCCGCGATAGAGGGCTCCGCCTTTAGTCCGCTAGCGATAAAGCCCAGTCTTAGACTCTGTTTGCCGTCCGCATCAAACACCTCTCCTAGCTCAAAAAGCTTGACGCTTCTGCGAGAATTCTTTAAATTTCGCTCAACAGATTCCAGCAGATGATTAATCAGCGTCGGTCTTAGCGCGTCCAGCTCGCCGTTTATCGGATTTAAAATTTTAACCTTGCACGGCGCAAAGCCCAAGCTTTGCAGAGCCTTTCCGTCGTCAAATACATAATGCACGCACTCGAAAAATCCCACTGCGGCCGCCTTGCTGCGAAGTTTGCGTCCATTACATAAGCTTACGTAGGTATCGTTTAGGCGGTTTTTCTCGTAGAAGCTTAGCGGCGCGGCGGCGATATTGTCGATGCCCACGATACGCACGATCTCCTCGCACACGTCGTGGGAATTTACGATATCGTGGCGGAAAGGCGGCACCTTGGCGGTGATGAGATCGGCTTCGACGCCCACATCAAAGCCCAGTCTTTTTAAAATTCTTACGATCTTATCGCGCGGAATTTGCGCGCCGATCATTGAGTTTATCTCTTTTTCGCTAAAGCCCACGATAAGCGGCTCCAAAGCGTTTGAAACCCTTTGCATGCCTGCATATAGGCTAACGGCTTTATTTTTAAGTAGCAATCTAAATAGCAGATCTAGCCCCAGCCTAAGCTTTGGCTCGCTGCCTCTACTTGAGCGATACACATGCTCGTCGCCTTTTAGGCTTTTATTTTCGTTTACTGCTTTGGCGATAATTAGTGGCGCGGTGTAGTTTGCCTCTAATAGCACCACTTTGCTACTGCAACACGCCTTTAGCTCTGCGTCTTGGCAAATCCCTGCTACGCTAAGCAATCTCTTGCCCGCATAAACGCCGAACTCGCCGTTTGGCATAGGCTTTATGTCAAGCGCTACCTTGCCATCTGCGGAAGCGATCTTTTCAAAATCATAAGCGCGCAGCAATACTCCGGTAGAATGAGTAGCGTAGTTGATGAAATTTTGCACCGCGCAGCTTTGCAAAATACCAACGCTCGCAAGACGCAGCGTCTGCTTTAAATTTAGCTTCAGCTCGCCTTTGATCTCATAAGCTCGAAAAGCAAATTTAGCGCTTACCTCATCGCTTGCACG
>NZ_CALIBH010000230.1 GCF_938045775.1 uncultured Campylobacter sp.
GCCTTTATGAGGAATTTTTACTAAACGAAGTGCGCTACAACGCGCTTAAAAAGATTGATCCGGAGCACGCGGGCAAGCTTTATGAGGCAAACAAAGCCGACGCGATGAGGCGCTACCGCCAGCTTAAGCGCCTTGCGAATGCCGATTTCGGCGATGAGGTCGTCTCTGCGGGCGCCGCGAGCGAGAATGCTTAGGTGTTGTAGTTAGTTTTTAGAATTCTGGGTCGCAGAATTTGTGACCCAGGAATTTCGTTAAATTCCAAAAGGAAAATCCATGAAAAAAATCGGACTAATCGGCGGTATGAGTTACGAATCTACGATTACCTATTATGATGGGATCAATCGCAAAATTAACGAGCGTCTAGGCGGGCTAAGTAGCGGCGAAATTCTGCTAAGTAGCTTAAATTTCGACGAAATCGAGCAGTGCCAAAAAGAGGGTAAGTGGGACAAGGCGGGCGAAATTCTAGCTAGCCACGCGCGGATTTTGCAAAGCGGCGGCGCGGATTATATTTTTCTTTGCACCAACACGATGCATAAGTGCTACGAGGCGATAAAAGCCGCTATCTCGGTGCCTTTCGTGCATATCGCAGACGCTACGCTAAATGAGCTGCGAAAACGTGGCGTGCAAAAAGTAGGGCTGCTCGGTACGATCTACACGATGACGCAGGATTTTTACAAACAGCGCTTGATAGATGGCGGCGTGGAGGTACTCGTGCCAAATGCAGACGAAATGGAAGCGGTAAACGAAGTAATTTTTAATGAGCTTTGCTTTGGTAAAATCTTACCGCACTCCAAAGAGAAATTTTTACGGATTATTGAAGGACTTAGGGCTCGCGGCGCGCAGGGAGTGATACTGGGCTGCACGGAGATCGGGCTGCTCGTATCGCAAGCAGATACCGCCGCGTGGCTATTTGATACTACGCAGATCCACATCGATGCGGCAGTAAGTCTAGCTTTAAGCGAATAAATATCAAATATGAGCCGGCAAAATTCCGGCTTGTAATTTCAAATTTTTATATATATTATCAGTTAAATTTAATCTTTCTCTGTTATAATAACGACTATCAATCATAGAAGGGGATGAAATGAACGTTTTAGTTATAGGAGCAGATGAGATTACGCCCATTAAGGCGGTTTTAAAAGACCTTGGCGCGAGCAATATCGAGCACTGGGATGCACGAAACGAAAATCGCGTAAATCGTAAGCCGATCCCGCAAGATACCGAGTGTGTCGTGATGCTTACGAGCTTTTTAAACCACAACACGATGAAAAAAATCAAAGGCGAAGTAAAAAAGCGCAAAATCCCGCTTGTATGCGCTAAAAGAAGCGTCAGTTGCGTATTTTGCGAATACTGTAAGGTCTTCAATTTAAATCAAGAATTTGGTTGCAAGCCTTGCGAAGATGATTAAAATTCCAAGGAATTTAAGTAGTAGTGCCGGCAAGCCCAAGCAAGCGGTTAAAAAATCGTGCACTGCGTCGCAATCAAATGCTTACGACGATGAAGCTGGCGAGCTAAATTTCAAGGATTTTTTAAATTCTAGCAAATTTAACGCTACTTGCTTTGCGCACGCCGAAAGCAAGAAATTTAGCGGTAAATTTAAAAAGTTTCTAAGCGATAAATCGGGCGCGCTTAATCATAATGCCTCTAAGTCGTGCGCTGCAAAGAGCGCGCAAAAGGGCGGCGCGAATAGGAATTTTACAGCAAGAGCTTTTTACGACACTAGCTCCGCGCAAAAGAATTTTTTCTGCGCTAAGCGTTCGGATGAAAAATCAGCTTTGTTACAAGATACTACCACGTCAAAACGAGGTATCGCAGCACGCGAAAAACGCCAAAAAGCGGATCTGCGGCGCAATAATGAGCTTATTGATGATGAAATTTTAAATGCTGAAGTTTTTAATAAGCAATTCTTTAGCGGCGAGATTTTTGGCCTTGATGCGAACGGGCGCGAGATTGTGCCAGAGGCGCTGCGGGATTATAATACGGCTTCGCGAGCGCGGGCGATGCTAGCTCTATATAATTTTAACGTTAATGCGAGCTATAGAATTTCGCCCAAGTATTTGCAGGGCGAGATACAATTTCGAGCGGCATTTTTAAATTTTATCGCTTCCGAACTTGGGCGCGGGGCTCGTAAAATTTACCGTTTCAAGCCTGCCGTAAAATTTTGCGTAGCGGATAACGCGATAATCTTTGCTTATCTGTGTGGCATGCCGCTGCCTGCGCTCGCTGCAAATCCCCGCTACAAGCTGGCTCGTGCGATAGTTAGTTTGCGCAGAGGCTTGTTGTTAAACGGAGACGATGCGTTTCACAACTTCGTATTTTGCAAAATCGCGCTTCGCAATGCAGGCGCACAGCTGCAGCTTGTGGGCAAATCAGGCGAGCTTATCGTAGTTCGTAAGAGCGGTTTTAACCTAGGCGTGGTTACGAGCTTTAAAAAAATTTTACCTCAAAATCCAGCCATTTATGATAATGATATAAAAAAAGCGCTAGAGCTTTGTCGCGGAGCAAACCTCGACGCCGTGTATCTTGTCTATCCAAAAAATGAAAATTTTAACCGCCACGCCGAGATAAAAAGCGAATGCTTTAAGGGAAATTTCATTATGAAATTAGTACCATACAAGCTTACCGACAAAATTTATTAAAAGGATACCAAATGGTTGGAATTATTTTTGGAAGCTCGATGGGCAATACCGAGGACGCCGCGAAGCTGATCTCTGAAAAGCTAGGCATAGAAAACGAGCTAAAAAACGTTGCGGACATCGCGCCTGCAGATCTAAATAAATATACTGCGCTTATCATTGGCAGCTCTACATGGAACGACGGCGAGCTACAAGACGACTGGGCGGGCTTTGATTTCTCAGCCCTTGATGTCGCGGGCAAGACTGTCGCGATTTTCGGCATGGGCGATAGCTCAAGCTACAGCGACGCCTACTGCAACGCAATGCGCGAGCTATACGACAACTTCAAAAAAGCGGGTGCAAATATCGTAGGCGCAGTGCCTACCGACGGATATGAATTTGACGAGAGCAAGGCCGTAGTGGATGGCAAATTCGTTGGCCTCGCGCTAGACAATGACAATCAAAGCGACCTCACCGAGAGCCGCATCGAGGCATGGATAGCGCAGATCGCCCCATCTTTTAAATAGTTCTCCTTTAAATTTGCCGTGGAGCGTGCACTTCGCGGCAAATTAGAATTATCATTAAAGCTCTAGCTAAATTACAAAGCTATAAAATTTTAAACCTTCTTTCTGCTTGTAATTTTTTGTATCATACTGGCAAATAAAATTTAGCCTATTTTTATCACATAAAATTTTGTTGCCGATAAATTTAGTGAGATTTTAAAATATTCCGCTAATGCTTAACAATTAATCTCAAAATTTACCTCAAATTTAATCAAATTTTAAGCGGGGGGGGGGGCTAGTATTCCTTACTTTAATCTTAAGGAGTAAGTATGAAGCTCAGATATATGATGGGTGCCGTAGCGGCGGCTTTGGTGTTAGCAGGATGCGGTGAGGACGAGATAGAACTCGTCAAAAACTATACTTTGCCCGATTTTAAATCTATGAGTATAGGCACGGCGATCGAGGGGTCGAAAAGATGTAAAAATATCACGTGGTCGAAGGCTGATCGCGGTGGGTTAAAATCCGTCACGATGGTGTGCGACATAGATGTGGAGGCAATAAATGCCGAACTCGAGAAAGCGACCAAAGAACGTCTTGAGAAATATAATAAAGATGCTATAAATAGCAATATGGATAGTACTATGGAGTTTTATAGGGGTAAAGCTTATGATAGGAATAGCTTGCTTCAGCTAGGCAACAAGCTTTGTAAACTAAACGACGCGAAATTCCAAGAGACTATAAAAGCAAAAGGTAAAATAGAATACAAAGATCAGAAGGGATTGATCGATTGCGATAAGTCGCTAGAGGATGAAATTCTAAAAGACCAAGACCCTAAAAAAGATAAGACATATCTACCGGGCGTATTAGATTTCTTGAAAAACGCGGTGTATTATTCACAATTGACGCCCGAGCAATTAAAAGCTAGTTATGGCGCATCTAATAAAAAAGCGCCGTCTAGCGCAACGATAGAGCTTAATTTCGTCGTCAATAACGATAAAAGCGTAGATTTGGCGTCGGGATTTAAGATAACATCCGATGGCAAAGAGGAGCCTGCCGGCAAAAATGATACATCTAAAGACGCACTAGCAGTATTTTATGCAAGATAGTATGCTGCGAAATTCTTGAGTAGCGGAGCAGAATTTTAAAATTCGCTCCGTTACGAAATTTAAAGAATTTCATTCTCGGTAAAATTTCATAGAATTTCGATAGAATTTTGTGGAATTTCGTCTGCGGTTTCGACGTAAAATTTTAATGCGGAATTTCATGGCTGAGTCGATATATCGCGCTTGTTTGCCACGATTAAAATTCCTTTTTTATGTCGTGGCGTGGAATTTTAAGCACGGAATTCCATATTTTACTAAGACGCCTTATGCGTGTAATTTTACAAACTGAATTAATCGAAATTTAGCAGCTAGATTTTTCTCAATTTTGAATTTTGCAGCCTGAAATTTAACGCCTTAGACCCCCCCAGCTTCACAAATCCACATCGCGAAATTCTGCCGTCGCGCTCTTGTTTTATAGCCAATAACGACGAGCAGCGTCAGTAGCCCCGTCATCTTGCACTCACAGCATATTTTTATCGCACGGGCTTTTCAATTCCTAGAGTTTTAAATTTCATACCATACAATTTCAATCAATTAAAATTTTGCACCGCAAAATTTCGCCACGCTACGATACAACCAAAATTCTACCACTCTGCGATATAGCCGGAATTTCGCGGTTTTAAAGCCTCGCACTAACCAAATCCTTTTACTTAGATTTTGCCCTAAAGCCCGAGCTCTATCGCCAGATCCTTTACCGCTTTGAGATTTACCTTGCCACTGCCGAGCACCGGGATTTGCTCCACCTTTTTCACGACGCTTGGTTGCATTATCGGCGCTAGCGCGGAGTCCTTCAGACGGCGCGAAATTTCATCCTCGCTCGTCTCGCCCACGTAAAGCAGAGCGATCTTTTCGCCCTTTTTCTCGTCTTTTAGATTCACGCACGAATAGATCGAGCTCTCGCCTAAAATTTCGCCCACGGCGCTCTCTACTGCGCCCAGGCTGATCATCTCGCCGCCGATTTTGGCAAAGCGCGAAAGGCGATCGGTGATAAATAAAAACCCATCGTCGTCGATATAGCCGATGTCGCCGCTCTTGTAGTAGCGCACGCCGTCCATCTGCGCGATCGCCTCGGCGGTTTTTGCCGGCTCATCGTAGTACTCCTTCATAACCTGATGTCCGCCGATTAAGATAAGACCCTCCTGCCCGTTTGATAGCGGTTGCAGCGAGGCGGGATCGGTGATCTTTATGACCGTACCTGCAAGCGGCAAGCCGACGCTCTTTTCGCGGTTGAAGTGAAGCTCTTTGAAAAAATCGGGCTCAAGGACGTTCGGCGTATTTACGCTAACCACCGGTGCAGTCTCGGTCGTGCCGTAGCCCTCGTAAATTTCGATGCCGAATTTTATCTTAAATTCCTTTCGGACGTTTTCGTTTAGCTTCTCCGCGCCCGCAATCGCCAGGCGAATGCTTGCTAGCATAAGCGGATTGAGCCTTTTATTTTTGGTGTAGAGCCTAAAAAACGTCGAAGTACCGAACATTATCGTAACGCCGTATTTTGCGCTCATCTTGCCGATGCTAAAGGCGTCCGTAGGATCGGGTACGTGGATGCTTAAAATTCCGTCGTTTAGCGGAAATAGCGTCGTTACGGTAAGCCCGAAGCAGTGAAAGATCGGCAGCGACGCTAAAATCGCGTCGTGCTCGGTGGCGTTTATGAGCTCCGAAATTTGACGGACATTCGCCATTATATTTTTATGCGTCAGAACCACGCCTTTGGGCTTTCCCTCGCTGCCGCTGCTAAATAAAATGGTCGCTACGTCATCTATCGCGTGCGGCTTAAAATACAGCGCGCGAAATAAAATTTTAGGCATCAGCAGCGATTTTAGCGCGCAGGCTATGCGCTCGTTTTTAGAGGTGCCCTCGCTTAGATCTTCAAGATACACGAGCCGATCGCCGATCGAGCTTTCCAGATCAAAGCCCTTTGATTTGAGCTTTTCTACGAATTTGCGCGAGCTGATGATCGTGCGGATGTTTGCTTTATCCGCGCAGTAGATTAAATTTTCCTCGCTTAGCGTGTAGTTTAAATTTACGCTCGTTTTGCCCATCGCAAAAAGAGTTAAATTTACGGCGCTTGCGATGACCGAGCTAGGCAAAATGATACCTACGTTTTCCTCGCTGCTTATGCGACTCTTTAGTCTTTTGCGAAGTATCAAAACGGCGCTCATCATCGCTAAATTTGTGAAGCTCACTCCAGTGCTATCGACCGCCACGCGCTTAAAAGGCGATCTTTTGGCTTGATTTAGCCAGTTGTAAGCAAGCGGCTTTAGACTTGCGAGGTATTTGCCCCAGCTGAAAAACGACAGCTCCGTTACTGCGCGCTTTACCTCGTGCGCCTTGGAATTTGCCTCAATCGGCGCGCCGAAGCTTACGCGAAGCGCGTTTTTGCCGCTTTGCGAAATCGTTCTTTTATAATGCTCGCTGGCGCGCGAAAATGTCGATCCCCAAAGCCCTCTGATATAAAAAGGCACGATGACGGAGTTCGTATCGTGCGCGGCGAGCTCAAATCCACCCTGAAACTCGTCTATGCGGCCGTTGTAGCTGATGTGGCCCTCGGGGAAGAGCCCGACCACTTCGCCTGCATTCAGCGCCTCGCGGATACTTTCGATCGCGCTTTTGCTCACGCCCGCTCCGATCGGAATGACGCGAAAAATTTTAAAAAACCACTTCAAATACCACAGATCGTAGTAGCTGCGATGCATTACGAAGCGCACCCCGCGCGGGCAGGCAAGCTGCACCACCGCCCAATCGATCCAGCTGATATGGTTGCCTAAAAGCAGAACGCCGCCTTTTTGCGGGATATTTTCGATGCCGTCTACGTGGACTTGATAGCCGAATTTCATAAACGGAATGAGTAAAATTCTAACGAAAAGCTGTGGCAGATATTTTGCGCCGAAGATCCCGCAGATGAGCACGCAAAGAGCAGCCATAACGAAAATTTCGCCGCTGGCGACCGCAAAATGCACCAAGATGATGGCGATGAGCAAAAACAGCACCATAAAGATATTTTGAATAAAATTTGAACCCGCAAGCACCCGCCCCATGCGCTCGTCGGCGGTAAAAAACTGAATAACGGCGTTGAGCGGCACGATGAAAATTCCGCCGCTAAATCCGAAGAAAAACGACGCCGTACCGAGCCAAAATACCGAGTGCGCGTTGGCTAACACCATTAGCGCGAGCGCGAGCCCGAATGCGCCGAACGGCACGATACCGAGCTCGATATGTTTTTTACAGTAGCTGCCCGCAAAGATCGAGCCTAGCGCGATTCCGATCGCACTAAGAGCTAAGATCACCTGGATCACCATTACGTTGTCGCTGCCGCTAAGGCTCTTGTAGTGAGCCGGGAAGGTCGCTATCACGAGCTGCGAGACCGCCCAAAACATCGCAAGTCCCAGCGTGCAGAGCAGGACGTTTTTGTCTTTTAGCACAAAATTTAAATTTTGCCTTAGATAGTGAAGTTTAAGATAGTCGTCTTTATTAAATTCCGCCTGTGGCTGCGCGGCGTCGAAGAATGGAATTTTATATGAGTAGTATGTTTCAAGCACGGAGCCCGCGACCAAAAGCACGCCGATGAACCAAACCGAGCTCATCAGCTCGCCCGCGTCGCTGCTGCGGGCTGCAAACAGCTCGAAAATCACCGAAAAAACAAGTGATGAAAGCAGAATCGCGATGATCGTAAGAGCCTGCACGAGGCCGTTTGCCGCGCCTAAATTTTTCGCGCCAACGATTTTTTTAATCAGGCCGTATTTGGCGGGCGAGTAGATCGCGCTTTGCGCCGCAAGCAGGATCGTCATAAAAAATGCGAAATAAAACCATCCGCACAGATATCCGAGCGTAATGAGCGCGGTAAGCGCGACGCCGAGTTTCGCGCAGATCCGCGTAATGCGGGTGCGCGAGAATTTGTCGTTGAGATAGCCGCTGGCGCTAAAAAGAAAAACGTAAGGCAGCAAAATCAGCAAATTTACAAGCGAGGTAAGGGCGATGAGAGCGCCGGAATCGGCGCTTTTGACAAGGACGTTTTGAATCGTGATCTTATGGCCCAGATCGACGCTTGCGTTGATAAACATAATCGCCAAAAATGGCAAAAATCCATTGATTTTTAATAAAGATTTCAAGCTATCTCCTTTAAAAACGGGATTTTATCTCACGGAAGTTAATAGACGCAAATTTAAGGCGGCTTCGCTACAATTACGCAAAAATTAAAGGAAAAATATGAAAGTACGTATCACCAATCGCGACGTCGATAATCTCAATAAATTTATGCTGCTTTACAGCAAAAAGGCGCGCAAGCAGCGCCTAGTCAGCACCTACGCCATACCGTTTGAGTTTTTGCTCGTTGGCATCATCATCGACGGGCTTTTAAAAACGGCGCCGATTGCGAGCGTGGCGTCGGTTATTTTGGGTGCGGCGTGGCTTATTTTTTATCCGAAATTTTACCGCCGCATGCTAAGAAAACATCTCTCTGCCGCTAAGCTCGCGCAAGACTCGAGCACGGAGATGAGCTTCGTCGCGGACGGCGAGACGATCTCGTTTTCAAAAGGCGAGCCGCGCGCAAGCGAGAAATTTGCCGCGTGCTCGCTAAATCGAATCGCTGCGGGCGGGGAGAATTTTTTCTTGGCGTTTGATCGCGGCTTTCATATCGTGCTTCCCAAAAACGCCGAGACGGACGCCGCGGTGCAGCATCTCGCGGATCTACGCGGGCTGCAGATCGAGCCCGTGGATATGGACGTTGAAATTTAACTCAGGCGCAGCCTGCACCGCTTAAAGCGTCGTCGGGGGATGGGTGGGGCTTGTGGGCGAGCAGAGCAGTGTGGTGCTGCGGAGGCGGCGCCCGCGAAAAGTGTGACCTCGCAATTGGAGGTCCCTTCTCGCCCCAAGATATATCAGGAATTAAAATTTAAACGGAATTTTATTTTGTATAAATTTAAAATTTCTCTATGTAGAATTTTCCTCTAGAATTTGGGGCGTGGCAGCGTTTTCTCTTAGGGGGGGGAGGGGCGCTACTTGCGAGGCGCTCCCCTTCCCCCTTAAAATCCCCCAACCCCTGGCACGCTCAAAGGGCGAGCTACGCTCGCGCTAATTTTTATGTCGCGGCTGCGCCGCACGCTTTGATTTTAAAATTTCTTGCCGCAAAAATCGTAAAATTTCAATTGCACTACAAATTGGCGCTGTATTTTGCTAAAATACCGATAAAATTTTAAAGGATGAAATTTGGAAAATTTTGCTTTTCTTCTAAATTTAGTGATATTTTGCATCTTGGTTTTTATGTTTTTTAAGATGCGCAAAAGCGGCGAGCAAGCGAGCAAGCCGCAGATCGCCACCGATATCACGCGGCTTAAAAGCATCGGCGAGCTGAGCGTTTTTAAAATTTACTCCAAAGAGATCGTCACGCGCAAGCAAAACGTAGGCAGCGGGCTGCTGGGCTCGCTCGTCTCGCCGCTGATGACGAAAAAGCAGATCGCCATCATCTTCGAGTTTGAGATCGAGTTTGTTTACGACCTGCTAAGCCCAGAGTTTGCGATACTGCCGCAGGGCGAGGATCGCTACGAGATCAAGATGCCGCCATGTAAATACAAATACTCGATCAAAGATATGAAAATTTACGACGAGAAAAACGCCAAGCTGCTGCCGTTTTTGTTGCCCGATTCGCTAAACGGGCTATTCGGCGCGAGCTTTGACGAGAGCGATAAAAACCGCCTCATCGACGACGCCAAGGACGAGGTCAAGCAGCTCTCGCTAAAAATCATCAACGATCTTGGCGGCAAGATCCACAAATCCGCGACTGACACGCTGGAGGCGATCGCCAAGAGCTTCGGCGCAAAGGAGGTCGGATTTATCTTCCAGGACAAGGCGCTTCAGACGATTGATATAAACTCCAGCGAGATCGCAATCGATAAATCGCTAAAATCGCAGATCGAGAAGTAGATGGAGCTTTTTAAGGCGCTTTTTAAAATTTACTTCGCCCGCATGCTTGCGTTTATGGATGCCTGCGCAAGGGCTTGGCAGCGATTTTATGAGCCGATCAGGCTGCGCAAAGAGAAAAAGCGTCTGCGCGCAAAGGGCTATTTTACCGAGGATGCGACGTGGGCGGAGTTTTTCGCGGATTTTAAATTTTGTAAATGCTTCATCATCAAAAAAATCCTCTATCCAAACTTCTATGCTATCAAAAACTCCATCAAATGGGAGGCGGGCTCAAAGCGAGCAAGCTTTTCTGTAGGCTCGTTTGCATACGACGAGATCGCGTGGGTGTGGGTGCCGCGAGCCTTCGACGGCGGGCGGAAAAACGATCTGGAAAAGCTAAAAAATCTACTGCAAAAAATCCCCGCGCTGCGCTACGAGCAGAGCGATACGGGGATTAAAATTTTCGGCTACGAGTGCGGCGAAGCGGGCTTATAGTCGTATAAAATGGCATTTGCTTAAATTTCATATCGAGGATAGCGCCGATACAGCCCAAAGCTTGTACTGCGCAGACGAACAGCGACCGTGTCTTTGCCAAAACAGCGCAAGCAGTGTGAAATTTTATCTTTGCAAACGCCCCGGCGCAGTCTAAATTTAAACTCCGCGCGAGTATAAACGCGAGCAAATTTTATCTCTGCTTAGCTCCATATATCTTTTGCTTTGGCGGAGTTTTTCATGCTAAGCCACGCAAGAAGCAGCACTACGGACGCTAATGGATTTAAGATTAAATTTAGCAGTTCCATGAAATTTATGACGCCCATCGTTATAGCAGCGGGAGCCGGTATTTTGAACATCATGCTATAGATGACGTCTGCGCCGATATCTGCGATTAGTAGTGCGGCATATACGGCAAAAAGCTTGCATCCGGTAGCGGCGCGCAACTTAAAATTTACAATTATCCAAGCGACCGTAACTGCAAAAATCAAATACGGCACGTATATTTGCAGCCTATTACAATCACATCTTCTAAGTATATAAATGGCTGAAAAATATAATAGCGCCGCAAGCGCAATGCTGTAGGCGTATTTGAAGATTATAAAAACCTGCGGGCCCGTGATATTTTAGATGTTTTTAAGCGCGTGGTAAAGGAATGTGAAGGCAAAAATCCACACTAAGATTTGAGAATCCAAATAAGCGATCTCGCCTTTTATAGAATACGCCGCGCTAGCGACTAATAGGCCGAGCGCGCCTTGCAGCTTCGCTCTTTGAAAATCTTCATACATTTTATCCCTTTAAATTTTAATGTTCGGCTCGCTGCAATGCGAGTGCTGTTTCGATTTATCGCCGCGTGGCTTTAAATTTAGCCGTCGCGAATTTTAATTTTACGCCGCCGCGCATACTTCGTACTTTACGTCGCTGTGAATGATTTAAGCTCAGCACGCCGCCGAATATCTCATCCTTGGGCTACTGCCGCGAATTTTATTTAGTTCCGCCGTTACGAGTGCTTTTAATTTAACGCCGTAGTTACCGCAAATTTTACTTTGCCGCCACTCGCGCAATACATTTTTGAAATGGGATTTTACGCAAATTCTGTTTAAAATGGATTTAACTTTTTAAATTTAAAAGTATCGGAGCAGCTTAAAATTTATAACTATCCAAGTGCCATTACTATAAGCATAAAAACGCTTATTTTTGATTTTTAAATTTGAGCTGTTTTTAGTAAATTTTGCTTACAAATTTTGTATAATTTTTAAAATTTTATCTCGAAAAGAGGAGCGAGTATGAGATTTATCGTTATATTGTTTTTGGTAGTCGGCGGCTGTTTTGGAGGCAATATAACCGACTTTCAAAGCTTGGAAAAATTTATCAAAGACGGGCAAGCGAAAGGATATTTTCCTAAAAAGATTTTAGTGACGCAAGGATTTGATACCACCGTATTAGAAGACGTGAGTTTAAATTTTAGCAAAACCATATATTGGGATATAAATTCTCGCTGCAACCAAAACGCAGACGAAATCATTATAGCCGAAAGCGATACGAGGCACTCTATAGTTTGCCCCGGAAATAACAACGTCTATATTTTGACGGGCGGCAGAAGCGATGTGGAAGACCCATGGGGAAACGATATTTTCGTAATGGGCGAGAACGATGATAAAATTTCAAAAAGCTGGGGTACAAATATATTTATATTCAGCAAAAGATGGGGGCATGATAAGATAGAAATCGGCGATTCTAGGATAAATCCGGTGTCAAACCCTGAATACAAAAAAGAATTTCCTTACGAGTTTAGCCACTTTTTCATCTTTGATAGCGGGGTTAAAAAGGATGATTTAGTTTTTAACTTTAACAAGATAATAAATTTAAAAACAAACGACTCTATAGAACTTACGGATTTAAATGGTATAAATTTGATTTTTAAAGACGAGCCGGGTAAATACTACGGTACAAATTCATTAAAGGAGATTTACGACAAAAACTTTTTCGTTACGCCTAAGACTGAAGAGAGTTTGAGTATAGATGAGATACAAACGTTGCTTCACAAAACGGCATATTCAGACAACGCCGAAGATGCTAAAAAATACTGCGAAATGGGCGGCGATCCGAATTTTAAAGGTCATGAAAATACCACTCCCATCGAAATGGCGGTAATGTTAGGTAGCGAAAATTCGCTTCGCGCGATGCTAGAGTGCGCAAAAAGACTGACTGATAGCGCAATGATGATGAGCGTATTTGGAAGCCAACACGACGATGAGAAGAGTTTTAGGCTCGTAAAGCTTTTAGAAAAATACGGCGGAAATTTTAAAGCAAAGGATAGGGATGGCTGCTCCATGGTAAATTATGCGGCAAGTTCTCATAGTCTAGAAATCGTAAAATATCTAGTAGAAAGAGGCGCCGATCCAAAAGCTAGATGTTCTCATAACCAAAGTGTAACTCCATCGGATTGGGCAAGGAAAAACGAGGATAAAAGAGTATATGAGTATCTAAAAAGCCTAGAAGCTAAATAAAAGGTATGCTAAATGGCTTCTTATCACCTGCTTTAAATCAGCGCGATAAAATTATTGGCGTTTTTGATGCTGATAGCAAGGCGCAGCAAGCTTTTATGATATCGATTTGGCTTATGGCTGCAGCGACGGAACTTATTTATATGCCATCTAGAATGGGCGGCATATCGGACTATCTAGAGCACCAAGATTTGCGGCTATGCCAAAAAGCTTTAAGTTTTCGGCGAAAATTTTATTTTGCATTATTTTTGTTGAAATTATATAATTTAATCCAAAATTTATATACACTTCGCTATCATCTCATTTTTAATTTCGCGGCCCACTCGTCTAGTGGTTAGGACGCTGGCCTCTCACGCCGGTAACAGGAGTTCAAATCTCCTGTGGGTCACCATTGCTTCTTTTTATATCAATTTATATCAATGTATAATCATTTACAGATTACCGATAGCAAGGTATTTTAAAGCCATTTTCAATTTATATTAATTTATATCGGTTTATAATTATTTTCGTAAAAAATGTATAACTTTCTGTATAACAAGGGTATAAAATGGCTAAAATTTTAACCGCGACGCAGGTGAAGAAATTAAAATTTGAAGGTAGCGGCAAACTCAAGGCGTATTCTATCGATAGCACGTGCGCGCTGTATCTCGTGTGTTTCGCAAACGGCAGCAGATACTACAAGCTACGCACAAAAAGAGGCTACAAGACGCTAGGAAGCTTTGATAATATAAGTCTCGCAGAAGCTAGAGAAAAAGCAATGAGCTTACGTAAATCCGGCACGAGCGACGAGCTACAAAAGCAGAAACTAAAAGATGTCTTTCGCGCGTGGCTGGATATTAAAATTCCGCCCGAGGATAGCGAGAAAACAAGGCAATCTCGTCGTAAGATGGTAAACCGTGTAAATAAACATCTGCTGCAACCTCTAGGTAATATGCCGATAGATGAGATCGGCACGAAAGAGGTGATCGCGGTGACCAAGAGCGTGAATTTTGCAAGCGCCAAAAAGATAATCCCGATCCTGCGCGACGTGCTTAAATTTGCTCGCGCCCAAAACGCGGCGGGCGATATATCGTTTATTTATGAGATCATCGATGATATGAGTGAAATTTATCCTAAGAAAAAAGTAGAGCACAGAAAGGCGGTGACGGATCCAAGGCGGCTAAAAGAGATCATAGAAGCGGTCAGAGACGCCCTTATAGAGCCGACGATTAAAAATCTTTTCTTTTTCAATCTGATTATGGCGCAGCGCCCGCATCAGATCAGAGAGCTTAGTTGGGATAGGATAGACGAGGATTTTATCTATTTCAGAGAGGCTGACAATAAAACGGGGGTAAATGCGCGCTTACCGCTTCCAAGGCAAGCAAAGCAAATTTTAGAGTGCCAAAAAGAAGTAAGCGCAGAGGGGATAGTTTTCAAATCGAATACCTATTCTAAGCGTAGCGGATGGGCTATCTCGGACGGCACACTATTAAAAACGCTGAAGCGCTTGGGTATAGCCGATCTGCACGCACACGGCTTTCGCTCAATGTTTGCGACCTTTGCTATTCGGGCAACCGACGGCGAGCGAGCTATGTTTGAAAAGCGTATCATCGACGAAGTGCTGCTACACGCGCCTAGTAGCGAAGTAGACAAAGCGTATTTCAGGGACTTCAACTCGCGGGAGCATTTGCGGGTATTGCAGTGGTGGGCGGATTATTTAGACGACTTAATAGCTTAAGCCGTCCGTGCTTGATCGCACCCTTTTCGCACCATATGATCTAAGCTCTTGCTTTCCATTGGGGGATTGAGCCTTTCCCGTTATTCTGAACGTTGCCGTTACCTATCTGGATATTGTCGCCGTTTATGATGATGACGCCTCTTTTAGCTTTATTTTTACGACGGGCGCGCTTGCGTCTTTTGTAAGGGCTATCCTTTTTAAAATATCTGCCGTAAATTTCAAGCAGCCCTAAAGGATTGAAGTGCTCTTTCGCATAGCTTGGGTAGAGGGTATCGAGATATAAAAGCTTATCTAGAACTTTATCCATATCGAAATTTCTGCCATAGACCTCTTTAAAAGAGAGCTCTAATTCTCGTAGCTGCGCTTCTTGCTTTTTGCTAAGCATCTCTACCTCCTCGCTAGGAAAAACCCGTCCGCCTATGCTTTTCATCGCTCGTCCTTTAGATAAAGTTTATTTCCTTCGCTTTGCTCTTTTAGCTTCGACATAGCGGCGGAAAGCTTGTTTTGCAAGCAGGCAAGATCCGATTGCAAAAGCTCAAGCTCGTGCCGCATAGCCGCAGGCGCCTGCGCTTGTTCGATGCTTGCTTGCACCACGGCAGAGCTAAGACGGGCGATATATTCTTTTTGAGAGGCTATGGTCCCGTTAGCTAACGCTAGCTCACCTACTAGATCCTCTATCTCGCCCCGCAAACGAAAGACCTCGGACATATTAGAGATCGCTTCGTGCTTTACGTCTGTTAGCTCCTTATTAAGCGCCGATAGCTCGGCGCTGTTTATGCGAGCGGGAAAGCCCGCGCGAGCGGTACGCTTGGCGCGATATGAGGCGAGCGCATTTTTCGCTTTTGTGGTCTCGCCTTTATAGTAGGCGAGCTTTCTGCCGTATTTCTTGGCCTCAAGCTCGGCATCCGCTTTCAGGTTTGAGATTTCACCCTCGTAAACTAAATTTTGTTTGCGTATAGCGGCATAATCCCGCACCTGCTTCAAAATCGCTTTTTCGAGCTCCTGCTCCGCCCATAGTCTAAAACCCTTAGCCTTTTCACTGCGGATAAACATCCCGAGTTTTATTATGCCGCGTAGCGTCCATTTTAGGATTTCTTGTCTGCCGCCTTTAGTGTCAGCTAGCTCGTAGATGAAGTGAATATCCTCGACGATTTCGTCTGCGTGGTTGCGTTTGTGGTCGATAATGGTTTGTTTGCTTACGCCATAACGTTGAGCCACGTATTCAGAAGTGAATGTTTGGAAATTTAGAATTTCAACTTGCGGGCTTAGTTGTGTGAATAAAGAATTCATCTTAAAACCTTTCATTTTTGAAATATTTTAAGCGAATTATATATTATTATTGAAAGTTTGTCAAGGGTTTTTATTCATTTTTGAAAAAATAGCTAAAATAAACTTCTAAAAATGAAAATAAAGGGTAACGAAATTTTCGTTCTCCTTATAGATTTGATACGATTTCGTGGGCTTTTTTGATTGTTTCTAGCTTTGATTTGAGTTCGATATTCTCAAGCAAAGCATTTAGATACAGCTCGGCAAGTCTCGGCAGGTCGCCGCCTTTCCACCTTGCAACCGTGCTTTCGGGAATATCCATCCTCTCCGCCAGCTCTCTTTGCGTTATGCCTAGTTCTTTACATACGCGCTTAACTATATTTTGCTCTTTTCCATAGTCGGCGTCAAAATGCCACTCTAGCACATATAAAAGTTCGCCGTCATTGTCCGCAAAATATATATATCTATCAGCCCCTTGAGGAGATGATGGCTTTACTAGATACCCCACTATAGATGAAATTTTATTTTTTAACTCCTCTTCTATAAGGTAGTAGTTTGAATATAAAGGATCTGTATCAAGTTTTATTCGCCGTGCAACCCTGCCATATGCCACAGCTTTTTCTTGATTGACAACATCGTATCCTAGAACTATTACGCTATTTTTCAAATATTCTAAAATTTTTTTAGCAAGCATATCCCATATTTGCTTCGGTGGCATTTTGTTTTCTAACTCCCAAAACTCGTCCTTGATAGTGGCTAAGAAGTCTAAAATTTCTCTCGTTCGTATATCCTGTTTGTTATATTTTTCATTGGCTATATGTATTGCCTCTGAGATAACTCCAGCATTAAATGCAGATATGCTTTTTTCCTTAAAAGCTTCTTTTATCATATCTTCCGTTATTTTTACATATTTACTCATTGTTTATCCTTCAAAATTTACTTCAATTTTACAGAAATCTAAATTTAAAAGCCCTTACGCGCGTTTCGTAAAACAACGCAAAAATGGACGGGCTGATTTTAGCGCGATAAAATCGCTTTTAGAGTTCTGAAGTCTGCTAATTCTTGTTGAAGTTTTAAATTTTCGAGATAAAGCTCAATCGCTCTTTTTAGCGGTTCGCTGATTTTTTCTTGTCTAGCCGCGTTATTTGATGCGCTCTCGCTATACCCTATCGCTTCCCCTAGCTGTTTATACGTCAAATTTAGCTCTTTGCAGGTAGCTTTGATTAGATTTTCTTTGGGTATATGCAAATTTGGATGATCAGAAATTTCATCATCTAACTCTTGATCGTATATGTCTCGGTTAAATTCATTAGATGTACCAACAAAGCCACAGTCTTGACATATTCTATCGCCAGTAGCGATTGTTCGTCCGGCTTCACGGATATAAAGTCGCTCTTTCTCCACGCTAGTGCTTCCGCATTTAGGGCATTTATACATTTTATTCCTTTATCTCTAAATTTCGTTGCTCGGCGCTTTTAGGCGCTTCGATGCCTAAAATATCGTCTAAAAAATAATCCGTGCTGATAACGTTTAAATCAGGATCTATAATAGAGTTAGATATTAGCGTGCCTGCTATCTTATCGCCGTAGCTTAGCGATACTTCGTGGCTTTTGAGCTTCTTTAGCCATGCTTCGTCGATGATCTTCACGTCTATCGCGCTACCGTTTATGATAGTCCATTTGCTCGCTCCTGCCAGATCGGGCTTTTTGATGATGAAGCTGCCCTTGAATTCGCTTTTTTGCTCTATCACGCCCGGCAAATCCTCGGGGCTGAATTCATAATCGCCTTTTACTTCTCGCTCGTTGCCTTTTAAATTTATTCGTGGTGGCATTTTAAATCCTTTCGCGCTTTGGGATAAATTCGACATAGCCTGCAAAAGCGGGGTTTTGTTGCGTTTGTAGCCGTAGTCTTTTAGCTCGCCGCTTTCTATGATCTCGCAGACTATCTCGTCGGCTTTGTTTGGCAACTGTTTAGGGTCGTCATCTAAAAGCTCTATTAGTTTATCTTTCGCCATAATCAACAAATCAGCTATGGCATCTCTTGGGTCTTTCACGTAGCTCCTTATTTTGTCGCTATTTGCGCTTTTTAATATGTCTCTTACTTCGGCTTTGAGCGAGCCGTTTTCTACGCTTTCTAAAATTACGTGCGTGGCTATCTCGCTATTTACGTATGAGCAGATAGCGACGTTTAGCTCGTCTAAGCTCGCGATAAAAGCCGATACGTTTTTAAAAAAATCAGCTCCGCCGTCGGCGTTAAAATCAAAATGCAGATCGTAGCTTTTGCTCATCTTTGGCCTTTAATTAAAATTTAATCAAATTTTACAGAAATCTAAATTTAAAAGCCCTTACGCGCGTTTCGTAAAACAACGCATGAACCTTGTCCGCTTATGATCTTTTAACGCTCGCACGGGCTTAGCGGACGCCACGAGATCATAAGCCCTTATCCTTTTTCATACGCCTATATCCGATATAGTCTTTCGCGACGATCGCTCCTATGCCAAAACCCATTAAAAAATAAATAATCCAAATCATCTTTTCTCCTTAAATTTAGATATAATTCCGTATGGAATTTTTAGATCTTTTAAAAAACATTTTCGGCTCCGAAGCTGCGGCTTTCTGTCTCGGCGCTTTCGGAGGTTATGTGTTTGCGGTAAAATTTATTCTGCCGCAAAAAATCCGCGATATAGAAAATGGCTTGAAGACCGAAACCTTTTCTAGAAACTGCCCGTTGGTATACTCCGCTTATGGAGGGTATAAGAACGAGGTCAAGGTAACTATCCGCGGCGAGAAAGTAATACATTGCGCCTGTCCTTATTTCGACTATACCGAGCGATGCTGTCGTCAAAAACATGAACCTTGTCCGCTTATGATCTTTTAACGCTCTCATTAATACTCCGTCCTGCTTTTCGCAAGGGCTAGCACCCCTCTTTTAGCTTTTTAATATCCTCGTTGAGCCAATCAAGGGGATAGCGAATTTCGCCGTTAAAAATTATGAAGCGTGGGGTAAACTCCCATTTGCCCTTATTTTTCGGCATTCGCATTTGAGCCAAAATATTGCTGTTTTGCGAATATCCTAGCATAACCGACGCCTCTTTTTGCGTCAGTAGTCTTTGATCGGTATTCATCTTTCTATCCTTTTTAGATCACATTTATTTGTATTCTCTCTCATTGTAAATTTGCGCGAAACCTCTCTCTGCGGAGGGCTTCGTCATTGTGTATTTTATACCCTCTCGCGGTCGCGTATTCTATCTCTAACCCTATGCCTTTTGAGCCGGCTATCAAAGACAGATCGCAGGTTTTGGCGCTAGGGATAAAAATCTCTCCGCATGTGTCGATCTGCATAAAGCAAATTTTCATAATCTCGTCGTAGCTTCTATCCGCATACTGCACCGAGTTTGCGAGCACGGGCGAAAAGAGTTCTACGGCTAGCCCTTTGCCGTCAAAAAACTCGTCGGCTTCCTCCATCGCCCTGATCGCTATACGTCTTGCTTCGCGCCTACTAGCCACAGCCGTATATGGCGAGCAAATGTAAATGCGCGGTATATATGCATGGCTACTCATGATTTTTCCTTAAGACTAAAGCTGCAATGCCGGCGGTCGCCGTAAGGACGCCGCCTAAAATCACAATTATCCACAATGCAATTTCCATTTCCATATCTCTCTCCTTAAAATAAATTTTGCACTACTACGTATACGGCGATCATCAAGATCGCAAAGCCTGCGCTAATCGTCGCTTGCTTCAGATGGCTCAATATCGATCGCGTCATCTTCCACCTCCAACGAAATCGCGCTAAATCGCGATAAAATTTCATCAGCACTTACTGCATCGCGCGGCATAAGTGCCATACGATCCAGCATCTTATCCTTGCGGGTGGTGCTAAGCGTAGCTATAAATTTCATCGTCTCTCTCTCCTCTCTTGAAATGATCTCTCCGTTTCGTTTTTTCTCTAAAATTTCCCGCGCCTCGCTCTCAAAAAATTGATATGAGCTAGCCATAAGCACGTCGTTTCTTTCAATATCCACTTTGGTGTTTTCCACGACCGCCTTAAGGCTCGAATTACGAAGCATATCTTTTACGGGTTTATCCTCACTCATAGCCAAAGTAACTTTGTTTTGCAGAGACTGCACCCATCCGAATTTCTTTTTCCATCTGCCTATCGCGCTCATAGAGCTTTTCAATCCCATATCGTGAAGTTTTTTGGCCAAGGCTCGCTCCGATATAGGAGTAAAGTCATTCTCTAGGCTCGCGCTTTGGATATAGATGTCAAAGGCTTTTTGCTGAATTTCGTTCATAACGTCCATTCCTACACCCTCTCGTTTATTTCTGTCCCAGCTGTCCCACTATCGCCAAAAAATGCTGACCCACTAAAATGCCCATATAATGGGCGTTTGCGGCGAGGCTGTCCCTTTAAGTTTAAAAATCGTGGGACAAGGGCAAAAGCTCTAAAAATGGTTATTTTCTTTTTTAAGATTTCTTTCTGTCCCACTATTTTTCCCTTATAATCGGTAGAAAAAAATTTAAAAATTAAAGATAATTTAAGGTTGAATTCAGTAATAAAAATATATGAATATATAGTAAAAAATGCTGGGACACTGGGACAACGCCTCTCCAGAGCCGATTTTAGCGCGGTTTTGCTGTCCCAGCATTGAGTCAAAATAGTGGGACAATGTTGGGACAAAAGCCCAAATCGTGGGACAAGACTATTCTTCGTCATCGCTTCTTGCTCCTCCGATTTGATATCCACTCAACTCATTCACCTCGATAAAGGTGCCGTCCACGTTGATCTTATTGAAATCCAAATTTTCATTTACCCGGATTCCGAATACGCAATGAGGCCTATCGCCGCTTAGCCCCGCCAAAGGATAGGCCATCCGCCTTCTTCCACGAGCGACCTTGATATTTCCTATCGTGCATTCGTCGATAAAATTTGCATAAAAGTTTTTCTCTTTCTGCGGGGTGCCGCCCTTGTCCTCGATGTATGTCTTGTAGAAAATATAAAGATATTTATTCGGAATGAAGTAATTTTCATCGGGGATGATGGCATCCCTTACGAAAGCCCTCATAGGATTTACGTCGTCTCTATACTCCTCAAGCTCGCTCAGCATTCGCTTGGAGCGGGTAAATTTGCCCTGCTTTACGAGGCGCATAAGCCCGCAAAGGGCCATATTAAAAATCCCCGCCATCTCGTCGTTGAAGCGGTCGCTAAGCCCTCTAATCTTCTGCCCGTCTTTGATCTCTTTATCAAAGCTGATAAGCACCATTCGGCGAAGCGTAGCGTTATCCACGCCCTGCTTAGGTTTGGCGTTCCCCGAAAAAGCAAGTTTAGGCTTTTCGTTTGGCAAAAGGTTAAAAGGCTTCTCATTTTTTGGATTTATCATAATGCTATCTTTTGTGGATACGAGAGCCTTTAAATTTGCTAGCTGACCTTTATCGGTGCCGTTCTTATCAATCTCAGTTCCAATATTAATGAGCTTGTTTGAAAGTCCGTAAAGCTGGTGCCCCTCAAACTGCTGGAGCTGCAGACTTGAGACGTTATCTTCGCCGAAAAAGTTGCGGATAGTGTCTAGAATAACGCTCTTGCCGTTTGCGCCGCTCTTGCCGTATAGAAACAGAAAGCTTTCGAATTCGTGGCTCGGCAAGAAGCAGTATCCGATAAACTCCATCAGGGTCTTGATGTCGTCTTTGTCCGCTAAAATTTGGCGTAGAAATCTATTCCATTTCGGGCAGGTAGCGTTTTTGTCGTATGCAAAATCCAAGATATTAAGCGCGCCGTCGCCCTTTTCGTGGCGCGATTTAAAGGTGATATTCCCGTATTTGGAAATAAAGATCGTGCCGTTGGTTAAATTTATAACTCGCCTTTGCTCGTCGCGTTTGATCGTATCGAGCGGGTGGGCTTTGTTAAGTAAATTTTCAATGATCTTCGTGGAGTTATCCACGCTCTTTTTCTTCACGTCCACGCAAGCCCTCGGCATCCAATACTCTTGCAGGAAGTGGTTTAGCACGCGCAGATCGACCCTAGCGTAATGCGTTTTCGTCCAGAAATACAGCTCTCCCTTGTATTGTGCGAAAGGATATCCGAGCTTCTCTACCGAAGCAAGAAAACTCTCCACCATATCCACGATATGAGTTTGGTGGTAGTTCGTCAGCACAGTCTTGTTTATCTGAAGTAGCTTGTCAAACGTCGCGCTATACTTATCCCAATCTTTTTGGGCGATCTCGCCTATGAGCGCGCCGTCGAAAAAAGCTCTCTTGATCCTTTCGTAGGTATCGCTATCTGACTTCTTGAGCGCCTTGGCGTTTTTTAGGATAGTATTGATGTAGGGTTCGTCCAACTCGCCTCTGACGGTGAATATATTGACGCAGTTGCCATCCTTGTCGGTTAGCAAGAACTCGTCAAAAATTTCATCAAAATAATGGATTATCTTGCCGCGTCGGAAGGGCGCCAGCTTCTCGCGCAAATTCGGAAAGTAATCGCAAATTTCATCGATCACGATGTTTGTCGGCTCGAAACAACTAAACGCCAGTAGATCAAACATATTGTCGTTTGTGATCTTTGAGGTATGGTTGTAGAGCCAATCGCTGATGTCATATTTTTTATTCAGGTCTTTTTCGAGCATATAAAAAAGCACGATATGGGTGCTTCGCGCTACGGGCTTGATTTCGTAATACCTTTTGATCGCGTTTTCATATCCCGCCTCATCGTGGTCAAACCAGATATAAACATCTTTGCCGCGCAGCAGCTCCAGATACTCGTCCCATCTGCTCCCCGCGCCGCCCAAAGTTAGGGCGTTTACGTTGAAGCTCATCAAATTTAGGGCGTCTTTTTCGCCCTCGCAGATGATGACGCGATCGTCCGGGTTGTCTAAAAAATATCTGATCGGAAACGGCGCCGCTGCGGCTCCGCTTTCGCCTATCCACTTGCCGCTCATACGCTCGGAGCTTATGGCGCGAGCCTTACTATCCCAAGCAAATTTTTCTCGGTATTTGATATTTAGCGGCATGCCTCGCTCGTCGCGAATGATGATCGCTATGCTTTGATGCTCGTGCGAATATCCTATCGCGTCCTTGGAGTAGGTCAGAAAGGTAGGGGCTTCGTAGTTTACGAAAATCCCGCGAAGCCCGTTTTCTATGAGCGTCGGTCTTATTGCTTCAAAATTTGAGACAAGCTCCGGCGCGATGGACGCAATGCGAGCTCGCATCCTTTTTTCGGCGGCGGCCCTCTTGGCGGCGTCCGCTTTTGCGCGAGCTTCGTTTTGCTCCTGCAAAAGCTTTGCTCTAGCCTCGATCTGCGCTTTTTGCTCCTCGCTGAGTTCGCCCTTTTTGATATTGTGCGGGATGCCGAAGTATTCGCACACCGCAGCTGCGGCATCAAGCGGAGGGATGCTCTCTTTCATCTCTGTAAATCTCACGATATCGCCGCTAGCTCCGCAGGCGAAGCAGTGGAAGAAAGCCCCGCCGCTCTTGCCGTTTGCGATGCCGAGGCTCGGCGTGTCGTGGTCGTGATCATGAAAAGGGCAGAAGCCGTTAGCCGTGCGGCCCTTAAATTCTATGCCGTATTTTGAGCTTACATAGTCCCTAAACTGCTCTTTGTCGACCATTTCTCTTATCGTTTGAAATATATTATTCTCCATGTTAATATCCCACTTCCGCGAATAGATTGTTTTGTCGTATAAAAATCCCCAAAAGCTTTGCTACGATACGGGCGAAGTCCGGGTTTTTGAATTTGAAATTTCTAAAATAAAAATAAACCGCATTGATATTTTTGCCGGTGCGGCGCGAGATAAATTTGGCTATCTCTTTTTCACTATCGGCGCATTCAAGCGCTCTGTAATATAGCTCTGCGATGTCGTCAAAGTGGGGACATTTGTAGTTTTGTCTAACATAGAGATGCCCGTCTTGCCTATAAAACCTATCGTCGCGCCCGGTTCTTCGGTCGAAATAGGATAGGTTTTGCAGGGCCTTGCGCGGGGTTTCGTAGGTAGCGCAAGCGGACTCCAGAGACATAAACTCTCTCATAGCCCGCCGCCCTGCTTGTAAAGCGTGTATCCGATAAGCTCTAAAAGGGCAAGGCAAAGTAGGGCTACCGCCCAATCTACAAAGCCCATTTCAAAAAAAGCCTCTAACATCTCCGCCCCCTATAAAATTTTCATATCCTCGGTAAATTCGATCTCATAGATCGGACCAACGCCGCTTTTGAGCCAATCGATATTGACATGCAAATTTTCTTTAAGCGCATACGCCCATTCAAGCAAGAAAGGGTATTGTCCATCTTTCGCCCGGTTGTAGAGGTGGCGCGAAGTATGAAGCAGCTCGCAAAACTCGCCGAGCTTGAGGGAGTTATCAAGCCGCACGGCCTCGGCTCTTTGCGCCGGGGTGCTAAGGGTGCTAAGCAGGACGTAACGCTTTGACACTTTTAATTCAGGCTCTTTGGGCGCTTTTGTTTTGTTTGAAGGTTTGTTATTGCAGCTGCCGCAGCAGCCTTCACACGAATGTGGGACTTCTATTTCTTTATTCGCAGGAATGAGAGTATCTCGGCGTATGCCGAGGATTAGCGCCATCTGCGCGATCCTGCTTTCCGGGATACTCTTCCTAGTCTTCCAGCCGATTAGCGTTCCGTATGGAATTTTTAAAAGGGTGCTAAGCTCTGCATCGGTCTTAACGCCGGCAAAGAAGCGCGCTCTTGTTAAAATTTCACTTACTTCACTCACGATAAACCCTCTTTTCTTATGAATTACCTGCGAACCGGCTCAAAAATTTCGCCGTCGCCCGTGTATATCCAATCTCTACTAAAGCCGTATCTTTCGACAAATCGCATAACCCACTCAAAAGGGATAAGCTTCTCGCCGAAGCGAACCTTTTTATAGATAAATTTGGATGTGTCTAAAAAAAGCATCACGTCTTTTAGGCTCTGATTTGTAAGTCTTCTCATCAGATCCAATCGATCCCCGATAGAGTAGAAATCGATACTCTTGCGCATTTTCAACTCCTTTTACGCAAAGATTTGATATAATTAAGTGATTTTGTCCTGAAAAAAGAAAACCATTTTTCTTAATTTTCTGCATTAATTATATAACAAAAGTTATATAAATGTCAAGTATTTTTATAACTTTTTTATAAAGGAGCATTAAATGACGGTGAGAGAGGAATTGGACGATTTAAAATTTCGTCTAAGGTTAAAAACCGATGAAGAGCTGGCGGTGGCATTAAATACCTCGAAAGGATCAATAGACAGATGGATAAGCAGAAAGGATATACCGCAGAAATGGCGCAGGATAATAGAACTACAGTTTAAAGGATCAAATATTATAAATAGCCAAATTGGAAATCAGAACACCCAAAACAGCGGAATGGGCGAATTTGATAGAAATGGTGCATGGAAAGAATTTATGGACTTGTTTAATGAATTTGGTAGCAACGCCATGCTTAAGAAATTTATTGAGCGATTAAAAGAAGAAAAAGAAAAATTTGCAAAGGAGTAAAAAAATGGATAAATCTAGTTCGTATGACGAAAAAGACATTGGGTTGAGCGTATATGATGACGAAAACGAAATTAGTCTATTTAAGGTGAAGGAGCTAATGCTCTTTAGAGAAGATGCCAAAAGTAACGCGGGATATAGCGATCCTAAAACTGCGGCAGAAGAGTTCTTGGAATTTATGAATATCTGCTATTATGAAATTATCGAGGCGGAGTTTATTCAAAAACACAAAAGCGACCCCGTGTGGCTAAGAGTTAAAATTTTACAAGAGGGAAAAAGAAAAAAAAGGAAAAAGCGAATTGACGATCAATGTATCCAAATAAATAGCAAAAATAGCCAGATAGGCAACAGAAATATACAAAATAATAAAAATTAGTATTAAGTTTATATTTATTAAAAGCGGCGCGATCGCGATTTGTGGTATAATAGGACTATTATTTATTTCTTTTGCGAGGTGATGATATGAAAAAGCTATTTTTGCTTTTTATTTTTTGCATGTTTGCCGCAACGAACGCGGGTGCAGCGCAGCGGGTGGGCGGCTATACGAAACGGAACGGCACCTATGTGATGCCGCATCACAGAAGCTACAAAGACGGCAGCAGGTATAATAATTACTCCACAAAAGGGAACTACAATCCCTATACCGGAAAAAGGGGAAGCAAAAGCCCCTATAAAACAAAGAGTTATAGAACCAAAAGGGGCTGACGTTTAGCGACAAGAGGAAATTTACAAAAACGACCGAAGGTTAAGGATTTTTTGGTAAAATTACTTTCCATAATAAAATTTCAAGAAAGGATGAAAGATGGGCGAGACATTAAGATATATTGCTTCAGGATTTAGAAATGCTTTTACCACCTTCCCGCTTGAAAGCGATATGATCTATAGGGCGGGCGACCTATCAAGGAGAATATACAAAAAGAGAATAAAAGAGCTAGAGAAAAGATATGGCGACGAGCAGATCAAAAAGAAAAAATCCAAGAAGCAATCATCCGCAGGCAATAAATAGCCAGCCGATTCAAAACTACATAGATAAGGCAGTTCAGTAAAATTTAAATATAAATGTTATCCCTTCGGAACTCAACCAGATTTTGCAAAAGGATCCCGATTACGCGGAAAGGGCTATGCAATACCTAGAAAATGATCAGAAGCATAGGCATGAAATCGAGGATAGAATTTTAGCCGTCGAAGAGAAGGAGCAGAGCTTAAGAGCGCAGGAGGCGCCGCAGATTGTAAAGTTTAATCTAAGGGGACAAATTTTTGCCACAATTATTATTTTGTCCCTGGTCGGCTCTTTATTTTATAGCATTTACAAAGATTATTATTGGATGGCCGGCGGGAGTATCATCGTGACGATAATCGCTATTTTGCCTCAATGGTTTAATAAAGACAGAAAAAAAGCAGATCCAAACGAAACCGACCGAAAATAATTAAATTTATTCGCATATGAAATTTACAAATAAAAATCCATTTTAAAATTTTGCGCGAGCTAATCCGAAGCGATTACATAAGCTTCCTATAAGTAAAAATCTATATAATATAATTATGAAATATATAAAATTTACCTTCGATAAGCGCAAGGCCGAGATCAATTTAGCCAAACACGGCGTGAGCTTTGGCGAAGCAAAAAGCGTCTTCGCCGACGAGTTTGCGCGCGTGATATTCGACGATGAGCATTCGGAAGACGAGGAGCGATTTATCATTTTAGGTATGAGCGCGCGAGCGAGAATTCTCGTCGTGGCGCATTGCTACCGTGAAAAGGACGAGGTCATCAGAATCATATCGGCGCGCAAGGCCACCGCTCGCGAAACCAAGCAGTACGAGGAGTTACGATGAAAAAAGAGTATGATTTTAGCAAATCGGTTAAAAATCCGTATGTAAAAAAGCTCAAAAAGCAGATCAGCATAAATTTAGACGCCGAGACGATCGAATATTTTAAAGCCCTTGCCGATCAGAGCGGCGCGAAGTATCAAACGCTTATCAATATGTTTTTAAGCGAATGCGCGGCAAAGGGGCTAAAACCAAATTTTTTATAAATTCGCCCTTAAAACGCGCGCCCTCGCTTTGTCCGCATTTCATCGGCGCCGCCGAAGTTTAAATGGCTGCGGCGGCGGATGGTTAAATAATCGAGACGTCGAGCTTCTTACCTAGCGCGCTTACCGCAGAGCTTAAGGTGCTTAGGGTAAGAGAGCTATTTTTCGGATTCAAAAGCCTAGATACGACGGCTCTGCTGGTATTCATACGCTGCGCGAGCTCGGTCTGCGTAATGTTTTGAGCTCTCATCTCTTCTTCAATCTGATAAGCTATAACGCGCTTTATCGCCACGGCTTTCGTCTGCTCGTAAAGCCCGTCCTCTTTCAAAAAATCATCAAACGAACTTAAATTTTCCAGTTTCATATTCACTCTTCCTTTTTTTGTTGCTAGCCTTACTTTTACCCTAATTCCCTTGCGCGCTTGCTCGCCAGATCGATATCCTGTTTAGGCGTCTTTTGCGTTTTCTTTATGAAGCCGTGAAGCAGCACCATATACCCGCGCTTCACGATAAAAATCACTCTTGCGATCTTTCCGTCCGAAATATCGCTGCGCACCTCATAAAGTCCATTTCCTAAACTTCTACACACGGGCATCCCGATCGGGTAGCCAAACTCCACCGTCGCAATATCCTCTCCTATGATCCTGCGATCCTCTCTATCCAAACTCAACAACCACTCGCGAACGGGCATATTGCCGCCCGCATTTTGATAGAAAACCGCCTCAATTTTTTTCATATTCCGTATTGTATCAAAAAAGATACAAAAAAGCAAATCGCAGTATAGAAAAATTAGGACGCGGGGGAATAAGCTATCCAAAAAATAGGGTCAAATCCGGGCAGGATGCGCCCTTTTGCGGAGTAGAAAATGCCAAACGACGAAGATTATTCGCTGATTACGCGCGCTTTTAGCGACCTTGAGGAGCAGGAGGAGAGATTTCTGCGCTGCGAGAGAGCATATCGTGCGGTTTACAAAGAGGATAACCGCACGAGCAAGCGCAAGAGCGCAGAGCGAAGCCGCTCGAAGCTTTACATCCCGCTCGTAAAAACCACCGTAAATATCATCCATAGCGTATTTAAAACCAGCTTTATGAGCGACCGCTGCCCGATCGAAGTAAAGAGGGTAGGACTGCGAAGCGATCATGATCTAATCCTGCAAAACGCGCTTACGGCGGTGCTGAAAAACTATTGGAAAAAGAAAGAGCACCGCGTGGGGCTATCCAAAGCCGTGCTTAGCGCGCTGTATCTGCCGCTGGGTATCGTCAATCTATTTTACGACAAAACCGCCGCGCAGATCCGCACGAAATTTATCCCGATCACCGATCTTGCATTTGATCGCCACGCAAGCGACATCAACGACATCGAATACGTAGCCTATAAATATAACCAATCGGCAAGAGAGATCAGAGAGAAGCTGGAGCGAAAATTCTACAAATCCAAAGACCGAAACGTGATCGCGCAGACCACGGCAGGCAGCGAGCGCATAGCGATGCGAGATCTGTATATCAAAAGCCGCGAGCAGGGGCGCGCCGTATGGAAGCTCAAAACCTACGCAAACGGCACTCTCGTGCGCGAAGCGACATTCTCCCGCCTGCCGTTTCACTACGGATATTGCATCGAAACTACGCCTAGCATAAACGAGGACGAGCGTGAGGATGAGATAGCGATATACGGCTCGTGTATCCCAGAGATCGTTTGGGAGCTGCAAGAGGAATACAACATCAAGCGAAACCAAAAGATCGACATCACCGAAAATCAGATCGATCCGCCTTACGCCGTAGATAAGGATTCGGGCAGCGTGGCGATCAGCGACATCGCCGCTAGGAAAAAATTTATCCGCATAAGCCCGGGTCCGGGCAAGACGGTCAAAGACGTCATTATTCCGATAAACGAACCCGGCACCTATGGATTAAGCGAAGAGATCGCGATGCTAAAGAACGAATATGAGATCGCGACGGGCGTAAACAGCGTGATGACGGGGCAAACGAGCCCGAGCGATCGCAGGGCTACGAGCGCGCTTCAGGCGGTCAATTCGGCTTCCGGCACGAGGATAGAGAGCATGCTTCAAACCCTGCTCGATACGATGCTGCAAAGCTATGCCGAACATTTCGTCTGGCTCATATACAAATTTACAAGCGACGAGGAGTTTGTGCGGATTACGGAAGATCCGCAGATCATCGAAAAGATAGGTGATCGCAGCGCGCCGCTTGATTTCGACGTGAACGTAAATTTCGGCACCACCATCGCAAACGAAGTCAAGATCGGACAGCTCAACTCGCTGATGCAGGTCTTGGCGCAGGCGAATATGGCAACCCCAGCTATCTCAGGGGAGATCATAAAAGAAATTCTAACTCTGATCCTCGGCGAAAACGCGCCTATCGAGGCGATCGACGAGGCTATGGCGCAGATGCAAGCGCTCCAGCAAGCCCAACTTCAAGCGGCGCAGCAAGCGCAGGACGCAGTCGATGATGAGGGCGGCGCGGCACCGGACGTCCCTGATAGGGACGAACATCCTCCGAGCGACGATGAACTCGATCGCGCAGCGCTGCTAAACGGCGGGATTTGAGATGAAAAACGAGTTTAAAAAATTTAGGACGCGCAGAAATAGAATCATTAAAAATTTTCAAAGGAGAAAGCTATGAAAAAAAGCGATTTTAAGGTGCTCGGCACGATAACCCATATGGCTTCTAACGGGCTGATGGTGTTTTCAAACGGCAAGAGCACGGGGCAGATCTCGGACGGAAAAATCGGCGACGTAGTCGTCAGAGCTAAGGACGAGACGGGGCTGGAGGTGCAAATTTTTAGCGCCGAGGAGTGGTCCGCCATGGGAGCCGATGAGAAAAAGTCCGGCAAGGATGAGGACGGGAAAAAGGACGACGTGAAAGCGAACGAGGGTCTTTTGGATTTGGGCGGTAAAGCAAGCAAGGAAGGAGAGTAGAGATGGACGTGGATATCTATGACGACGATTTGGACGAGGGCGTAACAGATCCCGCCGCCGCGGCTGTCGCAGACGGCAAGGGGGAACCTGCCAAGGATGCGGGGGGCGAGCCTAAAAAATCCGCCGCGCCTCGCGACGACAAATCTGCAAAAGAGGAGCCGAACAAAGGCGCGGAGTCTGGCAAGAAAGAGGGCGCCAGAGGCAAGGTGCTAAGCGACGAGGAGTATCAAAGCTTCCGCGCGATGGAGCAAGAAAGGCAGCTTAAAGAGCTCGAAACGGATTTCAAAAAGGAATACGGGGACTTCAATATGCAAAAGGTCCTCGACAAGATGTTTGAGCTCGACGAGAAGAACAAGGGGTATTTGGAGAAAAATTTCAACCCTACGGGGATCGAAAACGTCTATCTCAAATATTTCAAGGATAAGGCGCCGCAGGACGACGAATATGACGTAGTCCACGGCAAGGGCGGCAGCGCTATCGATAGAGGAGAGATGGCGCGCCGAATCAACAAGGGCGAGATCAGCCAAGAGGAGAAGCTCGCCTACCTCGCCAAAATTTATTAAAAGGAGAAAGAGATGCCAACTATCAGAGATGGGCTAATTACCTCCGAGGAAGCGTTCGGCAAATCGGGGATGGAGTTTTGGAATACGATCAAAGAGATCGGCTGGAAAAGCACGCCGTTTCTTACGGCGATCGGAATGGGTGCGCCGAGGGATAGGAGCTCCAACGCGGCGTTAGGTCATACTTGGATGTATGACGAGACGCCCGACGGCGATCTAAACAACGCTCACATGGAGGGCGGCGCTCCGGCTGCGCTGAAATACGTGATCGGCGGCAAGCTAAGCAACCACTATCAAATCGTCAAAGACACCTACGGCGTCAGCGGCACCGAGGAGGACGGCAAAAGAGTGGACGGCTCGATGGTGCTCGCTCGTGCGGGCGATCTTGCGGGCATCCGCCACAAGCAGACGATCGAGAAGATTTTGCTTAGCGATCAGGCGGCGCTTGCTCGCGTCAATACCGGCGCATCAAAGGCTGCGGGAAAGTGTGGTGGATTGAAAAGCTTTGCCACCGTAACGAACACGATCGATGCGAAAAACGCCACGCTAAGCATGCAAACGCTTAGAGACGTGCTCAAAGTAGGGCACAAGAAAAGCCGCCCGTATGATTTCATCCTAGTAAATGATAAGCAGCTCGATAAGATCATGGATCTCATCGACAAGATCAAACAGGTAAATAACACGGTGGAATATCTCCATGATAAGGTGCAGGCGATCGACTCTCAATACGGCGAGAGCGTAAAAATCCTGCTAAGCCCGGAGCTTGCGGATACAGAGCTGATCGCATTCAGAAGCGATGACATCTACAAGGTGGACTGGAGAAATACCAGAAGAAGAGAGCTTCCGAGCGAGAACGACGAGATCAAAAGGGAAATTTTGACCGAATTCACGCTTCGAGTCTGCACGCCGGTGGCCTTTGCTTGGGTGAAAAACCTAGCAGCCTAAAGCGCGGGGCAGGTAAGCCTGCCCCAAACAAGGAGAAGAGATGACCTTTTCAAATTTCAAAGAAAGACTGCAAATCGCGACTCGCCCGGACGTCTTGGCTCCGAGCGACGAGGAGATCAAGACGCTGATGGGCGAAGCGGCGCTGGAGATTTGCAAGGCTATCACTCCGCTTGAGATGATCGAGATAGATCATCGCAGCTTCGAGGTGGCGTATCACTTAGGGGGCGATTACTTCGTGCGAAAATTTAAGCTTCCTGCAAAGGATAGCGACGAGATCGATTTCAAAGACGATAGCTTGATAAGCGCTCTGCTTTACGGAATCGCCGCGAAACGCGGACGAGACGATTTTTATCAAAAATACAGGAGCTTTTATCAAAGATCGCTCTGCGAGTACGAGCTAAATAATTTCGATGAAAACACGCCCGATCTGACCGCCGCGCTGGCAAGAAGCGGGTATTTGAAACCCTACGGCATCTATTATGCGCTCTCTAAAGTATATATTTTTGTACCAGAGTTTCTTTCCATGCTTGATTTTTGGCTTGCCGATATTCCCCGCAAGCGCAATCTTTCGTGGCGAAATTTTATTTACGATTTTATCAAATATCAAAACAAACAGATAGATCGCGCTGATTTGGCAGCGCTGGATAAAATAATGAAAGAAAGGATAAAACCATAATGGCGGATAAAGAATTTACACAGATATGCAAGGAAATTTTAGCTATTGCAGAAAAAGTGTCTCCGTTGGCAGAGCAAACAAGGCAGCTTATGGAGAGGACAAAACAAGACAAAGAGGCAACCGAGCAAAACGCTGCGAGCGCAAAAAGTGCGAAACAAAAAGCAGAAGAGATACTTGCCTCGATAGAAAAGCTTCAAGAGAAGATCAAATCTGCCGCGGATAAGGTAGAAAACGCGGGCGTACTTCTTGAGGAGCTAAAACTGCTTAAGGAGCAAATTAAAACCCTGCTTCAAAGCGGACTTATTAATGACGGGGAGCAAAGCGCTACTCAAACCTATAGTTCAAGACTAATTGAGCAAAAGCTAAAAACCAAGCTAAATAAAACCGATCAAGCAGCAGATAGTGCAAAATTAGGTGGCGTAGCCGCCAGTAATTTTATGGAAAAAAGTAAATATAACCCAACAAACAACTCCCTTGCCAATACCTTGGTATTAAGAGACGCAAACGGAGATTTCGCGGGCAGATACGTTACAGCAGGGCATTTTAAACTTACCGCTCCCGTGCAAAACAATATCTTTTCAAAAAACAATGAAATCCTCTTTAGAGTAGGTGCCTCGGATAATGACAATTATACAAGAGCGGTAGGTTTTTCACTGCTGTCCTCTACGATTCTACCAGTAGGCACAATAATCACAAGTGCAAGGTCTACCGCACCTGATGGATTTTTACTATGCAGCGGAGCAGCGATATCCCGCACCGCCTATGCCGATTTGTTTTCGGCTATCGGCACGGCATACGGAGCAGGGGACGGCTCAAGCACCTTCAATATCCCCGATCTACGAGGAGAGTTTATCCGCGGAGCTGATAATGGACGCGGGGTAGATGGAGGCAGAGCTTTGGGCTCGACTCAAAGCGACGCCATAAGAAATATCACAGGACAATTCGCAGGATATGGAGATAGATTTTTGATAAACGAATTCTCAGGGGCATTCGGACATATCGGATACGCCTCCAGAAGAATATCAGTTGTGGGAGAGGACTATAATGAGACGTCTTACAATGGCGCAAATTTCGATGCTTCTCGCGTAGTACCTACTGCAAATGAAAACAGACCGCGCAACGTAGCGGTAAATTTCTATATCAAGTATTAAGGAAAGGGCAATGAAAATCTACAATTATGACGGGGCATCGGGAGAATATATAGGGCAAAGCGAGGCACAAAAAAGTCCGCTTGAGGAAAATGTATATTTAATCCCCGCTAATGCTACGGATAAGCAACCTCTAGCCTCTAAAAATGGCTTTGCGGTATGCTTTAAAGAGGGCGCTTGGCAATACATCAAAGATGAGCGTGGCAAAACATACTACGACGCAAACAATAATGAAGTAAAAATCACAAAGCTAGATCAAGACACTTCAGCCCTAAGCGAAACGCCAAAAGAGCCCTCAATCGAACAGCTACGCGAAGCAAAGACCGCAGAGCTTGCCGCTTGGACGCATTCGATGGGCGATAGTTGCAAGATCAACCTCAAGGATTTCGGCGTCATCAACGGAGGCTATCGCTATTTGCTGAATGTTGAGGCAATGATCGATACCTTCGATAGCCTAGAAATTCGCGCGTTTCGTATGTATGACAACTCTATGAAAAAAATCAATGGACAAGAGGAGTTAAAGCGTATCAAAAAGGCTATTCAGATCGGAGGGCAAAAACTCCATACCCTCAAATGGCAGTATGAACTCAAAATTTCAAAAGCTAAAGATAAAAAAGAGCTTGACGCGATCACTTTCGCAGATACGATCGAGGTGGCGCTATGAGCTACTTTCTGATTTTTCTCTCGGCGTTTGTCCTCTTCGCCGATAAGGAGCGATAATGTTTTGGATACTCAATAGGCTGCGCGGCCGTTATACATACTTCGCAAAGCTTAACGCTTTGGTGGTGGCACTTTTGATATTTGCCTTTTTGGGGAATTTCTACCTCGCGATCATCTGTGGGCTAGGCTATCTTGCAGGCGAAAGCAAAGGTTGGGGAGTATGGGTAGGTGCACTTGTAACCCACGGCAGCTACACAAGCGAGCATGAAGTAAAATTTATCGAGCGCATCGCTCGCAAGATCGTCAAAGACCCGCGCGCGCATTGGCTGGGCTATTGCCGCGTATGTTTGTTTTTGCGCGGTCTGCTTTGGTGGCTGCCCGTTTTCGTGCCGCTGCTCTTTGCGGGCATTTACGGCGCGCCGTTTCTAGCCGTAGCTCTTGCGGCAGGCTTCCCGCTTGCTTGTGAGCTAGGATATCGCACGAAATTTAGCTTCGCTTTTAAGAAATTTGAGGTTAAAACCGCGTGGGCTAGGCAGGAGCTCTTTTATGGGGCTATGCAGGACGCGGCATTTATAATCTTGTGGGTAATGATATGAGCTTTAAAATTTACGCAATTTTAGGCGCGGTAATTGCGCTGCTTCTTGGAGCGCTAAAGTTTCAATCTTGGCAAGCAAGCAAGCTGGAAGCTGAGATTTTGGCTCAAAAAGCACAGATCGAAGCACTAAAGCAGCAAGTGGGGCAAAGAGATAAGCAGATGGAGCAAATCTCACAAGCCGCGCAGCAAAAAGACGCGCTAAGCAAGGATTTGGCTCAAATTAAGAGGCAAATAGCTTTAAAGGCTAGGAAAGGGGGCGGGGATGAAATTTCAAGCGAGCTTAACGCTAGCGCTAATTTTGTGCTTGAGCGGCTGCGCGAGCGCCCCTAATTGCACCAAGCCGCCGCAGTATCTATTAGCCGTGCCGCGCATAGACGCGAACCGCACTATCCGCAGCCAAGCAGACGCCGCGGAATTGATGCTTGATCTATACGAGGCTTACGCGAAGTGTGCGATTAACCTAGAAAGCATAAGGAAGCTAAATGAATGACCTAAACAGCCTATTCGACAAAATTTATTGGGGGTGTATGATGGCACTAGCAATAGCAATCACCGCACTGCGGACTATGTCAAAGAAAAGGAAAAGCAAATTTGCCTATATCGTAGCATTTTTATCGGGCTTTCTAAGCTCGATTACTCTTTGCTACTTCGGATCGGAATTTACCCTATTTATGACGGGGAACACTCGTTTTGGATTAGCGGTAGGCGGGTTTTTTGCTTGGGTAGGCGCCGATGCCGTAAAAAATTGGGCTGAAAAATTCGTCTGCTCTAAGCTAGGCATCGATAGGCGAATGGGCGAGGATGATTTTAGGGAGGATGAGTATGAAGATAAAGATAAGTAGATTTAAAAGTATCCATGACGGCACGATCGGCAAGCTAACGATCACGGACGACGGAAAGAGGCTTTTTGAATGCTTTACCCTTGAGCCCGCGGGCGGCGATACTACGCAGAGCGGCAAGGATAGGCGCATACCGGCAGGCAGGTATCAAATGCAGTGGCACAATAGCCCGAGCCAGAAGCGAATGTGTCCACTTCTATACAATGAGCTGGTGCCGAAAGAGCGCTACATTCTCATTCACCCCGGCAATTTCCCGAAAGATACTGCAGGCTGCATTTTAGTAGGTGAAAATTATACCGCCGCGGGGGGTTAGCAACTCGATAAAAACCTATAACTCTTTTTTCAAAATTTGCATAGGCAAACACATAGAATTCATAGAGATCACAAACGAGGAGGGGATATGAGCCTCATCGAAAATATCAAAATCCACGAGGGCTATCGCAGAGAGATATACAAAGATAGCCTCGGAAAGGCTACAATAGGATACGGCTTTTTGGTAGCCGCTCTTAGCCCCGACGAGCTCAAGCTCAACGGCGGCAAGGCGGAGCCGATGAGTAAAGAGGTAGCGGAAAAAATCTTAAATTTAAAAGTTGCGAGGCTCAAAAAACGGCTCTTTCAGTGTTTGCCGTGGCTTGCGGACAAGCCGCAAAACGTGCAGGATACCCTAATCGAAATGGCATATCAGCTAGGGCTTGCGGGGCTCTTAGGTTTCCGTCATACCTTAGGCTGCATAGAAGCAGGCGATTACGCACAGGCGGCTAAGAATTTAAAAGCAAGCTTGCTTTATCGCCAGACCCCAAAAAGGGTTGAGGGCTACATAAAAGGACTGAAAAATGGCTGATTACAAGGAAGCATATAGCGAGCTTTACAAGCGCGTGCTCGGCGACACTATGGCGGCAGATACGCCGTATCAAAAATTTACCGCCAAGATCGATGAATACATGCAGCTTTACGGACTACATAACGATAAGAAATTCGATATGCTCTGTAACACCCTCGTTTCGATGACGCAGAGCGTAACGACGAGCAGTCAAGAGATCGCCCTGCGACTTCTTAGCGAGAGCGAGGAGTTGCCTTTGCGAAAACAGCAGCTCGAAGCTCAAGTAAAAATAGCCGATGCCGATGTCAAACTCAAAGAACGCGAGCTTGATCTGATGGAGAAAAAGCTAAATTTGGCAGATCGGGAGGCGGCATTTAACGAGGCGCGCACGGCCCTAATAAAAGAGCAGACCAATAGCGAAAAAAAGCGCGGGCAAGCGATAGACAGAGAAATCAAAAGCTACGATGATAAACTAAGAATCCAAGAGGCAAGCTTGCTAAAAGATAGCGTATTTGGCTACTCCGTAGGAGGGCTAAATCCGCCCGCAGAGATGACAACTAAAATGTTTAATGCAATCGATAGGATTACTCCGTAATGCGTAGCGAAGCCGCGGCTTTTTATCGTAACCCATCGGGCGATGTGGTAGCCGATGCTACCAACGGGATGATCTACTCGGCGGTCGCGTATAATAAAATTTGTGAGTATTTGCATAAGCAGTTGGTAAGAAAAGGGCGCGCACCGCAGCAGATATTTATAGATACGCAAAAATGGGGGCGGGTATATTACTGCAGAGATCTTGTTCCCCACGAGTTTGATAGACGCTATTATGTAGGTGGCTATCGCCTAGATACGGGCGGGCTTCAGCCCTATGCTTACGAGGGAGGCGACAATTTAGGGCTATCTCAATTTTTTGCGGGGCAAAAGCCAACCGCACCCTACTCCGGACCTAGCGACGGACAGATAACAGATTATTTTTGGATCAAGAAAACAAAATTTAGCAACTTCAGGATTGCCTGCAAATATAGCGGGCGATGGAATCAATATGAAATTTATCGTTTTTTTTCTTTAAATCGGAATCGTCCGATTGAAAAAATAATAGCGCTTTGCGGTATTACCAATTATCAAATCGTAAAGGAATTTTACAATGAAACAAAAAATATGGGCGGCGAGTTTATAGACCTCGACGAGGGAATTTGCTATTTTTACTATATGTGGTTTCCCGATCCCAATCATCAAGAGGGGGAACATGGAGGGAGACCATCTAAAATGCGTCTTGGTTGCACCGCATATCCTCTTTTTTATGCGGATAGTAATTCTCCCGTAATGGGCTCTAGAAAATGGGTCAAAAAGTGGAGCCAAATGTATAAATTGGTATATGATAGGAAATCCAAAGGCAAATTTGGCAAATGGGGGCCTATAATCAGTTTTGGCTTAATAGCGATAACCTTTGTGCTGACGGCTGTAACCGTCGGCACATACGGACCTGCGGCAGGCGCTACAATAGGCGCGCTAACAGGAGGCACAGGCGCTGTTACGCTAGGAGGAGTGATGTCGATCCTTGCAGTCGCTGGCGCCATAGGCGGGTTTATAGCTACGATAGGCTCTATTGCAGGAAATAAAGGCTTATCTAAAATTGGGCGCATAGCGGGTTTTATCGGCGCAATAGGCTCGATCTATCTCTCCGTAAAATCTCTTTTTACCCAATCCGTCGCCGCTCAAAACGCGAGCACCGCGACAAATCAAGCCGTAGCCGGAGCCAGTGGAGCAAATCAAACCTGCCAGCTCTACAACGGCGTAAGCGTGAGCTCTTGGGCTGGCACAAACGCGGGCGCGAGCTCTGCGGTAAATGCGGCACAAGGGGCATCTATCGGTGGATTTGCCGCCGCAGGAGCTACTAGCACGTCACAGCTTTACCTCACTACCGCACTGAAAGTAGTAGGTATAGGCAGCAAGGCTTTTGCTTTGGTGCAAGATATACGCTCGGAATTTCGCAAACACGGCGACACGCAAGATACCGATATGCAAGAGCAGAGCGAGGAGGAAAAGGTCGTGAGCGTGAACTCCGATGCGGATATGGATGAGGAGCACGCAAAAAAGGCGCTTTTACGAGCGCGACGTCGAATATGACTTGGGTTTAGAGGGCGGCACACTAATATCAATCGACGATAGTTTATTGGCAGAAACATAGAGCGTTTTTTACGCGACTAAATTCGCGCTCGATATAGAAAAAATAGGAAATAAAAAGATACTTTTTATATAAATTTGTTTGAAAGGATCAAAGATGTGGGATTGGCTTAAATCGGCAGGCGGGTTTTTTAAAAATAATGCAGACGCTCTTAGTGGACTTGGGACTATCGCAAGCGGACTGGGGAATGCATATAGCGCTTATCAAGCAAATAAGCTTGCAAAAAAGACATACGATCTTAACGCAGATATTTTAAGAGGAGAGCAAGAACGCAGAAAGAAGCAGCAAGAAAACCTCGATAAAGCGTGGGCTAGCTCTAGTTACGGAGCATAAAGGAGGCTAATATGGGCTGGTATAACATAAGATATCTACGAGAGCCGAGAGGTGATACCTCTGTGGGCATAGGGCAGGGGGTCGCCGCGATCGGCGATAGCCTAACCAAGCTCGGCGAGCTTGGACACGCCAGAGAGAAGTTCGATTCAGACCTTGCGCGCCAAGCGCGAGCCGAAAAGATGGAGGCCGATAAGTTTGACTACCTAAAATTTAAGGATGATCGGGATTACGGGCTGGATAAAAAGAAGCTCGATCACACTATCCTTAAAGACGATAGGGATTATGGACTGGATAGGGCGAAGCTCGATCACACCATCTTTAAGGACAACAGAGACTACGGCCTTTCTGTGGCTAGGCTTAACGCAGAGCTTACCGAACAAGGTCGAAAGCGAGCCAAAGAGGAGTCCGAAGCTGCGGCAAAGGTTCAGCAAACGGCGGATAACGTAGCCTATCTACGCAAACTCTACCCGAAAGAAACGGCGGGTTATACCGATGAGGAGCTTGGAAAGTGGGGAAATAATCTCGAGAAAAACTTTAAAGAGAATAAGGTCGATATATTCAAGAAAAATATCCCGGTGGATTCCAAATTTGTTGAGCAATATGGTGATAGCGGTCACGTAACTTGGGACGACAAAGGAAACTATTATACCGATCCTTGGCTTATGGAAAAGGTAAATATCGATAAGCAGCGCGAGGCTCGCCAGATGGAGCAGCTAAGCAATCCCGATAATCGCCTCGCCAATATCAAAACGCTGGTAGGCGGAGGGATGAGTTTTAGCGACGCCAGTGCTAGGGTAGATCAAGCGATCGAGTGGAAAAAGAAAAACCCGAACGCTAAATTTAGCTCCGTGCTTGATAGCGATATGGATGACGGAGCGAACTGATGACTGCAAGAGATTTTTTGGGCAACGAGCGGATCGCCGAGCTTGAAAGCAAGGGCTACAGCCCCGAGTATATCAAAGCTCTTGCAAAGGAACAATACGAGGCGAAAAAGAAAGAGCTTGCGGACAGCGGAGTGCGAGAGGACATCGCAAAGATGGCGATAGCCCAGAGGCTCGACGCAGATAATGCCAAAAAGCTCAATGACGAGGCTACGGCAAGCGCACCAGATAGGTTTCTTAGAAACGTTTTTGATACCAGCGGCGATGAAAAAGCGGTAGATGAGGCGGATCAGAGATGGAGAGAGCTCAACCCTGATAAGATCGACATCGCAAGTCGCGTGGGACGTCTGATAAACAGGATCAATCCCCTAACCCTAGGCCCTAAAATCACGGATAAAGCGGCGGATATAAAACAAAACGGACTCACCGCCGATAGCCTTGATAAGGATTTTGCCCTTTTTGCTGGAGTGGGTAAATTCCCAAATCAATTCGGTCGCGCCGTAAATACCGCGGGCGAAAAGATCGCGGGCGCCGTGGGAGCGGATGGAGCGAAGCAGTTTTTCGGCGAAAACCGTAAATTCTTCGACGACAATGTAAAGGAGCTTGATCGGATAATCGCCGAAAACAACAAAGAGTGGGGAGAGGTCGGCGGGGCTATAGATCCGTTTCTTGCGGCACCCGCGGGGATTTTCACCAAGGGCGCCAAGCTTGCGAATATCGCAAAAAGCGCGGGCACGGGCTTTGCCCTGGGCGTAGGAATGAACGAGGTAAGAAACGCGGGGGACGATCGCTCGCTTGAGCAGCACGTCAAAGACGATTTGCTCGGCGGCGTGATAATGGGCGGGGCCAATGCGCTTTTTAGCGCCCTTTCGCGCGGCAAAGTAAATAACATCTCAAACCTCGCGGAGGATCTGCGCGGCACGTCAAAAGCCGCAGACGGCGCAGAGGGGGCGGCACGTGCGGCTGATGATGCAAGAGCGCTCGATGATGCTCTGGATGGGCTCGGAGGCGCGCAAAAAGAGGGTGCGGGCTCCGCTTCGCAAGAGCTCAAGACGAGCGATGCAGCGCAAGGCGCCCAAGAAGCAAAAGCGGACGAGCTCGCGAAAACGAATGCGAGCGATGCGGCAGGGGGCGAGCAGAGCGCTGCTCGTGCGGCGGATGATGCGGCGGCGCATACAAATACAGCTTCTGCCCCGCAAGGCGCGCAGGAGATCAAAGCCGCGAGCGGGGCGCAGGAGATCAAATCGTCCTCGTCCCCTGCGGCGCAAGGCGCGCAGAATGCCGAAGCCGCAGCGCAGGCGGATTTAGATCCGCGAGCGCAGGTAAGGCAGTATCTCAAAACCCAAAACGTGGCGGATGATGCCGCAGATAAAATTTTGGGCGAGCTTGACCGCGGTGCGAGCCGCTCGGCGCATTTGAGCGAGAGCGCGTTTAAAAAAGCGGACGAGCTTTACGAGCTCGCAAACCGCCTTGAGTGGGCGAGAGAGTATCAAAGCCGCGTCGCCGATCGCGCGGAGGAGCTAGCCCAGATGAGGGCGGACGGCATAGAGCGATTTGCCGCTATGCAAAGAGAGGCGGAAAGGATAGCAAAGGAAAATCCTACCCTTTCAGCTCGCGCACAAAGAGAACTTCTAAACTCGCGCATAAAACCAAGCGAAGCGGAGCTTCGATACACCCGCGCCTACAACGACGGTGCGGACGTCGATCCTATGTATGCCGGGCAAAATTTCATTTGGCGGGTGGAAAACGACATCAAAGCTCACCCCTACACTACCGAGCAATACGGCGCGCGCTTGGCGAGCAAGGGCTTTGCTCCCGACGTGCAGGCTGCGGCGATGCAGGCATACGACGACGGAGATATAAAATTTTTAAAAAACTATATCGACGCCAAGGTCGCAAAAGCCGAATACGACGACATCGTAAACAATCAAATGAAAGATTGGACCATTAAAGATGGCAAAATAAGGAGGGTGCAAAATGGCAAAGCAAACGCAGACGCGCCGCAGCGCGGAGTCCACACAAACGGCGCAGGCGCTGGCGGAAAAGATGAGCGAGTATCAAAGGGCGTTTCTGATCTCGGCGATACTCCAAGCCGAGCGGAGCGGGGACCGGGAGGCGATGCGCAGGTATCATCGCAGCGCGGATCTGCTGCTATACTCCGCGGCGAGGATGCAAAAAATGCCGCGGGCGATGAGCTCGTGGAACGATACGGGGCCGCTTCAGGCGATAGCGCAGCTGATGCCGCAGCTTCAAAACAGCGAGTGGTTTCAGCACAAGATGCGCCAGATCAAAGCGGCGCAGCGCTAAAAAGCGAGCCTCAAGGCGGCGATCTTGCGGCAAACGAGGGCGCAGACTCCGCCAAGCAAGGCACAAAGCTAAACGAGGATATGAAAAAGGGCTTCGTAAACGTTAATCTCACCTCTCATCTTGCGGGAGGACTTAGCGGCGGCATGCTTAACGCTACCGACGAGGAGGGCAAATTTAGCCCCGAGAGATTTGCGGCGGGCTTCATCGCAGGGCTCGGCGGCGTCGCAGTGATCCGAAAGGGTTTCCGCGCAAGTATGAAAGCCTACGCCGCAAAGCAGGCAAAGACCTATCCAACGCTCGCAAACGATCGAGCTGATCTTTTCGCGCAAGCCCTAGGCGATGAGATCAAATCTCGTGCCAAAACGACGCTATTTAACGCCGCCGAGTTTGCAAAAACAAAGGTCGCGAACAAGACGGGGCTTGATTTCGAGCCTCAAATCTTTGCAGGAGAGAAAGCCTATGCCGAGCTAAAATACGCCCCCGTGAAAGCGGATAAGTTAAGCAAAGCGCAGGCTATGGCGAAAGAGGGAAAAAATGAGTTAGAAATTTGGCGAGATACGGGCTGGTTTCGGGACAAGGACGGCGCTTGGAAATTTGAGATCGGCGACGGCGACGCGAAACTAAATCCTAAATTTCAAAGCGGCGGCAAGCTCGGGGATCTGCTAAAGCACGATGAGCTGTTTAAGGCCTATCCAAAGCTCAGGGATGTAAAGGTCGTAAAGATGCAAAGCGACGCTCCGTCCGGTGCGATACTTGCAAAGGATGCGAGGCAAAAGGAAAAGCGCGGCATCTACAACGTGACCTACAATAATAAAGTAGCAACCTATGTAAAGCAAGACCTAGATCAAATAGAGGGAGCTTTAAGATATGCGAGGGGCGATAGAAGCGAGGGAGCAAAGCATATAAAAATAAGACACCTTAACAATGAGGGCAGCGAAGGATATGTAAGCAAAAAAGAGCTTTTAGATTTAGGCGAGAGCATGCGTAAATATTTAGCAAAGTATAAAGAGCCTTTTATAAATAAACGCAATGCTAGAGTTTATGAATGGCAAGATGACAAGGGGGTGAGATTTAGGCTCGTAGCAAGTAACAAGTCCGCAGGGACGCCTTACACGGCCGAATTACCTCGACCTGCGGACTTTGAGGACATTATAACCTTTTACTCTGACAGAAACCTTAAAAAGCCTATGGAATTTGAAAACCCAAAGGTCAGATACGACGTCAATTTGCAAAATTGGCACAAACACAGCGCGCCTATCACCAAGAACGCGGACGGAAGCCCGAAAGTGTTTTATCACGGAAGCTCCGCAAAGGACATTACGGAGTTTAAAGGCGAGTTTGATAAGAGCGGATATGGGTTTTGGTTTTCGCAGGAAAAAGAGATCGCGAATGAATTTAGAGAACACGGCAAAATCTATAAAGTCTATCTAAAATCAAACAACCCTATCGATCTATCTTTTCCATACAGCGCAAAAGCGCAAAAGCTTCTGGACGAAGCCGAAGCCAAAGGGATAAACACAGAGCTCTACCCCGATAAACAAAGCGACGGCTTTAAAAAATTTTTGAAGTCGAAAGGTTATGACGGCATAGTTATGCAAGACATCGACGGAGTGGATGCGAAGCCGTATCTTATCGTTTTTGAGAGCAATCAGATCAAACACGTCAAAAATAGTGGCGATTTCAGCCCAAGCCCGAATATCTATCAAAGCGGTGAGGCGGGGTATTTCGATCCCCAGAGTAACACGATCGCCCTTAAAAATTTAAAAGACAGATCCACGCTGATACACGAGATCCAACACTGGGTGCAGAGCAAAGAGGGCTTTGCAACGGGCGGCACAGGCGGCGATGCGAACTACGCGAAGCTGCACGGCGAAGCGGAGGCTAGAAACGTGCAGACGCGCCTAGGCTTGGACGATGCTGCAAGGGCGCAGAAAGACCCGCTAAGCACCTTTGACGTTAGCCCGGACGATACGATCGTTTTGCGAGACGGCGGCGTGAACGCAAACGAGGAGCCACTTAAGTTCAAAGCAAGCGAGATCGAAAATATAGGAGGCGAGATCAAAAAGCGCCGCCCAAACATCGAGCAGGAGCTAGAGCAGAGCGTAGAGCAAATTTACAAGGATAGCTACAAAAATCACGACACCGCGGGCGAGGTGCTGGATGCCGTAAGGACGGGCAATTTCGACGCGCTCTCGCAAGGGGTGCAGACGAACCTAAGCGAAAGCCAACTCGCGCGGCTCAAAAAGGACATCGCAGGCGCCAAGCTAACTCACATCAGCCGCGATGGCTTCACATTCAAAAAGCGCGGCAAAAATGGCGACGAGCAGATGATCTTCATCGATATGGACGAGGGCGGCAGGGCGCGCATCAATGCCTATTCTAAGGCTCATATTGACGAGAGCATTCGCGCAAACGAGACGATGTTTGATCGCCTCTTCGGCGGCGATGAGGCGCTGAAAAATTATAGCTTCGAGACCAAGGCAAAATTTCTAAATGAAAAAGACCCGATCAAGGCGGAGGAAATTTTAAAAAGAGCCGACAAGAGGGCTTTCAAAGCCAAAATCGCTCAAGAAAGCAAAGCAAAGCAGGAGAAATTACAAGCCGAATACGATCGCGCGGCGCGGCAGGCAGATCCTTTCAACCCCGATATGCCTACGATGAACGATCTGCTGGGTAAGACGGACGCGCTTTTGGGATCATACGGCGGCGCGGACGGCAAATGGGCGCAGTTTGTCGATACTCTATGGCGCAAGGGTATCAACAGATACGAAAACGCGGTAGATCGCATCTTTGAGGGCGAAAATACCCCCGCTTTGGTGAAAAAGGGGATGAGCGTCCTCGATCTACGAAACGCGGCAAAGCGGCAGATAGACGGCGCGATCGAGAGCTTTTTTCGCGAGAGCGCGGCTATTAATGCGCAGGCTCGCACTGCGGCGAAGTATCTCGACAAATTTGACGCCGCTCAGAGCGAGCAGCTATTTAACGCCCTGGATGGAAAGATAGCTAGAGCTGATCTCCCCGAGGAGCTGCAAGCGACCTATCAAAAGCTACGCGACGCGATCGATCATAACGCAAACGAGCTCATCAAGGCAGGTGCGCTGAAGCAGGAGAACAAGCTCACCGACTACATCGGGCATTATTACGACGAGTATATGCAAAACGAGCGTGGCAAAATAAGCAGGACATTTGATAAATTTTTCGCCCGTAAAGACCTGAGCGAGGCGCAAAAAAGAGCTCTGGGGCTTCGCACGGACATCAGCTTCGTAGTCGCAAATACTCTCGCAAAGCAGCGCACGCAGCTTCTTAAAGCTCGCGCACTGCAAAGTATCGCGGATCGCTTCGGGCTCGATGAGATCCCCGCAGCCGCAAAGCAGGGGCAATACGTGCGGATCAGTGACGAAACCGTCGGAGGCGGCATAAAGAAATTCGGCGCGCTTGCGGGCAAATACGTCCCAAAAGAGGTGGCGGAGGCGCTAAAGAGCACGCAGGCTCTGGGCGGGCAGCTCGGCGTGTTTGAGAAATACTGGAAGCCGCTCATAGACCACATCAAGGTGAACGTCACGGTCAAAAATCCTTTTACGCACATCTATAACGTCGCGAGCAACGTGGTGTTAGCATTTTTGCACGGCGACGAAAAGGCTCTTGCGAATTGGGCGCTTTTGGGGCGGCAGAAGCGGCAGGAGTATTGGAAGCTCGCGCGTCGCTTGGGGCTGGATAGCGCTATGGACGATCTGGAGGGCGCGATTAAGGGGCTTAAGCCTAAAAACGATAGCGAAGCTTTCGGAGTGCTAGGCACGGCTATGGATTTTTTAACCGCCGCAGGTAAAAATATCTACATGAGCGAGGGCTCCGCGCTGGGTAGGGCGGTCAGAAAAGCCTACGCTTGGGAGGATGAAATTTTCAAAATCGCGCGGTTTAAGAAAAACCTCGACGCGATCGCTGCAAAACGCGGATATGCCGCGGGCGACCTCTCTAAATTTAGCGAAAAGGAGCTTGCAGCGGCGATGAGCGATGCGCAGTATCACTACGTCGATTATAGCACCCATTTCAACGGCTTTTTACGCAAGCTCGACAAAAGCGGTCTGACGCCGTTTTTGCACTACTCCGTCAAATCGACGCCGATGGTGATCAAAGCGATACTCAAAAACCCGCATCGTTTCGCGATGATGCAGGCAGCCTTTATAGCTGCGGACGCCGCGGGGCTGTCGCTAAGCTCGATTATCGCAGATACTGAAAAGGAAAATCTAACCAAGCCGAAGTGGGCGCAAAGCTCGAAATTCCCTAACGTTTTTGGTCTCAAAACTTGGGCTAGGGTCGGAAATAGCGATACCTATTTTAACGCAGGTCGTGCGGTCCCCGGCTTTAGATTTGACGAAATGTTTGATCTTAAAGGAGGAGGCTTTATCGGTGGATTAGTGCAGATCATATTTTTTGGCAAAAGCCCTTTAGGCTATGACATAGAGAGTAAAGAGGATAGCGGGGCGGAAAGCGCTCGCAAGCGCGCAAAAGAGCTAGCTAAAAATTATTTACCGAGCTTTACGATCGGCAGATACGGGCAGCAGCTCGGCGAGCAGGCTCTTTCAGACATCACGGGCGACAAAGATTACGCGCCGAAAGACTACAACAAGGACGAGCTGGGATACGCGGGCATCCTAAAACGTAGCGTGGGCGCGCGCCGTTTCAATCAACAAAAAGAGCTAAATAGCGAGCTCGGCAAGCTACGCAAGCAAAAGATGGAGCTTGAATATGTAAAGGTGCCTGATAGCGACGACGAGGAAAAGGTCGAAAAGGCGGTCAAATATAACGAAAAGCTGCAAAAGATGAGCGCTTCGGAAAAAGAGAAAAAGCAGAAACAGATTGATCACAAGCTTGAAATTTTCAAAGAGGTGGCGGATGCGGAGGGGTTTGCCTTCGACGTGCAGAGCCTCAAGCGGCTACGCGATGAGAAAAAACAGCGTAAATTTGCGCCCAAGAAATTTGATCCCGCGCTGATCTCCCGCCCGCAGATCGGGAAGTTTTCGAAATAGTAGCCCGCTACGGCGAGTTTGCGGCGGCATAAAATTGCGGGCAATAGGCTTGGCTGCGGGCTCGCTATGGTGCGAGCTTGCGACCGATCCCGCAACTTCGCGAGGGTTTGGCTAGACCTGCACGATCTGCTACGGCGAGTTTATAAAATTTAGGACGCGCCGCCATATAATCACCGCGCTCAAGGGGTCCTCTCTCCTCCTTGGGCGCTACATCAAAGAGAGAGAAAATGCAAAAACCGATAATTCCAAAATTTAAGATTTTTCTAAAATGTATCTAGCGACTATCTTTTCAGGCATCGGCGTAGCGGAGATGGCGCATCGCAAGGTTTTCGGCTGTAGCGGCACAATCTTTGCTTGCGAAATCGACAAATTCGCCCGCCGTAGCTATGAAGCCAACGCAGGAAACCATCAGGGCGTGCCTTTCTATGGGGACGTCCGCACCCTAGACGCTACGAGGTATCGCGGACAAATAGACGTGCTTGTAGGCGGCAGCCCCTGCCAAGATTTTTCTATCGCGGGAGAGCGAGCGGGCACGGAGGGAGATCGCGGCAATCTCAGAGGGAAATTATAACCCTCTAGCATATCCATAAAATCTAATCAAGAATTTATTCAAATTTTAACTAGGCTTCAATAGGCGGGGCGCTACAATATAAATATTCTTTACGTCATTACTTTAATTACTTTTTAAGCAAGACCTGATTAATATAACCATACAGCAACCGATATATTATCTACTCTCTTGTGATGATTTGCAATAGAGTAGCGAATGGGCGTTAAAGAGCACATTATTATACAGAAATAATTTGTAGTAGTCTATGATGCTTTAAGTAAAACTTAAGAATATCTAGTATAAATTTTATAGAGAAAAGGAAAAATGGTATGCAAAATGTAGACGGCATAAAAGAGGCTCAAACAGTGTATTTTAACGGCTTTTCACTTTCTATTGCGTCCAGAGATGTTAAGCTGGCTCTATTTTTGACCGATAAAATCGTTGCGGAGACCTATATGTCTTTTCATACTTTAAAAACTCTACAAGAAGCCATAAATAAGACAATTGAAGAGATTGAGCGTTCGGCAGGTACACTTGAAGAAGGCATTGAAATCACAAAAGAGAAATCAGGCAATGTCAAAAAAACAAGAAATATTAAAAAATAAATTTATAGAAATATCAAATTATAAAAAAGATCCGTTAGATAAAAACGATAAGTCTATTTCAGATAATACTTTGGCGGTTGCATATGCGATAGCTAAAAATATTCCTGAACGATATTATATCAATATTGGGTTATTTACGATAGGTGATGGCGACGTAATAGTCTCTTTAGAGATAAAAGAGGACTATACTCTACAACTACAAATATATAATGAGAATAAAATTCTTATACGAGAACTAAAATTGCATAAATTATATATAGATAAAAATGTTTATACTATAGATAATATTATGGACTTAATAAAAAATAAGGTTTATATGCAAGACTTAAAAAAACTGTATAAATTTTGTATGAGCGAGAATATTTTCAATATAGATAGCATTATGAATTTAAATAGCGATTACTATGTTACCGCCAGCGACATATACAAAAAGGCGAAAAAAACTGAAAATGATCAAAACAAAAACTATAGAGTACATCGAATTACAGAAGAAGATATAAACAAATTATTAAAGCCTAAAAAAGATACAATCTGTTATCCAAAAGATAGTATATTAGTACCTAAATATGCATAACAGAGACACAATTCTTATAAGAGTTCTTAAAAATCAAACAGATGATACTTATTTAAATTTTCAGCTAAGAGAATCGGATACAGACGGATTATCTCTTTATAATAAAAGTGCTATAGAAAAAAGTGGCAAACAGATATGTGAATTTATAGGTGCGCAGCTTGGACTACCTAAAAGATACATTGAGATATTAAAGAATTATATATGCGCTCAATATGAAGATATTAATATTGAGCGTAAAGGCAACGACTATCATTATACTATTTCTTTTAAAAATAAAAAATTGCCCGATGATATAGAGTGGTGTAATAAAAGATTATGTGATATATATAATGACATATTCGATCCAAAGAAAATATATCGGTGCAATAAGTTTGAAGCTCAAAAGGACGATGATAGGATTAATAAAATCATCGACAGCTCTCTCTTTAAAGATTTGGATTCTAAATTTAAAAAAGAATCAACTTAAAAACTTTCTTACTATAAGTAGCTTCATAAAATATAAATTCGTATTGTTCGCGTTTTATTATCAAGGCTTAGTGGCATAATTTTATTGATAGCAATTTGATTGAAAAATCAAATCTCATCAAAGACGAAACAACCGCAGAGTTTTAGGTTTTTTGCGCCGGGTAAGCGCCAACGCCGCCTGCTTACGCATGCACCTTGGCGCGAGAATCAGCGCGCGAAGCTTCGCAGAACAGATAGTAGGAAATACCGACGGGGGAGGGGGCGGCACGCGGGTTTTTCGGGGGTGCACCGCTCCGTTTTCGGGACAGATTGCAGATTTTTGACGCTGAAGTATGGGCTGATTGAGGCAAAATCGGCTTAAGGTTTGGGGCAGAGTTTGGGGTCGAATTTCGTGAAAATACATTTTTTTGAAAAGAATTATTTTCAATAGTTAATTTTATAAAACGCCCTAAAATAGGCATTTTAAAGAGCCGTGAAAATTAAGTTTAAGTTTCAAGCAGCAAAAATAACGCGAATTTGTTCGTTTTCGCTTAAGGAAAGTGTGAAAATTTAGACGCGCGCCGCTTAAGTTTCGCGCGCAATTTCGGCTCGGTCTTGATAACTATTTGCTTAAAATCCTATGCACCTGCCTGCGCCTATGTCATAATCTACTGCAGGCGCGCTGCTGTGGGGCTTTGATAGCGCCCACTTACTCTCTTGACGAGGGGGCTATGACCCCACTCGGAATTTTCCGCCCAATACTGACGGTGTAGAGAAAAATTTCAAAATTTAGACTTTTTGTCCCGCGAAAAATACGAACACATTTTATTATCTGCTTAAAATTTAAGCCCGCATTTTTTTGTCCCACGATCTGCGAAACGAGCGTAAGCATTAGGGCTTTGCGCCTGCGGGAGCGGTGTCCGCCTGCATTTGTCCTGCCAGCGCGAATTTATGCCCATGCTTCGGCGCCCTCGTAGTCCTCGTCCTCGTAGTCTGGCTCGTCAAATTCTCGTCCTACGATATATTGCTGCAAATATGCGAGCGCATCCATCAGGTCGTCCTCTTTGCTCTCGACTTCGCTATCGAAGCTAAGGAGTTGCGCCTCTAATTCGGTACTTGAGTCGATGCTTGCGTTGTGATAAATTTGCCCGGTGCGGTAATATGGCTCTAGGTTTGATATGCGGGTATTTTTTGCCTTTCCGCCGTGGCTAAGTTGATCAATGGGTAGGTGCACTCCCGTCATTTTTTGTATGATGTCAATCGTATAGAAAAAATCGTTTTGCATTCCGGCTTTTTCAATCCCTATCCTGGTGCAGCCGAATATTTGAAAAATTCGTATAATCTCGACGCTCTTCTCAAACGGTGTCCAGTGCCCGGCGCTGATGTCTATTATGAATATGCGATTTCTGTTGTCGATAGCCGAGGTTATCATCGCTGTTTGGTCACGGCCGTTTGCGCTTGCCAGATCAATCGTTGTAAAAATTTGACATTTTGCAAGCTCTATTTTTTCGCCGCCTAGCGTTAAATTTATAGCCTTTCTGATTTGCAGCGTTCGTATGTTGACGCCGTCCGTAATGTTTAGCGCTTCCGGTTCTGCGCCGATGTCGTATTCTACGCGCTCGAAGTAGCGAAAATACTCGCGTTTGAAAATCGCTCTTTGCGGATCGATCGCCGCACACATATACTCTTGATAAAATTCATTTGCAAGCCCCTTTGAGACGAGTTGATTTTGTATTGCTTTTATGCGCGGTAAAGGGAAACGAGACGGCCATGCGCTCGCGCCGTTTTCTATGATAGGAATTTTTATATGTTGCCATCCCTGCTTATTGGTTTCTTCTATATTCTCATTGTTTACGATATTATTTAAGATACTGTCCTCGTGCAAGATTGTGCCTAACACTACCACTTTGCCGCGAGTTGGGTGCACGGCGGGGAGCAGATCCGCATAAAACCAACCTCTAAGCTTTTGGCGGCTCGCCTTGTTCCCAACCGGGAATTGCCCGTCTTTGCTTTCCAAATCATCGACGATGATAAGCGTCGGACGCATATTATCGATATTAGCGCCGCGCGGATCCTGCCCGGAGCTGAGTGATACTACGTGACAGGTTCGCTCAATATCGTTTCCGTTCCTGTCTTTTTTACCGCGATTAACGACGACCTCTATGCGGTCTTTATTCCAAATTTTACCGCGCTCTATCGCGTAACCTTTGGCAGCTGCTTTATCGATCGAATTTTTGATTGCTTCGACAAATAGCTTTGCTTTCGTATCGTTTGCAGAAGCTATCATAATGAAAGGCTCTGCATAAAAATACAGCCTGCTGACGACGTAAATTTTATTGAGTAGCGTAGTTTTTGCGCTACCGCGAAATATAACTACGGCTTTGTATTGATCCGCGCCGTCGATAAATTTCAAAACGTCCAGGTGAAATTTGGGCGTTTTGTTCTCAAAGATTTCCGGTTCTATATCTTTTGCAAATTTTAAGTAAAGCTCTGGGGGAATTTTCACTAGCTATCCTTTCTTTTGATTTCGCGCAACTTTGGTATAATTGATTTTTTCATAAAATTTATAAATCCCGCTAGATGCTTACTAAAATTTTTGTATAAAAAAGTGTATAACCAAAATTTACATATTGCCTATTTTAGGCGATATATATATTATAATCAAATCCCCTGTGGGTCACCATTTCATCACTTAAAATCAATTAAAATTTTCTAGCATTCAGCTGTCTGCCCTTAAAATTTAAGACATCATTTGATTTTTGAGTATTTTGATTAAAATTTCATCATATTTTATCGAGATTAATTGATCTAGAATTAAAGTCGCGCGAATTAAAATTTAGATCAAATTGTAAAATTCACGGCTAAATTCCGCCGCTACTTATATTTTCCAGATTACGCAGCCTATTCCAGTTCTGCTCGTTTTGTAAATTTCGCATATTTTGTCGCTGCTGCATCTGCTCCAGTTGCTGCTGCGATTGCTGCTGCATTAGGCTTCGCTGCGTGGCGATATACTGCTGCTGCGCTCTTTGCTGAGCTTGGGCGCTATTTGCTCTGAATGAATTAAACGCGTCTTGCGATGCAGCTTGCTCTTGCGCCTTTCGCGCGGCTTCGGCGTCGATTTTTTGCCGCTTCACGCAGCGGTTTGGCTGCTCCTTATTTAGCGAGCTTGCGACGTCGCATCTGTTCGCGCCTGTTGCAAACAAAGCCTCCTTGCTGTCCTGCGAGAGCGTCGAGCAGCCGCAAAGCAACACGACTAAAATCAAGGCAGAGAAAAATTTTAATTTCACAATTACCTCTTAAATTTTATCTTTAATTCCCCGCAGCCGCTAATCCGCGCCCTTTGCGAGGTCGAATCCACACTGCGCCACAAGCGCCTTGTCGCTTGCGATGCTATCGCCGGTGGTGGTTAGGAAATTGCCCGTAAGCGCCG
>NZ_CALIBH010000231.1 GCF_938045775.1 uncultured Campylobacter sp.
CTTTAGCCACTCTTTTTCAAATTTATAATATTTCTCAAGCTTTTTATTCTTTTCTGCTTGATTCCACTTTTCTATCTCGGCATAATCTTGCAGTTCGCCTCCGCACTTAGGGCAAACGCCCCATCTTTAACGTCCGAGAAATTATAAAATTTACTTCTCATATTTTTAAAATTTTACCGTAATTTTCCTACAAAATTTTACTTAAATTTGGCTTCAGTCGTTTAAAATTTTATCTCTTTGAAATTTAAATTTCAACCATTGTCCGGCGTTTTAAATTTCTCTATTTTTAAAACGCACGCTGCAAACGCCGCTTTAAAATTTACGCAGACGCGAGAGACCAGAAGCCGTTGCGATAAATTTAAAGTCAAATTTTATTTCTAGCCATCTTTTAATTTGTTTCTTATCTTTGGTGTATTAAAATCCCGCTCCGTTTCATTCGCGAATTTGAAACGTATCTTAAAAACAAGGAAAGCCGATGAGCGAAAGAAATTCAGAAATTTTAGGTTGGGCGGGCACATGTCTGTCGGTCATTATGTACATATCCTATGTGCCGAACATAATGGCAAATTTAGACGGCAACAAAGTCCCGTTTCTCCAGCCGCTAGCAGCCGCGATAAACTGCACGATATAGCTTAGCTACGACTTGCTAAAGCCCAAAAAGGACTATCCGCTCGCCGCAGCAAATTTCCCGGGGATCATCTTTGGGCTACTAACCGCAATAACGGCGCTTTAAACCGCACTTTTAGCGGCTTGATAAATTTTAAAACCGCCCGCGCCGCACCTTGTCTGCCGCGTCTGTACAGCGCGCCCACCTGCCACGCTGAGTCCGAGCTAACTTGTCGCAAGCATACCTGCACCTCACATATCCATTACGACGCGGCTTTAAATTTCACAAAATCGTCCGTGCCGAATTCAAGTCTGCCGAATTTAAATAACTTTTATACAAAATTTGATAAGCTTATTTTGATTAAAATTTTATCTTTAAAAGGACGAAAAATGAAAAAGGTCATCACTTGCGTCGATCAAAATGCGCTTGCCCCGGCGGTTAGAGATTATGGAATTTACGTCGCTAAAACCTTGGGTGCCGAGCTCGTGTTTATTCATGTGGTTGAAATCCCGGAGCTTGGCGAGAATTTTTATGGGCTAGCCGCAGGCGGAATCGTCCTAGGAGAGAATGATATCCTTGCAAATAGCTACGGAAGTCCCACATTAGGCGGCGTGGATGCGGAAAAGGACCACGAAGAAGCTGAAGCGATGCTGGATGAATATATCTGCGCTGCGACTGCTGCGGGTGTGAAGGCGAGTAAGATCATTAAAGATGGCGATTTTATCGACGTTATCGCCGAGTACAAGGACGAAGCCGAGATTTTTGTACTCGGTATCAAGGGCTCAAATAACGAGGACGTAGGCTTTAACGCAAGCGTGCTGATAAAGGAGCTTCACGTGCCGTCGCTACTCGTAAATAAAGAATTTTCGCCGATTAACTCCGTCCTCATCGCGTTTGACGGCACTGACGCGGCGAAACGCACGCTTGAGTTTATAAAGAGCTCAAAGCTTCTTGCGAGCGCACATAAGCATGTCTTGCACGTAAATCTCGATGCCACAGAGGGCGAGCGGATGCTGGATCTGGCGCGCGAAATTTTAGGCACTCAAAATGCCACTTTCAAATGCATCCAAGCCGAAGTTCCCGCCGATGAGATCATCAAATATCGCCGCGCTAATAACCTCGATCTGATCGCTACCGGCGCCTTTACGAAAGGGTTTTTCAAAAAGCTCTTTTTAGGCAGCGTCTCCGAGGATATCTTGCACAATGCGCTTGTACCGGTGCTAGTGCTATCATAATCGCAAGACCAAACACCGATAAACGCTAAATTCCGTCGCTTACGTTATTTTAAAGCGGCGGAATTTTAGAATTTTAAATTTTTCAATCCTTCGTTTTTCAAATTCATATACTTTTTAAAATTCATAGAAATTTTGTTTGAAAATTCATCAATATATCTTATTAAATTCCGTTAAATTAGTAATTGCATATAAAATTTTATGATTTAGTTTATTAAAAATTTTATTATTATTTAAGAGGAATTGTAAGATAATCCCGCCAGTAAATTGATATAGATTATAAAATCTAAAAAGGATTTTTATGAAAAAGGGTAAAATTTTACTTTCTTTTGCGCTACTTTGCTCGCCGTTTTGGCTTGTCGCGGCACAAAATGAAAGCTCGCGCCCAAACGCTGCATCGCAGAGCTCCGCGCCGCCTGCTTCAAATTTCGCCGCCAATAATGCGGCGCCGAAAAACTCTACGCAAGAGTCAGCGAGTTCTACCGTCGTAAATTCCACGTCGCAAAGCGGTAGCGCGGCAAATTCTACGCCGCAAAGCTCAGACGGCGATAATCTCGGCACCATAAACGTCACGGGCAAGGCCGATCTGTCCACTACCGAGGGCACGGGCTCTTATACGACGGGCAATATGAGCACCGCGACGGGGCTAAATTTAAGCATAAGAGAAACGCCGCAATCCATAAGCGTCATCTCCAATCAGCTTTTAAAAGATCTGAGCTTGCACAACGCCGAAGAGGCTCTTTCAAAATACGCCACCGGCATTTCGCTAAATAACGACGCGGGCGGCAATCGCATCGTCTCGCGTGGCTTTTATGTCGATAATATCCAAGAAGACGGCATCGCAAGCTCGGTTTCTAGCTCCGTGTTCGGGCCGCTGGGCTCATCGAAGGAATTTACCGATTTGGAATTCTACGATCGCGTCGAGGTTCTGCGCGGCGTAGCGGGTCTTACGCAAAGCAACGGCGAGCCCGGCGGCACGATAAATTTAATCCGAAAGCGCCCGAGCGATCAGTTCGGCTTTAACGCAAGTCTAAGCGGCGGTAGCTGGGATAATTATCGCGGTATGATTGACGTTACGGACGCGATAAATCAAAGCGGTACGGCACGCGCGCGGTTGATCGGAATTTTAAGTAAAACGGGCTCGTTTAAGGACTATCCGCGCAACGGCTATCGCGAAGGCGTCGGCGTTTCGACGGAATTTGACGTGGCCGATAAGACGCTTCTTAGCACAGGATTTTTGTGGCAAAAAACCGTCGGCGTCTATGATATTTACGGCGTGCCCGTCTTAGATAATCAAAAAAATTTATTAAATTTACCGCGCAGAAGCTACTTCGGCTCAAACTGGGATAAGAGCGAATATAAAAAATTTAACGTCTACAGCGAACTCTCGCACGAATTTAGCGATGATCTGAAAGCCTATGCGAGGCTCAATTATACCGATAGCGACAGAATGTTAAAATTCGGAGCGCTCGGTGGAGCAAATCCTTACAACGGCACTACGTCGCATACGGTGCGATATAGAATTTACGATAACGACTCCAAAGAGATCGGGTTTCAAACGGGGCTAGACGGCAAATTCGAAGCATTTGGGCAGAAGCACGACTTTTTCTTAAACGGCTCGCTTAGCAACGAAAAGCTCAATTGGCGCGAGACTAGGACGAGAGATTCGTCTCTGGCGTCGCTGGGGATGAATATTTATAACTGGGACCGCTCAAGGATTGCCCAGCCCGATTGGAGCAGTGCCGCTACGTTTAAAGACCGAAGCTCCACTACCATAAAGCAGCGCGCGATCTCGCTCGGGACTAGACTAAACTTAACCGACGATTTTCACTTTTTGCTCGGCGGGCGCTTTTCGAAGGTAACTTACAGCAGGTATTATTATAATATTTTGCGCGGCACGGCTTCGCATAGCGCAAGCCCGAGCAAATCGGATTTCACGCCGTATGCGGGAGTGGTCTGGGACTTTGCGGATAATTTTTCGTGGTACGCAAGCTATGCCGAAATTTTTAAGCCGCAAGCCGCGCGCGATAAAGACGGTAAAATTTTAGATCCCGTCGTCGGCTATAATTTAGAAACCGGCGTGAAGGGAGAATTTTTTGACGGCGCGCTTAATACGAATGTCGCGCTATTTCAGATCATTCAGAAAAATAGGGCGATGAGCGATCCTCTTAATACGAACTACTCCATCGCCGAGGGCAAGGTGCGAAGCCGCGGCGTGGATGCCGAGCTGCAAGGCTCGCTCACTGAGAATTGGAAATTATTCGCAGGATATACTTTCAACCGCAGCGTCTATTTAAAGACGGAAAGAACCTCCGCAGCGGTCGATTATAGCAAGGGCGCAAACGCCAAACGCTACATTCCGAAGCATCTGTTTAAGCTCTATACGAACTATGAAATTCCGCTCGGCGAAAATCGTAAGATCACCCTGGGTGCGGGCGTGCGCTATCAGAGCAAAACCGCTTCGATATATCGCGAAAACGTTGCGTACTACGCCGCGCCGCAGAAAGCTTACACGCTGTGGGACGCAAATGTCGGCTATCATTTTGACAAGCACTTTAGCGTAAATTTTGCGGTCAAAAACATCACGGATAAGAAGTATTTTCAAAATACGCAAAATCGCGTCGCAGGGATGAATAATTACTACGGCGAGCCGCGGAATTTTATGTTGACGCTAAATTATACGTATTAGGTGCGGATGGAATTTTGCGCTTATGCGAACTCGGACTGACCGAACTCGCACGCGGCCTTGGATAAATTCCGCGCTTTATAAGAGCTCGGATAAAGCGAGCGTAGAGGCGCGAGGCCAAGCTTTGTCGCAAGTAGCACGTAGCGAGGCGGGTAAAATCGCGGTATTAAAATTTAACTCGCGATTTGGTTGATTAGCGATTGATTAGCGCGGGCGGGCGAGGGCGATAAATTTAATCTCGTGAAATTCCGAGCGAATTAAACGCGCAGACTTGCGAGCATAAAATCCGCTCGCGAGCTTGCAGGATCAAATTTAATCCCGCGATCTCGCTGTAACCGGCGCTAAATTTTAAAATTTAAAGAGAAAATTTGAAAACGCTAAAGCAATTTTTTGAAATTCTACGTCCGCACTGGTTCGGCAAGGGCGCGGCGAAGCTGTGGGCGCTGCTGCTGCTCGCGCTTGGTTTTAGCCTCGCTATCATCAAAATCAGCGTGCTGATGAACGCGTGGGATAAGCGCTTTTACGACGCGCTAAGCGAGCTTAAAGGCGAGCTCATTCCCGCGCTCGTGGGCGAGTTTTTGCTCTACACGGCGCTCATCGTGCTTTTCATCGTCTGCGGCAGCTGGCTTCGCAAACTGCTCGTAATCGTCTGGCGCGAGCGGCTAAGCGCGATGATGGAGCGCAAATGGCTACATAACGCAAACTTCTACCGCACGAGCCTTGATGGAAATTTCAGCGCCAGGGGCGGATCAAATTTAGAAAAACCTGGCGACGTAAATTTAGATGAAAATTTAAACGAGCGCGCAGAGTATTCCGCAGCCGAGGCGGACAGCGCGGTTTTGCATAGAGACGCAAAGAGGCTTGAAATTTTACCGAGCACGGCGGAGCAAAATGCGGCAGGGCAAAGCGGCGCAAGCGAGAATAAAAATTTAAACGATCGTAGCGACGAGAATTTTAAAAATTCAAAAAACGCCGAGAATACTAAAGCATATTTGGAGCAGGATACGGATGGCTTAAACGAATGCGTGGGCTCTGCGAGCGATCGCGCAGAGTATCTTGCAAGCGAGGCGAGTGGCACCAATGTGAACGAAAATTTAAACCAGCAGCGTGAGGAAGATTTTAAAGAATATTGGGGACGAGATACGGGTAATTTAAACGAACGTGCGGCGTCCGTGAGGGCGCGGGCTGGGTGCCCCGCAACCGAAGCGGATGCCAAAGGTTCGTTCAAAGCTTCCGAAGACCGGGGAATTGCAAAGATAGACAACCCCGATCAGCGTATCGCCGAGGACAGCTTGCTGCTCGTGCAAAAAAGCGTTGATCTCGTAAAATCGCTTGTCTATAATCTTGCCAAGCTCATCGCCTTCGTTGCGATCTTGTGGCAGGTCTCTAAGGTGCTGAAATTTAAAATTTTCGGCATGCACTTTGAGATCGAGGGCTTTTTGCTCTACGTCGCGCTTATTTATACTCTTCTTTGCTCGCTGATTACGCATCTCATCGGGCGCAGGCTTAGGGGACTAAATTTTGCCAAGCAGCGCGCCGAAGCCGATTACCGCTCGGATCTGCTGCTCGTGCGCGAAAACGCAGAAGCCGTAGCCTTTATGCGCGGAGAGGATGCCGAGCGCGGCCGCTTCCGCGCGAGCTTCGGCGAGATCATGAGAAATTGGCGCAGCATTATGAATACGGAATTTCGCCTCGAATGCTTTTCGGCAAGCTACCTAAAAATCACCAATTTGATCCCGATCTTTGCCTGCTTGCCGCTGTATTTGTCGCGCGCGATGAGCTTTGGCGACATGATGCAGGCGCGCTCGGCGTTTTACAGCGTACAGGACGGATTTGCGTGGTTTATGGACTATTACAAACAGATCATGGAGTGGGCGGCGAGCGTGCAGAGGATCTATGAGTTCATTTCGCGCATGGACGGCGAGAGCGCAAATCTGCGTGCTTGCGTCACACAAAGCGACGAAAATTCTGCTCGTTGCGAGGGCTTGTCGGTCTTCACGCCTGCGGGCGAGCCGCTGATCGAGGATCTACGCTTCGAGCTTGCGCCCGCGCAGTTTATAATGCTGCGAGGCAAGAGCGGCGCGGGCAAAAGTACGGCTCTGCGCTACGCGGCGGGGCTTTGGCGATACGGCCGCGGCGAGATCAGCCTGCCGAGTACGGGCGTGATGTTTATCCCACAAAAGCCCTACCTAGCGCCGCTTAGCCTAAAGGAGCTTATCGCTTATCCGCAGCCGCCGCGCGCAGACGACGCGGAATTTTTAGAAATTTTACGCCGCGTAGGGCTTGAGAAATTTGCCCGCATGCTAAACTCGCGCGCCGATTACGTTAAAATTTTAAGCGGCGGAGAGGCGCAGCGGCTTAGTTTCGCACGTATTCATTATCACAAGCCGAGCTTTGTTTTCGCAGACGAGATCACGTCTGCGCTCGATCCTGCCTCGGCGCGCGAGCTGCTACTAAGGTTGCGCGCGGATCTGCCGAGGCTAGGCATGCTAGCGATCGTGCATCAAACGGGGCTTGAGGGCATATTCGAGCAGACGATAGAGCTTTAAATTCGGCCCTTTAAATTTCACGGCCCAGGGATTTCGCCTTTAAATTCATATCTTTTTAAATCCAGATTTATTAAAATTACTCATTTATATTAAGCGGCAATAAAATTTAGCCGAGGCACTCGGTGTTCGTATATATGGGCATCGGCACCCACGTGGCTAGGCGCTCGCGCGCAGTCGGCGGCGGGCAGGCACTACGGCGTGGCGAGCGGCTTGGAGGTCGGTAGACGGCGCTCGATCGCGATTTTGCGCGAAATTAAGTCGGTAAAATTTAAACGCAAAATGATCTGCCAAGAAGACGGTGCTAAATAAAATTTTAAACCGAGCCTCGATCGGTAGCGTAACGGCGTGCTAAATGAACGGGCTACGGCAGCGGTGCGATGCGCGGGCGTCGCGATAAATCGGTAGCGCGTCGGATGGCGCGTAACACATCGGCGGCGCAGACGGCACACCGTAGTCGAGAAGCGGAGCGGCGATACGTACCTACTCGGCGCCGTATGGCATAACCTTCGCTCGTGCAAATCATCATCGTAACGGCGCGACGATCGAAGCGAGCAGTATGGCCGTGACGGCGGATCGGCAGCACAAGGCGGCGCAGCGTGATTGCGGCGACGACAGCATAAAATGCCGCAATATGGCAACCGCGATCGACAGGATGCGTATGTAGGTAAAGCGCAGTGCAAGTAGCGCAAACGCCGTGATACGATGATGGCGACCCGCGGAGCGTATAAGTGAAGCAGCGGTGCCGCCCGCACAACAACGCCGAGGCGATACGATAGCGGCGATCAACGAGGCGTACCGGTGCAGCAGCTTAGCGCTTGCAGGCACTCCGCGTGAAGTCGCTAAATTTTAAAAAAAAGCAAGGAGATTTTATGCTTAAAGCGGGGATTGTTTATAAATTTGCGCTCATCGTGTTACTAGGCTGCGCGCTTTGCATTTTGAGCTTTTCGGGCGCCTACTTTGCGCGCGGCGAATACGACGAGGCGTGGATGAGCCTGCACAGGATCGCGGGGTTTAGCCTGCTTTGCGTCGCGATCTTGCATATAATCACAAGGCGAAAGAAGCTCGTAAAGCTCTGGGGCGAGTTTTTGGACGTGATCTTAAGGCGCAAAAATCCCGGTTTTTGCAATATGGACCGCATCATAGGCGCGATCGAGTCCTATAATATTAGAGAGATCGCTGGTAAAATGTGTTTTGATCCGGACGAGCTCGCTGCGATTTTGAAATCAAACGGCATCAAGCTTGTAAGCGCAGATCAAGGCCTGCGCGAGCTTGCGAAGTTTAACGACGAAAAAATTTTCTTCATCTTGGTGCTTTTGATCGAGGCAAAATTTGGTAAAGCGGGTGGATGTAAGGTCTAAATTTTAAAAGGCTCAATAGCCCGCGTTTGCGATCGCTTCGGCTTGAGAGTGCGCGATGAGCGGATCGATGATCTCGTCGAACAAACCGCCCGCCATGATCGCGTCTAGGCGGTAAAGTGTTAAATTTATGCGGTGGTCGCTAATGCGGTTTTGCGGATAGTTGTAGGTACGAATTCGCCCCGAGCGGTCGCCGGTGCCCACCTGATCCTTGCGATCTTTGCGCTCTTTTTCTAAGCGCTCCTGCTCCTGCATATCGTAAAGGCGCGCCTTTAGCACCTTCATCGCCGCCTCTTTGTTTTTGTGCTGGTCCTTGCCGTCTTGGTTGGTGACGACTAAACCGGTCGGGATATGAGTGATGCGAACGGCGCTATCTGTGGTATTTACGGACTGCCCGCCGTGGCCGGAGCTACGCATAACGTCGATGCGAAGGTCATTTGGATTGATCTGTATCTCGCTATCCTCGATCTCGGGCATGACGGCTACGGTGATTGCGGAAGTATGCACCCTGCCCTGGCTTTCCGTCTCGGGGACGCGCTGCACGCGGTGAGTGCCGCCTTCAAATTTCAGCCGCGAATACGCTCCCGCGCCCTTTACTAGCAAGATCGCTTCTTTATAACCGCCGACGCTGCCTTCGCTAGTGCTTACGATCTCGCATTTATAACCGCGAAGATCGGCGTAGCGCAGATACGCGCCGAGCAGGTCGCCCGCAAACAGCGCCGCTTCATCGCCGCCTGTACCGGCGCGGATCTCTAAAAAGATATTTTTATCGTCGTTTGGGTCTTTTGGAAGCAGTAAAATTTTGATTTTTTCTTCGAGCTGCGGCTTTTGCGTCTCTAGGCTTTTAAGCTCCTCTTTGGCTAGCTCGCCGAGATCGGCATCGCTTAGCAGGGCTTTGTTTTCTTCGATCTGATTTAAAATTTTAAGATACTCGCTAGCCGCCTCTTTGATCGGCTCGATATTGCGCTGCTCCTTAGATAACGCAGTCATATTGGCGATATCTGCGGTAACTGCGGGATCGCTAAGCATGCGCGAAAGCTCGTCGTAGCGATCCAAAAAAGGCTTTAGTTTATCGGCTAGCATTTAAATTTTACGCGTAAGGAGCGCTTACGCGGCGGTTTTTAAAGAATTTACGAGTTTGGCTAGGCGGCTTACTTTTCTGCTCGCGGTCTGTTTTTTCAAAAAGCCCCTGCTTACGAAGCTGTGGAAGCTTTCATTAGCCGTTTTTAGAGCCTGAGTCGCTGCGTCTAGATCCTTGCTCTCGACCGCCTCTCTTAAGGCTTTTGTAATATTTTTTACTCTGGTGCGATAAAATCTATTTCGCTCCGTTCTTTTTATGGTTTGTCTCGCGCGTTTTTCGGCGGATTTGTGATTTGCCATAACGTTCCTTTTCGGTTAAATTTGAACCTGCGATTATACGTAAAAAATATTTAATCGACGCTTAATTTAAGCGGTATTTAAAACTTGTTTGCTCTCAAATTTCTACTAGCCACCAATCGTAATTCGTAGCATGACTAAATATATACGCTATGACGATAAGGATAACTGCAAATATTACTCTATTTGAAACGTATAAACCTAAAGATACACACAATATGACTATCCAAAATATCAGCCTATACAATTTAGCTCTTCTTGTTTTTGTAACAAGTTTGCTTTTTAAATAAGCGGCTCTTTTACCTATATTTACCGCTATTGCTCTACAACTATGTATGGTAAAATAATGTGTTCCTCTTCCGCTGTCGCTCGTTTCTTCCCCCGTGGATCGAAAGTATTCTACTTTTACAAGTGCGTTTGCTCCAATCATTTTAGCTCGATTAATCATATCTTCTTTCGCTTCGTTAGGATTTCTAGAGCTACCCATTACCATCCATTTCGAAAATTCAAGAATTTCAAAATCTCTAAATTTATCCGTTACACTACAGAGAAATTTATCAGGTGATGTATAACCTACAGCTCCTTTACCTACCACCTGTATCTTTGTGGCTACGTATCCTTTTGGCGTTGCTTTTGGATCAAAATCTACCAGAAGTTTTTCACATATTTTACTTTTATCCGTATCATCAAACGACGAATAACGAAAAAAGTAATCCTTGCCGTCATCGCCTTTTATAAAACCGTATTGTTTTTGATCGAGATGCGTTTTGATGATTCCTCTCAAGCACTGGCTCCTTAAAAATTTGTTTGATAAATGATAATTATACAAAATTTTTGCTAGAATAAGAAAAATTTATTTGAATTGAGGATTTGATAATGAAACTTTTCGGAACGGACGGCGTACGGGGCAAAGCGGGGGAATTTCTAACCGCCGAGCTTGCGATGCGCCTAGCTATGGCGGCGGGGATTTATTTTAGGAAAAATTCCGTTACGAATATGATCTTGGTCGGCAAAGACACCCGCAGAAGCGGCTATATGATAGAAACCGCGATCGTAGCAGGTCTTACCTCAGTGGGCTACAACGTCCGCCAGATCGGACCGATGCCTACTCCTGCGATCGCCTTTCTTACGGAGGATATGCGCTGCGACGCGGGCATTATGATAAGTGCAAGCCACAATCCATACTACGACAACGGCATTAAATTTTTCAACAGCGAGGGCTTTAAGCTCGATGAAAAAGAGGAAGCGCAGATCGAAAAAATTTATTTCAGCGACGAACTCATCGCCGAGGCGCGCACCAAAATGATGCAGATAGGCGCTGCAAAGCGCGTGGACGACGTCATCGGCAGATATATCGTGCATATTAAAAATTCCTTCCCGAAGCAAAAGACGCTGCACGGGCTTCGCGTGGTGCTTGATTGCGCAAACGGAGCAAGCTACAGGGTCGCGCCTACCGTATTTAATGAGCTGGGAGCCGAAACTATCGTCATCGGCGACGAACCTAACGGAAAAAATATTAACGATGCTTGCGGTGCACTAAGCCCGCAAAATTTAGCCTCGGAGGTCAAAAGATTACGCGCCGACGTCGGGTTTGCCTTCGACGGGGATGCCGATAGGCTCGTAGTCGTGGACGAAAACGGCGAGATCATCCATGGCGACGCGCTGCTTGGAATTTTAGCAGTCTATTTGAAAGGAAAAAATCGCTTAGCAGGCAATAAAATGGTAGCCACAGTGATGAGTAATTCTGCGCTGGAGGATTTTTTAGCTAAACACGACATCGCGCTTCATCGCTGCAACGTCGGCGATAAATTTGTACTTGAGACGATGCACGAACTAGGCGCAAATTTCGGCGGCGAGCAGAGCGGGCACGTGATCTTTGGCGATTACGCCAAAACGGGCGACGGCATCGCAAGCGCGCTGCAATTCGCCGCTTGCATGTTGGATATGAAAAAGAAGGCAAGCGAATTTTCGGGGATGATTAAGCCCTATCCACAAATTTTAAAGAATTTAAAAATTTCGGATAAAAAGCCGCTTGAAAAATTAAAAGGGCTAAAGGAGCTTGAAGCAAGCCTTAAAGCGGACAAAATCCGCTCGCTCTTTCGCTACTCCGGCACCGAAAACGTTATCCGCCTCTTGCTCGAGGGCAAAAACGAAAAACTGCTGCAAAAGCGAATGGATGAAGTGGAAAAATTTTTCATCAAAGCCCTAAATGAATAGCGATTTTATAAAATTTTATGACGCGGCAGGCTATCGGCTCCGTACGAAAAGTGCGGATAAAAAACGCGGGCCTTACATATTTAAATTTGGATTGCGAGATGGCTAAGACCTGTATTAAATTTGTCCTGCTTTTCGCGGTGATTTTTGCAATCGATCAAGCGATCAAACTTCTGTTTTTAAACGGCTTTTCATGGCAGGGGGAGTTTTTTTCGCTAGAGCTTACGCTTAACCGCGGCGTTGCGTTTTCGATGTTTGCCTTTTTGGGTGAAAATTTAAAATTTATCCAGATTGCGCTGATCTCAGCGCTTGCAGCGTATGTATTTTGTCATAAAAAGCTCTTTTGCGAGCACTGGATGCCGTTTGCGCTGATGCTTGCGGGAGGTTGTTCAAATTTGCTCGATCGCTTTATTCGCGGCGGCGTCGTGGATTACGTCGCGTGGCATAAATGGTTTGAGTTTGCGGTGTTTAATTTCGCCGACGTGATGATCGATCTAGCCGTAGTGATTTTTATTTTTCAGGGCTTACGCACCGCAAAAAAGGAGAAAAATGAAGAGAAATAACTACATCGCTTACGCACTTTGGTTTTTAGGTGCGTTTTCGTGGATCGCAGCTATGCCGATCGGAGGCGGACTGCATAGAATTTATTGCGACAAATTTATCAGCGGATTTGCTCAAATCGCGCTATTTTGGCTAGGAAGTTTTACGCTATGGTTTTTAGTGGGCTTTTTGTTTTGGGCGATTTGGGGAATTTGGATTTTGCTAGATATATTTTTCGTAGGAATTTGGATTGAAGATTTAAATGCTTTTGCAAGCGAGACGGAGGAAGACGACTACGAAGGACGTCTAAAAAAAGTCGATGCGCTCTTTGAGCTGTATCAAAAAGGCGCGATTTCTAAAGAGGAATTCGAGGCTCGAAAAGAAATTTTAATGAGAGATTAAGGAGAAAAAATGAGTTACTATTGGTTTAAATTTGTCCATTTTGCGGGCTTTATTTCATGGATGGCGATGCTATTTTATATGCCGCGTCTGTATGTTTATCATGCTGAAAATTTAGACAAGCCGGATTTCGTAAAGGTCGTTAAAAAAATGGAGCGGATGCTGTATCACGCGATCGGCTGGATAGCAATGGCAGTGACGGTTTTTAGCGGCGTGATGCTTATCATTTTAAATCCGGGGCTTATGAAAATGGGATATTTTCATATAAAATTACTAGCCGGAGTTTTGCTAATCTGTTATCATTTGTGGCTGTATTATTATATGTATAAATTTGAAAAAAATGAGTGCCACAGGAGCGGAAAATACTTCCGTGCGATCAACGAAGGCCCTACGATCCTGATGTTTATAATACTTTATGCGATGCTAATAATGCCGAATTTACCGAGCAACTAGCCCGTTTTGATAAAAATTTAATTAAAATTTGCATAAAATTAGAGCAAAATTTTAAAGGAAGCATGTGCAACATATCATTAAGAAAATTTTATCAAGTGAAAGTAGCGCCGGCGTTATATTACTTCTATCGGCCGTTTTTGCGATCGTAGCTCAAAATGTGGACTTTTTATCAAAATATTATGAAGCGTTTTTACATCTAAGTTTTACCATAGGCGTGGGTTCTGCGAAACTTGACGAATCGATGCATTTTTTGGTAAACGACGTGCTTATGGCGATATTTTTCTTTGCCATCGGACTTGAGCTAAAGCGCGAAAAGATCGAAGGGCAGCTGCGCCATTTCTCTCAAATTTTACTTCCTAGCTTCGCGGCTCTGGGCGGAGTAATGATGCCTGCGATCATATTTTCGATCATCAACTGGGGCGATGCCGTCGCGATGAAGGGTTGGGCGATCCCTACAGCGACAGATATAGCCTTTGCCGTGGGCGTTATGGCACTTTTGGGCAAAAAAATCCCTGCTAGCCTTAAAATTTTTGTCCTAACGCTTGCAATAATGGACGATCTGTGTGCAATTTTAATCATCGCTTTGTTTTATTCCTCTACCATAAACGCAATCTATCTAGGCGGTGCAGCTGTCTGTGTCGCAATAATGCTAACGATGAGTAGACTTGGCGTTGATAAAAAGCTTCCGTTTATCATCGTAGCCGTGGTGCTGTGGGTGATGGTACTAAACTCCGGTATCCACGCGACTATCGCAGGAGTGCTTGCGGGCTTTTGCATCCCGCTTAAGACCCGCTCGGGCTCTATGCTAAAGGATATGGAGCACGGCCTAGCCTACCCAGTAAATTTTTTCATCTTGCCAATCTTTGCCTTTACAAACGCAGGCGTCTCGCTAGCGGGCATCAGTCCTAGCTTCCTTTTCGACCCGGTACCGATGGGCATTATGCTCGGACTATTTTTTGGTAAACAGATCGGAATTTTTGCCTTCAGCTGGATCTTAATCAAAGCTAAAATCGCCTACATGCCCGAAAACGCAGGCTGGCCGCAGCTTTACGCAGTAGCAATTATCTGTGGTATTGGCTTTACGATGGCACTTTTCGTCGATGGCCTCGCATACGGCGGCAGCGATCTGTATCACTACACCGATAAACTCGCGGTATTTTTAGGCTCGATAATTTCCGGGGTAGTGGGATTTTTCGTCGCAAAAGCAGTCGCGGTAAATCAAAGCTAAATTCCATAAAAAGATTAAAATTTTATGAGCAACACAAAATTTTAAAATTCTACCGCTCAAAAATTTAGAATTTTAAGAACGGCTCTAAAATTTTAAAAATTTATACACTACAAAATTTAGCTTGAAATTCTGTTTAATCTAAGTACAGCTTAAATCACCAAAATTCCCGCATTTTGCATTAAGCTTAGCGCGCATTCGTCGTAGTAGCCGCGCTCATGGTTCGGCGCGTCATAGGTAGCCACCGCATCGCGCGGAACGATTATATCTTTATCAGCGCCCGTTTCGTTGAGATAAGTTCGCAGGCTAAGCGCAAACTGCATCACGCAGATGTCGGTGCAACAGCCCGTAATCACGAAGCGATCGAAGCCGCCCAGAATTTTCTTATCCAAATTATGAAAGCCGTTCGTACTGCGCTTAAAAGTGACGTTTTGCTCGCCTACGTAGGGCGCAAGCTCCTCGATCACCTCCGCTTCGGGCGAGCCAACTAGACAGTGGATCGGATAGCGCTTCATCTCCAAATCCCGCTCGGCGTGAGCGTCGCAGATGAAATGCACATTTTTAGCCGCCTCTATCTGCCTAATCACCGCAGGAGCGATCTTTGCTATGCTGGGATCGGCCATCGCACCGAATTTTACGAAGCCGTTTAGCATATCGATCACAAATACCAAAGTTTTCATCAAAACTCCTTATAAATTTTAGGTTTCATATCTTTTAAAAAATTCATTTTAGCGCGAAATTTTAAAATTTCATCTAAATTCGCCCGAGCGATCTTCACGGCCTCTTTTTTGCCTAGGCGCGCGACGATCTCGCCGTAGGGATTTATCAGCATGGAATTTCCGCCGAAACTCTCGCCCTGCCCCGTATCGCCGCAGCCGTTTACCGCGCAGATAAAAATTTGATTTTCGATCGCACGGGCTCTCGCAAGCGTGATAAAATGCTCTATGCGGCTCTGCGCAAACTGCGCGATCACAAAAACAATCTGTGCGCCGCGAAGCGCTAAAGCGCGAAAAATTTCACAAAAGCGCAGATCGTAGCAGACCGCAACGCCGATTTTGACCGCGCGATTTCCAAATTTGACCTCGCAAATTCCTAACCTATCGCCGCCGCTTACGATCTCATTTTCGCGAGCGAACGAGAAGGCGTGGATCTTGTCGTAGCGTAAAATTTCGGCTCCGTTTTGATAGATGAAAGCGGAATTGTAAATTTTATCTTGCTTAGAATTTATCGCTCCGCCAATCAAAACAGCGCCACAGTTTTGCGAAATTTCGCTTAAAAATCCCTTCGTTCGCACGGCTCCCGCGTCGGCTAAGCGCTTGAAATTTTGTACGCAAAAGCCCATGTTAAAGGCCTCTGGCAGCACCGCTACGTCCGCGCCGCGTTTTAACGCGCGATCTATAAGCTCGCGTGCGCGAATAAAATTTTGCTCACAATCTGCAAAATTTTGAGCCATTTTCACGTCCATTTGCAAAATAGCGATTTTCATATAAACCCTCCTATTTAGGCGCTAAGCGCATAACATTTGCATGCGTAAGCGCGATAGCTATAGCATCCGTAATATCAAGCGGCTTAATCTCCTTATTAATCCCCAAAATTCGCTTTACCATGAAGGCGACCTGTTCCTTCGCCGCCTTTGCCTTTCCGGTGACAGATTTTTTTACCTGAAGCGGCGT
>NZ_CALIBH010000232.1 GCF_938045775.1 uncultured Campylobacter sp.
GCTCTAGCGCGAGCGCAAAGGTCGCCTACGTGAGCCAAACCGCGATGTACACGCCTCGCACGGTTCAGACCGAGGAGCTGCGCGCAGATCTCGTGTGGGAGGCGCGCGCTGATTTTGACGACGAGGGCGGCAGCTTTCGCTTAGGCCAGCCGATAAGCGTGGAATTTTAACGCGCGGGTAGCGCATAAGCATCGCGAGCGAGGGCGAAATTTAAAGCGCGGCGCAGGCGATAGGCAAACACTACGGATGGAATTTTATCGCGGCGCAACGCCCAAAGCTATCAGGTGCGGCGAGTTGGAATTTAAACGGTTGCCTTAGCGATAAAATTTTAGCGGCATAACGACGCGAAATTTATGAGCGATTTTGGCGGCACCTGCGGGCAAAATTTGGATAGCAGAGCCCATCGCCCGACAAAATTTTACGCAATGTCGCGCGAGCCGTGCATACGGCGTGAGCCTGATGAAATTTTAAAAGCGCGCTTCGAGGCAGAATTTAAACGGCGCCTGTTCGACAGAGAGTAGGGCGATGAAATTGAGCCGCTCCTAAAATACATCGTCTCGGCGGCGATAAAATCTGCGCGCTTATAAACTAAGCCGTACAAAGGCGAAAGGCGGCGAAAAATTTATCGCGAGAGTTTTGCGCGAGCAGACGGAGCTTTGGATAAAAGATCGGAATTCCGCAGCGCAGCGAGTAAAATTTGCCGAGATTTTGGCGCAAAACAGTGCGAGTTAAATTTTAAAATTTGCGGCTCGGCGGCGGAGACGAGGTAAAAGCCGAGCGTTAGAGTGGCAACGAGCTTTATTTCTAGCAGGCGTTTTGCGATAAACGAACAGCGATTGAACCGAGCGCGGACGGTAGTAAAATTCACTACGAAACGAACGGCGCGATAAAATACCGATTGTGCGCGGCGGTGAAATTTTACCCCAAAGGACGCGGTAGCTGAAGTCGGTACTATGCTAAAGAAAGCCGATAATAGGTAAAATTTCGCCAAAAGATATAGCGGCGGTAAAATTTCACCGCAAGAGGCGCGACGCAGATAGAAAGCTCTGCGCTCACAGCTCGCCAGGTGTTTGAAAATTTGCTTTCGTTTGCGTTTTGAAGCGAATTTATCGCGGATACTCACGGGCCGCTTCATGTTTTGGAGACCGCCCCGTTCATGCGCGTTGTGTGCGCATCGTTAGCGGCGCGGCTAGCCGATGCGATATGCACGCGCTCAAGACGGATCGGGCGGCGCGCGGAATATTCGGCGCGAGCCGTAAGCAACGCCGATCGTGCGGGCACTCGAATTAGAGCGGGCGATTGCATGGCGCCCAGGCGCGATAGAGCTTGGTTTTACGCGCTTGCGGTAAGTTGCGTCGAATTTATGCGAGGTTTGGGCGAAATTGTTCAACGTGCGACGCGAAATTTAAAGCGCGCGGCGGTTGTAAACCAAGATGCTGTAGCGGCTACGAAACCATGATGTCTCGGCGGCTACAGAAGCAAGGCGTCGCGACAAAGAGCGCTTTTTTGCTGCGTAGGTATCGTTCATCGCACCGAGCGACGGAGCGAGCAATTAAAATTTGGAGCTAAGCTTGGATCTACTAAATATCGTAAATTTAAAGAAATTTTACCTGCGAGAGGATCGCAGCAAAAACGTCGTTTTTGAAAATTTCGATCTGCGAATTGACGATGCGCCGCGGCTCATCAGCCTCACGGGCCCCGACGGCGCGGGTAAATCCACGCTTTTAAAGCTCATCTGCGGCATCATCGCGCCCGATTGCGGCGAGATAAAATTCGCAGGTTTCACCCCTAGCGGCGAAAATAAAGAATTCGTCCGCGCAAACGGCTATATGTCGCAGAGCCTGGGGCTTTACGAGGAGCTTAGCGTCTGGCAAAATTTAAACATCTTCGCAGGCCTAAAAGGGCTTGATCTAAAAAGCGGCGAGGAGTATCTGCGCGGGCTTTTGCGCCGCGTGGGGCTTTTGAAATTTAAAGATTACGCCGTGGATTCGCTCTCCGGCGGGATGAAACAAAAGCTAGGCGTCGCTTGCGCTATCGCAGCTCGTCCGCGGCTTTTGGTGCTCGATGAGCCCACCGTCGGCGTTGATCCGCTCTCGCGCAGCGAGCTGTGGGCGATCGTGCGCGAGTACCTGGATCAAAGCGGCGCGAAATGCATATTTTCGACGGCGTATTTCGACGAGGCTGCGGATGCCGATCTGACGCTGATCTTACTCGGCGGCAAGATCATAGCGCAGGAGCGCGCCGCAAAGATCACCGCGGCGCTGCGGGACCGCACCTTTCGCATATGCAGCGAGGATTATCAGAGCCTGGCGCGCCGCTTGATGTTTAAGACGCAAAGATTTTTAAAAAACTCCCCGCTCATCGATATCTGCCCCAGAGACGGCAGCGTCGATCTGCTAAGCGAAGAGCCGATAAGCCTGCGCGATCTGCAGGAGTTTTTAAATGCTAGCCTAAGCGGCAGCGACGAAGACAGAGGAGGCGAAAGCACGGAGCGCGAAAATGGGGACGGCGAAAATTTTAAAATTTCAAATGAAAACGAGGGCGCTAAATTTAGTGAAAGCGGAGACGCTAAAGTTAAAGAAAACGAAAGCGCTAAATTTAAACTGAGCCCGCGCGAGGCGAGCCTAGAGGATGCGTATATTTTTTTAAACAAAGCAGAGATCGGCGCGGCGAACTTCGGCTACGAAAAAAGGAGCTTCGATGCGGCTCAAACCGTCATCAAAGTGCGCGACGTGAGTAAAAAATTCGGCTCATTCACCGCCGTGGAAAATACGAGTTTCGAGGTCAAAAAGGGCGAGATTTTCGGCCTTCTGGGCCCAAATGGCGCGGGCAAGACGACGACGTTTCGCATGATCTGCGCGCTTTTGGGGATGAGCGGGGGCGAGATCTCGGTCATGGGCGAGGATCTGCGCTACGCCAAATCATCGATTAGATCGCGCATCGGCTACGTCTCGCAGAAATTTTCGCTTTATAAAAAGCTAAGCTGCTATCAAAATTTAGAGTATTTCGGCCGCAGCTACGGCATCGGTGGAGTAGCGCTGAAGCGGCGCATTGAGGAGCTTTTGAGCGAGTTTGGCTTGCAGCGGCTGCGAAACGAGACGTGGCAAAACCTGCCGTTCGGCGCGGGGCGCAACCTCAGCATGGCGTGCGCGCTCATCCATCGCCCCGAGATTTTGTTTCTCGACGAGGCCACCAGCGGCGCCGATCCGCTCTCGCGCAGGCTCTTTTGGAACCGCATAAATGCGCTGGCGCGCACCGGCGTGAGCGTGGTCGTGACGACGCATTTTATGGAAGAGGCGGAGTATTGCGATCGGTTTTTGATCCAAGATCGCGGCAAAATCCTAGCGCTAGGCAGCCCCGACGAGGTCTGCGTGCAGCACGGGCGGCGGCTTAGCGTGCAGCAGGCCTTCATAAACGAGGTGCAAAAATTTAGAAGCGAGGCGGGCGATGAGGGCTTTTGATCTGAATTTTGCGCGAGCGGCTAGGATTTTTGATCCGAATTTTATGCGAGCCGGGCGAAAAGCTGCGCGCCCGCGCGGTAAAATTTTAAGCGGCGAAAGGCTCTTGCGGGGCGATGAAATTTTAAACGGCGGCTGGATTTTGAGCGACCGGGCTTTGAACGTCGGTAAAATTCCAAGCGGCGGCGGGATTTTTAGCAGCGGCAAATTTTGGATCGATAATAAAATTTTGAAAGGCGGCGAAATTTTAAGAGATTGCGAAATTTCAAGCGGCAGCAGAATTTTGAATGAGGCATCGTGCGGCAGGGCACGGCGCGGATTTTGTAGATGGATACTGCGCGAGCTCCGCGCCGAAGCGAGCCCGCTTCGTCTGCGCCATAAATTTCAAAGCGCGAGCGGCTCGCAAATAGATTATAAATTTAAAAGGGCGACCGCTCTGCAAACAGATCGTAAATTTAAAATGGCAGTCGGTCTGCGAGTAGCTTGTAAATTTAAAGCCCTAATGCAAAAATTTCATCGCGGATCTTGCGCCGCCGTAGAGCTTTTACGTCAAAAATCTAGCAGCGAGACCGCGCTATGCAACCGCTTAAAATTTCAAAGCCCGCCGTATGCGATCAAGCGATTAAAATTTCAGGGCGCGATGAGCGAAATGGGCGCGGGCAGTCCGTCCGCGCCGTTAAAATTTCAAATCTCGGTTGCCGCACCTTCGCAATTAAAATTTTGGGGCGTGCCCGATACAGTCACGCGGCTAAAATTTAAAAGCGCGGTAGCCACAGCCGCATTTGCTGCGCGATTGAAATTTGGGGGCTCGTCGCGCGCAGTGCAGTGCCGCAAAATCCGAGTACAGGGGAAGGGCGGATGAACTTTACCTTTTTAAAAATCCTCGTAAAAAAGGAGTTTGCGCAGATTGCAAAGGATCGATCGGCGCTCGTGATCGCGTTTTTGATGCCGCTAATTTTGGTCGTGATCTACGGATACGCGATGCGAATGGACATAAAGCCCGTCAAGGTGGGCTTCGTAAGCGATCTGAGCTCCAAAATCGAGCGGGATCTACTCGGCGGATTTTTGGGCTCAAAATACCTGCAAACCCGCGTTTACACGGACTTAGAGAGCGCGAAGAGGGATTTTAGGGCGCACGAGATCGAGAGCATTTTGTATTTTGATCCGCGCTTTGCGGCTAAATTTCAAAACTCGTTGAGCGGGCTCGGCGGCGCGGGCGGCGGCGTAAATTTGAACCTCTCTGGCGATGAAAGCTCCTCCACAGGCGGTGCGGACGATCTCCAAAATGCGAGCAGCGCCAAAAATTTCCGTCCGCTTGAGTACGGCGATGCGGGCGCCAGCACCGAGATTGGCATAAACACCTCTGCGAGAGGCACCGGCGCAAGCGGCGAGGGTCCATACGGCAACGGCTCGGAAGCGGGCGGCAGCGGAGTAAATTCAAGCGGAGCGACTGCAAATTCCGGTAGCAGCGCAGGCGACATAGGCGTAGATCAAGGCGGCGTAAATTTAATCGGCGACGTGGGCGATACGAATGCTGGTTTTATCGGCGGCACGGGCGATCTCCAAAATACGAGCGGCGGCGTCAATGCGAGCCCCTTCGCTAACGTCGCTCGCAGCGGAGGCGGCGCTGCAAATAACAGTGGCAGCTCAAGTAATGTAGGAGGCGGCGCGAGCAATTCAAACAAAGACTGCGCCGAAATTTTCCTTATCCAAAACGCCACTCAGTCGCAGCTTGCGCTTCTTAGCTACGTTTACGTTGCAGGCGTGATCGAGCAGGTTTTGGCGCAAGATTACGGCTTTTTAAACGCAAATTTAAACGCCG
>NZ_CALIBH010000233.1 GCF_938045775.1 uncultured Campylobacter sp.
GCGATCTGTTTTTCGCGCTGTTTCCAGATGCGCTCCATCGCGTTGCGCTCCTTATTTAGGCTCTCTTGCATGCCGACGAACGCCGAAACGATCGTCTTTATCTGGTTTGCAAACTCAGGCGAGGTCAGATAGTCGTAGAGCATCGCCGTTTTACTATCTTGATTTTGACCCGATCTTTTGGCAAATGCAAGCGCCACGACGTGTTCGCGCAAGACGGCGCAAAGCCCCTTAAATTCCTCAAACGAACAGATCCAGATGCTAGCATCGCTCGGCGCTTGATGCAGCCTAGGGCTGTGAGGCGGCATCTGCTCGGTTACGATAACGCCGATCTGCGCGCCCTCGCCTATCATATCGTCTTTGAGTTTATCGATCCATTTGGGCTCGAAGCTTTTCGTGCGCTTGCTCTCGTATAAAATTTTACCGCAGCCAGCAAACTCCCTCGTATGCACCATCTGCACGCAGTCTGCACCGCGCGCGCCCTTTTTGACCTCATCTATCTCGTCCAAAGGAAAATTTAGCCGCAGATACTCCTGCAGCGCGAGCTCCTGCACCTCGCCCTGAAGCTGCTGCGAGCCCACTTCCGAGCGGCGCTTAAGCTCGTTTATTTGGCCGATTAGACTTTGGATCTGCTCATCTTTTTGGCGGAATTTCAGCTCGTTTTCCTGCGAAATTTGTTTCGAAAGCCGCTCGCGCTCTTGGTTTACGCGGTTGGTTAGCTCGATTTCTGATTTGGCTTTATTCTCGGCTTCAAGCTCGCTAAATTTACGCTTCTGCGCCTCCATCTCGGCCTTTATTAAATTTAGCTCGGAAATTCTTTGCGATTTTTCTTGCAGCTCCTTTTGTAAAATTTCAAATTTCGCCGCGTTTTCGCTCTCGATCTGAGATTTTGCAAGCGCTAAAATTTTCTCCCGCTCGCTGTTTAGCGCGGAATCGGTCGCCGCTTTTACGCGCTGCTCGAATGCGTTTTCCTTCGCTTGCAGTTGCGCCAGATGCTTCGCGTACTCCTCGCGCTTAGCGGCGATCTCGGCTTCAAATTTAAGCGTGGCTTCATTTTGCTGCTGCTGCCACTTTCGCTTCTGCTGCAAAATTTCATCTTCAAATTTAGCCTTGATATCGCGCTGTAGCGCCTCGTCTATATCGATCAAAGAGCCGCAGTGCGGGCACTTTACGTTAGCCATCTTTGCCCCTTAAACTCTGCTCTTTCATCTTTTCAAATTCCTGCGAAATTTGCGCGGCATTGGGCTCATCCGCCATCTTATCAAGCACGGAGTTGTAGCGATTTACGAGCAGTATCGCAAGCGCCGAAAAGCAAAAGCCCGGCAGCAGCTCATAAACGACCGCCGAAAGCCCCGATAAGATCCAGCAAATAACCGTAATACCGCCTACGAGCATACCCACTAAAGCCGAGAGAGCGCTCATCTTTTTAGAATACAGGCTGAAAAGCAGCACCGCTCCAAAGCTCGCGCCAAATCCCGCCCAAGCGTTTCCGACGACGTTTAGTACCGTATCGTTTGAGCCAAACGCCAAAATAGCGGCGAGCGCGGCGATGATCACGACGGCGATGCGGCTGCTTAGCGTCTGCGTGCGCTCGCTCACCTCTTTTTTATAAAACGCAAAGATAAAATCCTTCGTAACTGCGCTCGCGCTTACCAAAAGCTGGCTTGAGATGGTGCTCATAATCGCCGCCAGCACCGCAGAGATTATGACGCCTAGGATGAATGGATGAAAGAAAATTTTACCGAGCTCTAGGAAAATTTTTTCGGGATCGTCTATGCTAAGGCCCTTTTGCGAAAAATACACAAAGCCGATCAGACCGCTAAGCATCGCGCCTACTAGCCCTAGCACCATCCACGAAATTCCGATACGGCGCGCGCTATCAAGCTCACGCGAGCTTCTGATCGCCATAAAGCGCACGATGATGTGCGGCTGCCCGAAGTATCCGAGCCCCCAAGCAAGCAGACCCAAAACGCCTAAGAAGCTTTGATTGTAAAATAGATCGAGGTGGCTCGCGCCGTATAGCCGCACCTGCGCAAAAAAGGAGCTGTCCGCAGGGATCTGCAGCGCGCGGTAAGAAAACAAAGGGATCAAAATAAGCACCGCAAACATCAGCGCGCCCTGAAATGCGTCCGTGATCGCGACGGCCTTAAATCCGCCGAAAAAGGTATAAAACACTACGATTAAGATCGTAGCGATCGCGCCATAGGTGAAATTTAGCCCGAAAAAGCTCTCAAAGGTCTTGCCGCCCGCGATGATGCCGCTGCTAACATAGAGCGTAAAAAATATGATGATCAAAAGCCCGGAGATGATGCGAAGCGTCTTGGTACGGTCTTTAAAGCGGTTTTCTAAAAAATCCGGGATCGTGACGCTGTCGCTTGCTACCTCGGTGTAAATTCTAAGCCTTTTAGCAAGAAATTTATAGTTGCACCACGCGCCCACGCAAAGTCCTAGGGCGATCCAGATATTGCAAATCCCCGTCGCAAACATCGCGCCCGGCACCCCCAAAAGCATCCAGCCGCTCATATCGCTAGCGCCCGCGCTAAGCGCCGTTACGAATGGGCCCAGGCGGCGGTTATCGAGCAGATACTCGCTTAAGCTCGCATTCTTGTCATAATAATACCTACCTATAAAAATAAGTGCGCCGAAATATATCGCGATTGCGCAATAGGTCCAAAAGCTCATCGTTGCCTCCTTTTAAAAAAGCTAATTTTACTCTATTTCAAATAAAATTTTACTTTCGGAATTTAGCCAGATTTTAACGAAATTTTAGTATTCTTGCCGTTTAAATTTTAAGAAAAAGGCGCCTTGGTTGAACGAGAAAATTTTAAAGGTCGTATTTGTTTTGACTGTAATCGCCGTGGGGCTTTATTTCACCTATCCCGAACTGAGCGAAGCGCAAAAAATTTCATACGCCAAAAGCTACGGCATCACTCTTATTTTGACCTCCGGTGGCATTGTGATCGGTATCGCATTAGGATTTATGCTGGCATTTTTAAAATTTCTAAACAATAAATTTTTAAGCTTCATTATCGACGAATACGTAGACATCATCCGCGGAACCCCAATCGTTATCCAGCTGATGGTGTTCGTATTTATTATCTTTGCTACGTGGAGCAATAATATCGCAGCTGCGATCTTTGCGCTAGGGCTTAACAGCTCCGCCTACGTCGCAGAGATCGTGCGCAGCGGTATAAACAGCGTCGATCGCGGCCAGATGGAAGCTGCGCGCGCAATGGGTCTAGGCTACGGCACGGCGATGAAGGAGATCGTCTTTCCGCAAGCGATAAAAAACATTTTGCCCGCGCTTGCGAATGAGTTTATTAGCCTATTTAAAGAAACCTCGGTCGTGGGCCTCGTAGCAATTACTGATCTTACGTTTTTTTCAAAAAGCATGCAGGCTGCGCTTTATACCGTCCAGCCGATACTTTTTGCCGCAGTGCTTTACTATGCAAGCGTGAAATTTTTCTCGTTTTTAGTAAAAATGCTAGAAAGTAGGTTAAACCGCAATGATTGAAATATCAAATTTAACCAAATCCTACGGCAATTTATCGGTGCTAAAAGGAATTTCAAAGAGCATAAATAAAGGCGATATCGTAGCGATCATCGGTCCAAGCGGCGGCGGCAAATCGACCTTTTTGCGCTGCTTAAATTTGCTTGAAATTCCAAGCGGCGGCATTATTAAAATAGACGGCGAGGATATTACCGATAAGCACACCGATATTAATAAAATTCGCCGCAAAGTTAGTATGGTCTTTCAGCATTTCAACCTCTTTGCAAATAAAAACGTGCTGGAAAATTTAACTCTAGCGCCCATAAAAGCGGGAATCTATACTAAAGAACAAGCCTACGCAAAAGCAGAGGAGCTACTGCAAAAGGTCGGTCTTAGCGATAAGGCCTATACTTATCCGCACAAGCTTAGCGGTGGGCAAAAGCAACGCATCGCAATCGCTAGAAGTTTGGCGGTAAATCCGGACGTGATTTTATTCGACGAGCCTACCTCGGCACTAGATCCCGAGATGATCGGCGAGGTGTTAGGCATAATGAAAGAGGTCGCCAAAGAGGAGATCACGATGCTTGTGGTAACGCACGAGATGGGCTTTGCACGCAATGTCGCGAATAGGATTTTTTTTATGGAGGGCGGCAAGATCGCTGTGGACGATACGCCTAAAAACGTATTTGAAAATCCGCAAAATCCGAGATTGAAAGAATTTTTAAATAAAATTTTAAACCACTAAAGGAGAGGGAAATGAAAAAATTTATGAGATTTCTAGTTGCGGGCGCTTTGCTTTGCGGCTCGCTAGTTGCTAAGGACATCACCAAAGATACGCTCATCGTAGGCACGAACGCCGAGTATCCGCCGTTTGAGTTCGTGGATGAAAACTCCAAAGTCACGGGCTTTGATATGGATCTGGTAGCCGAGCTTGCAAAGCGCACGGGCGTAAAATATGAAATTTTAAATATGAGCTTTGACGGGCTAATCCCTGCGATTAAAAGCGGCAAAATCGATATGATCGCCTCGGGAATGAGCGCGACACCGGCTCGTAAAAAGGCGATCGATTTCACAAATCCTTACTACAAGGTCGAAAATTTATACGTCAAACGCAAGGACGATAGCTCGTTAAATTCCAAAGCCGACTTGCAGGGCAAGCGCCTTGCCGCGCAGCTAGGCACCATTCAAGAGCTTGCGATCAGAGATATAAAAGGCGCCGAGGTTAGCGCTACGGAGAACGTTTTTGTAGCCGTTATGTCGCTGAAGAACAAAAAGATCGATGCGCTTTGCGTGGATTCGTCCGTAGGCTACGAGTATCTTAAGAAAAACGATGATCTAACCGCATTTTTTAAAGAATCCGACGGCAGCGAGGGCTTTTCGATCGCATTCGATAAGGGCAAGTATCCCGAGCTGCTCGCTAAATTTAACGCAGCGCTTGAGGAGATGAAAAAGGACGGAAGCTACGAAAAGCTTTTGGAAAAATATAATTTAAAATAATCCGCAAAATTTAGGCGCAAATTCCTCTCATAGAATTTGCGCCGCCTAAGAGGAATCCTATGAAAAAGATATTTTTAGCACTTGCGATTTTGCTCTGCACGCAGAGCTTTGCGGAGCAAAAAGACAGATACGGCATCGCTGCGTTTACAGGTCTTGGCAATGACGGCAGAAGCTTAGTTTTTACCTTCAGAAAGGCTCAAAAAGATCGTTTCTTCCCCTGCGACTTAAAAAATTTAAATATAATCGCCGCGGGTGCTTCTAGGTGCATAACGGATGCTAAGGAGCTGAAGAAATTCGACAAAGAATATAAAAAAGCTCTCGAGTCTGTGATAAAACCCGGCAAGCGCTACTACGTAAATTTAATCGATCGCGGCAATGACGCCTATGTCTGCGACGCAAGCGATCCTAAAAGCAATCTGCGATTGGACCTAGTGGCGGCGGGATTTGCCGTGCCGACAACCGACGATAGCGAACTTCTTTTAAAAGCCGCCGAGGAGGCCAAAGAGGCTAAGCGCGGAATGTATAGCGCAAAATTTTGGGATGTTACCAACTGCATCCTAAACGGCGTGCCGATGCCGAAAAAGATAGATGAGTGAAATTTACGCGCTTAGCGACGATATCTTAACGCCACCGCAAACTATCTTTTCGCAGATAGATGAAATTTTACGCTGCGGCGTAAAGCTCGTGCAATATCGCAGCAAGCTCGCCGCGCAGGATGAAGCTTTAATCCGCTCTCTCATCGGTCTTTGCGAGGATTACGGCGCCAAACTCATCATCAACGACGATGCGGCGCTTGCTAAAAAGCTTGGCGCGCACGGCGTACATATCGGAGAAGGCGACGGCGAGACGGCGCAGGTGCGCGAGTTTTTAGGCGCGGATAAGATCGTCGGCGTTAGCTGCTATGCCGGTCTTGCTCGCGCGCAAAAGGCCGAAGCGCAGGGCGCTAGCTACGTAGCCTTCGGCTCACTAAGGCGCGGCAAGACAAAGCCCGATGCGCCGCTTTGCCCCGATGCGCTTGTGCAAGAGGCGCGAAAATCTTTAAACCTCCCAATCGCCGTAATCGGCGGGATAAACTTAGAAAATCTGGATGAAATTTTAGCCCTCAAGCCTGATTATATCGCGATGGTAGAGGCGATCTACAGACCCGCTTCGATCACGCAGAATTTAGCAAATTTAAAGGAAAAAATGGATGAATATATTTGACGCCGTGATTTTAGGCATCGTCGAGGGGCTAACGGAATTTCTGCCCGTAAGCTCGACCGGGCACATGATCCTGGCCGCAAAACTGATGGGCTTACAGCAGACCGACACGCTTAAATGCTTCGAAGTCGTTATCCAGCTAGGCTCGATCCTAGCGGTCGTGGCGATGTTTTACAAGCGGCTTTTAGTCGATTTTAAGCTCTGGTGCAAGCTCGTCGTGGGCTTCATCCCCACTGCAGCGATCGGATTTTTACTGTATAAAAGCATCAAATCGCTATTTGCGCCGCAGACCGTCGCCTACGCGCTGATCGGCTGGGGCGTTATTTTTATCGCAGTCGAGCTCCTTCGCAAGGCGCGCCCTAGAGAAGGCGAGCTAGAGCATCTAGATCAAATTTCATACGTTCAGGCCTTTATCATCGGGCTTTCGCAGTGTTTTGCGATGGTGCCGGGCACTTCGCGCAGCGGCGCTACCATCATCGCAGGGCTTTTGTGCGGGCTAAGCAGAAACCTGGCCGCGCGCTTTAGCTTCCTACTCGCGATCCCTACGATGTTTGCGGCGACCTTTTACGACACATATAAAAATTTAGACGCCTTCGCGCAAAACTCCGCCGATATCACGACCTTTCTCGTAGGCGGCGCAGTGGCGTTCGTCGTGGCGCTTGCGGCGATCAAACTATTTCTAAGTTTCGTTTCGAAGTTTGATTTCATCCCGTTTGGAATTTATAGAATTCTAATCGGCATCGCATTTTTCATATTTGTATTTTAATACGCAAGGAATTTCATGAGCCTCGTAAAAAATATCGGTGCATTTTTAAAAGACAGATTCAGCCTCCTATCGGTATTTGACGGCGCGGTGCTAAACGCATACACGCTAGTTTTAGTATTAAATTTAGCGCTCGGGTTGCTTCTTATCGCGCGCGGCGGCGAGCTGCTCTCTGCGCAGGCGCTGTTTTTCGTGGCGTCTGCGATCTGCGGCGTGACGATACTTTTTTTCGCGCTTTACGTGCTCAGCTTTTACAGCGCCAGGCTATATAAAATTCTCTCCTTTGCGCTTCTGGCGATAAACGTAGCCTTTGCGATCGCTCAGATTTTTTTGATCTTTAGCCTGGAGCTTACCTACTCGCACGGCACGCTGGACGCGCTAGTGCAAACGACGCCCAAGGAGGCCTTCGAGTTCGCGCATGCGTTTTTAAATTTTAAGCTTATCGCGGCTTTTTTGGCGCTTTTGATCTTCGTCTTCGCCGCTCTTAGGCTTAGAGTGAGCCAGCGAGCACGGATGAAGCTATGTCGCGCGATAAAGCTAGCCTTTTTGCTTAGCTTGCTTGTTTTTATTGCACATGCGGCGTTTAAAAGCTACGTAGCCAAAAGCTCGAAAATGCGCGCCAGCATCATAATCGCACTAAATAAAATTCCGATTTATAACTTTGCTTTCGTTACGAAGGATTATTTCGGCGCCGATTTTAAAAGCGTGCGCGAGCTGCAAGCGGGATACCAAAGCATTTACGCCTCGCATTCGCATAAAACCGCGCCAAACCGCATCTCAAACGTCGTTTTCATCATCGGAGAGAGCCTGCAGCGAAATTTTATGAGCCTATACGGCTACTATCTGCCCACCACACCGAATCTGCAAGCGCTTGAGCAAAGCGGAAATCTAATCGCCTTTAGCGATGTCGTCTCGCCTGGAGCTAAGACTAACGACGTGCTAAAATACGTGCTAAATTTCGGAAATTACGAGAGCGAAAAGCAGCGCCCGTGGAGCGCCAATCTCGACATCGTAAATCTCGCGCGGCTGGCAAACTACGAGACCTTTTGGATCAGCAACCAGGAGCGCTACGGGCAGTGGGCGGTCGCAAGCGGCGCGAGCGCGCAAATGACGGATCACTCGGACTTTACGAATCAAATCCCGGTTTACAAATACGCCTACTCGCTCGACGAGGTTATGCTTCCGAGTATAAAAAATTTTAAATCGGGTGCGAAAAGATCACCTCTTGCACGCAAGGGCGAAAGCTCCGCCGCAGAGGTAAATGGTACGCAAAAAAAGGATAAATTTTTCATCCTTCATCTAATGGGCTCGCACCCAAGCTACGAGTTTCGCTATCCAAAAAGCTTTGCCAAATTTAGCGCCGCAGATATCTCGCGCGAGCCGCTGGACGAAGGGCAGAAAAAAGAGCTCGCGCACTACCTAAACACCGTGGCTTACAACGATTTTATCGTAAGCGAAATTTATAAAATTTTTGCAAGCGACAACACGCTGATAGTCTATTTTAGCGATCACGCCCAGAGCCTTTATCAATACCGCGGCAAGCTGATCCACGGCGGCATCAACCGCTTCACGCTCGAAATCCCGCTGATTTTCATGGCGTCGGATAAGTTCAAAGAGCAGAACGCTGATCTTTGGGCGCGCATCGCAGCAGCTAAAAATAGGCCGTTTTTAAACGACGATCTCATCCACGCGATTGCAGAAATTTTAGAGATGACCGACCTGCCCGAGTTTGACCCCGCTCGCTCGGTGATAAACGCCGATTTCAACGCCTCGCGCCCGCGCATCATCGAGGGGGTCGATTACGATAAGGTTTATAGGCTGCAGAAGGAATTCGGCGAGTAAATTCGGTGAAATTTTGCGCCTTTTAGCAGCGCAGAATTTCGCCTCTTAAAATCTGCGCTCTTATCACAAACGCTCGCACCTTAATTTAAGCTTTCGGACGGGCGCGTCAATTTTCGCCGCCACGGGCTCTGCAGTAAAATTTCTCGCCGCGGAAGTCTGCCGAG
>NZ_CALIBH010000234.1 GCF_938045775.1 uncultured Campylobacter sp.
GGAGCAGCCCGAAACTAAAAACGCTGCGAAAATCAAACTGGCGACTTTTTTCATGAAATTTCCTCTAGTTGGGTTAAAATTTTGTATTTGTAATAGTTATTACGAAACGAACTTAGATTATATTAAAAACTACATAAAGAAAACTTAAATTGAGCCCGTAAAATAATCTACCGAGTGGAATTATAGCGGAATTTCGATATAATCGCGCTAAAATTTTAAAGGCTTTTTATGAAAAGAATTCTTACTATCGCGGGTTCGGACAGCGGCGGCGGCGCGGGCATCCAAGCTGATATCAAGACGATTAGCGCACACAAGATGTTTGCTATGAGCGCTATTACGGCGCTTACAGCGCAAAATTCGCGCGGCGTATTCGGCGTGCTGGACGTTCCACCGCATTTTGTAGAGGCGCAGCTCGATGCGATTTTTAGCGATATCTTTCCGGATGCCGTTAAAATCGGAATGATCTCCAATGAGGGGGTTGCCGAAACCATCGCAAAGAGCCTGAGCAGGCACGGCGCAAAAAACGTCGTTTTAGATCCCGTGATGGTCGCTACTAGCGGCGGAGTTTTGATGAAACAAAGCGCGCTGCATGCGCTAAAATATAAGCTCGCCCCCGCCGCAGAGATCATCACGCCCAACGTGCGCGAGGCCGAGGTTTTGGCGGAGATGAAAATTTCAAGCTTAGCAGGTATGCGCGCCGCGGCAGTTAAAATTTCGCAGTTTTTCGGCGGCGCGATTTTGATTAAAGGCGGCGATCTTGCGGGTGCAAGCGAGGCTTGCATTGCGACAGAAGCAGGCACGGCAGAAATGAATATAGCGCGAAATTTTAATGCTTCGCAGCGCGAGATGGGCGAAAACGGGGCGCTCAAAAATTCTGCGGGTTTGACGGAGCGCGCAAATTTCGCGGATGAAAATTTTACTAGCGAAGGCGTAAATTTAGCGGCGGGCGCGGAGCCCTCTTTTGAACAAAATTTATCCGCAGCGCCTTTATATGACGGCTTTAAACCGAGCGGCGAGGACGAGGGCGGCGATTTGAGAAATTTCGCAGTCGATATTTTGTATGAAAACGGCAAATTTTACGAATTTTCGGCGCCTAAAATTGCTACGCGCAACACCCACGGCACGGGCTGCACGCTCTCAAGCGCAATCGCGTGCGCGCTGGCGGTGGGGCTTAGTCTGCCCGCAGCCGTCGCCCATGCTAAGGGCTTCGTGCGCAGGGCGCTTGGCTGGGGTGAGCAGATCGGGCGCGGATGCGGCGCGATAGATCATTATTTTACGGTCCAAGATCCCTTCGGCGCGGATTTTGGCGGATCTTGCGCGAATGAAATCAAAATTATCGTCCCGGATTAAAATTCCAAGCGCTCGCCCAGATCCCTGCATTCGTAAAATTTCAAAATTCCGCTGCTAATTAAATTTAACCTAGCGGCACAAGATCGTACAAACGGTTCGTCGCGACTTGTGATAAACGGCGGAATTTCGTGGCTAAAAAGCGTGTTGCGGGAGTAGTGCGCTTAAAATTTTAGTTAATTTTTAGGCATCATAATCCGCGTAGAATTTTAAAGAATTTTTGAATTTTATTGTAGGGTTCGTGCTGCAAGTTAGAGCTTTCCTTATTTGCCTTATGCTATAGCTCTGCTTCGTGGCATTGTTAAATTTGCGTTATTTCTTATAGGTCTTTATGCGCGAAAAAAGTGGATTATAAATATAAACTAGTCATTCATTCACTACTCGCGTTGCTCAAGGTAGATGCATCGCATTGTATGCCGATGTCGCGCTATACCTGCCGCATTGTGCCCTCTAGCTGCGAACTTAGCGATCCATTCCTTTCGTCTCATATTTGCTGAGTTCGCTAAAATTTCAAATTTCCTCGCAAAAGAGTTATGATGGCTAAAATTACGTAAATTTAGGAATTTAAAATGCGCCGCAAAAAAGGACTACTACTCTTAATCATCGCCTCAGGGATAATCTCTGCCGCAGATAACTGGATCGCATCGCTACTGCTACCTAGCATCGCAGATACGTTTGGGGTGCAGGTAAGCGCCGCCTCCACAGTTTTGACGGCATATCTGATCCCCTATGGCTTACTTCAGCCGGTTTACGGACATCTTAGCGATCGCTACGGCAGAGGTAAAATTTTATTCTTGCTAATGCTTTTTTTGGCGATATTTACGCTTCTTTGCTCCACTGCAAAACGTCTAGTATGGCTTGTTTTATTTCGTTTTTGCACGGGATGCGCGGCGGCGGGTATAATCGCCGTCTGTCTCGGCGTTATAGGCGATACATATGACGAGAAGGATAGACAAAAAATCGTAGCGA
>NZ_CALIBH010000235.1 GCF_938045775.1 uncultured Campylobacter sp.
ATATCCCAGATCTCGCGCTCCACGCAAAGCTCGTCCGAAAAGTCCAAAATGCTCTCGTGTATCAACACGCCAGCGTCTACTTCGCCGCTTAAAACCGCGCTCTCGATCTCTAGGAAATTTTTATAAACTATGCGCGCCTGCGGGTATGCCATGCGAAAAAGCAGGGCATTGGTCGTGTGTTTGCCGCTTAGCGCGACCTTGAAATTTCGCTTTAAAACCGCGCCCTTTTTCTTAACGAGCTTTGGGCCGTAGCCCTCGCCGAAGCTCACCGCCGTGCGTAAAAGCGCGTACTCCTCGCAGATTAGCGGATATAGCGCGAAGCTAATCGCAGTGGCCTCATACGTGCCCTTTAGCGCCTCGTCGTTTAGCGTCTGGATATCAAGCGCCGTGGCGCTAAGCTTTAGATTTTTGGAGCTCACCCAACCAAAATCAATCGCCTTATACATAAAAATATCGTCGGCGTCGGGCGAGTGAGCGACGTTTATATGCTTAAAAATCTTCAAATTTAATCCTTTTTGCTCCGCTTTAAATTTCGCGCGCGGCCTAATTCCAAAATGTTGCGAAATTATAGTAAAATTTTACTACAGCCCTCATAAAAATGCGGAATTTCTAAAGAAAAACGTGAAAAATCGAGGCTCTTTAAAAGGGTAAATTTAATGCTCTCCGCTCGCCCTGCAGAGCTTTTACGCTCCTTAAAAATTTCAAATTCCGATGCTGCGCCGAATTTGAGCGAATAATCAAAAATTCATTTCAAATTTGGTAAAATTAAGTGAATTTATTTTTAAGGAAAAACATGGACGAGGGAAAGAAAAAGACGCTGGATGCGGCGCTAAAATCGATCGACAAAGCTTTCGGCAAAGGCACGCTCGTGCGGCTGGGCGATAAGCAGGTCGAGCCGATAGACGCCATCTCTACGGGCTCTGTGGGGCTTGACATCGCGCTTGGCATCGGCGGCGTGCCAAAGGGGCGTATCATCGAGATTTACGGGCCTGAGAGCTCGGGAAAGACGACGCTTACGCTTCACATCATCGCCGAGTGCCAAAAGGTGGGCGGAATTTGCGCATTCGTAGACGCCGAGCACGCGCTGGACGTCAAATACGCTTCAAATTTAGGCGTCGATACCGACAATCTCTACGTCAGCCAGCCCGACTTCGGCGAGCAGGCGCTCGACATCGTAGAAACCTTAGCAAAGAGCGGTGCGATCGATCTTATCGTCGTAGATAGCGTCGCTGCGCTCACGCCGAAAAACGAGATCGAGGGCGACATGGGCGATCAGCACGTGGGGCTTCAGGCGCGACTTATGAGCCAAGCGCTGCGTAAGCTCGCCGGCGTCGTGCACAAGATGAATACGACTGTGATCTTTATTAATCAAATCCGTATGAAGATCGGCGCGATGGGCTACGGCACGCCAGAGACCACTACGGGCGGCAATGCGCTTAAATTTTACGCTTCGGTGCGCATCGACATACGCAAAATCGCTACTTTGAAACAAAACGAAGAGAGCATCGGCAACCGCGCCAAAGTCAAGGTCGTGAAAAATAAGGTGGCGCCGCCGTTTAAGATCGCGGAATTTGACATAATGTTCGGTAAAGGCATCAGCAAGGTGGGCGAGCTGATCGATTACGGCGTCAAGCTAGACATCGTCGATAAAAGCGGCGCGTGGTTTAGCTACGGCGACACTAAGCTGGGTCAAGGTCGCGAAAATGCTAAAATTTATCTAGAGAATAACCCTGCCGTCGCTGAAGAGATCACGGCAAAGATCCGCGAGCAGATGGGTAGCGTAAATTTCAGCGCAGACGCGGACGATGAAGAAAATTTACAAAGTGGAGATGAATGATGATTTATATCGAAGATGTTTATGCGATAGAGGTGCTAGATAGCCGTGGCAACCCGACCGTGAAAGCGACCGTGGCTCTAAGCGACGGCACCGTAGCAAGCGCGATAGTCCCAAGCGGCGCAAGCACGGGCAAACGCGAGGCACTAGAGCTTCGCGACGGGGGCGATAGATACTGCGGCAAGGGCGTGCTAAAGGCTGTTGAAAACGTAAATTCGCAGATCGCAGAGGCCGTGATTGGGCTTGATGCGTTCGATCAAAAGGCGCTTGATGATGAGATGCGCGAGCTCGACGGCACTGATAACTACTCAAATTTGGGCGCAAACGCCGTGCTTGGCGTATCTATGGCGGTAGCGCGCGCGGCTGCCAAAAGCCTTGACGTGCCTTTATATCGCTACCTGGGCGGCGCGAACGCTAGCGTGCTACCCGTGCCGATGTTTAATATCATCAACGGCGGCGCGCACGCGAATAACAGCGTGGATTTTCAAGAATTTATGATTATGCCGTTTGGATTTGATAAATTTAGCGATGCGCTGCGAGCGGCGAGCGAAATTTACCACACGCTAAAAGGCCTTCTAAACGCGGCAGGCCACAGTACGGCAGTGGGCGATGAGGGCGGATTTGCGCCGAATTTAAACGACAACGAAGAGCCTATCAAACTCATCATGCAAGCTATCGAAAAAGCAGGCTACAAAGCTGGCGAGCAGATCAAACTAGCCCTTGACGTCGCAGCTAGCGAGCTGTACGAAAACGGCAAATATAAGCTAGAGGGCAAGGAATTTAGCAGCGAAGAGCTGATTGAGAGATACGCGCAGCTTTGCGAGAAGTATCCGATATTTTCGATCGAAGACGGCCTAAGCGAGGACGACTGGGCGGGCTGGGCGAAGCTAACGAGCAAACTAGGCGCTAAAGTGCAGCTCGTGGGCGATGATCTTTTCGTAACGAACGAGAAAATTTTGCGCGAAGGCACCCAAAAAGGCGTAGGCAACGCGATCCTAATCAAGCCAAATCAAATCGGCACCGTCAGCCAAACCATGCAGACGATCCGCCTAGCGCAGCGCAAAGGCTACCGCTGCGTGATGAGTCACAGAAGCGGCGAGAGCGAGGATAGCTTTATCGCGGACTTCGCCGTCGCGATGAATACGGGTCAAATCAAAACGGGCGCGACCTCAAGAAGCGAACGCAACGCCAAATACAACCGCCTGCTCGAGATCGAGCGCGAGACGGACGAGTTTTTGGGAAGCCAAATTTAAAATGTTTTTTAAAAAAAAGTCCAAGCGGGGCTTAAAAGGCGCACAGCGCACCTATACGGACGGAGCGGATTATACGGACACGCAAGGCAGATATTCAGACGCAGACTTTGACGAGGACGATTTTTTTGACGATGAAGAATTTTATAGCGATGAAAATTTTAGCAGAGATTTTAGCGAGGCAGGGGCTGGCTTTCGCAAAAATCATAACGTAGGCTCGCGCGGTATAGATGAAGCAGGCTCTGCCTCTGATGCCGCAGGCGGCGGCACTAATTTAAGTGGTAAAAGCTCCGCTGCAAGCGGAAACTACGAAGGTAGCTCGCAAGCAGACGCGAGCTTTTACAGCGCGGAATTTATTGGGGGCGGCGATTTAAAGAATGCAGAATTATACGCGAAAGAAAACCACTTCCCAAACGACGCGGGTTTTGCGGCTCAAAGTGCAGACTACAGCTCTCAAGGCACGGGCTTTGCGGCACAAGACATAAATCCTACCGCGCAAGGATTTTCTTTTGCGCCGCAAAACGCAGATCCTGCCGCTAAAAAAGCTTTAAAAAAGCGTAAAAATTTAAAAGAACGGCTGAATTTTATCAATCCGTTTTCACCGCTTAAGCAGATTTTTGCAGCTCTTGCGCTGATCGTCTGCGTTGTTTTTGCAGGCATCTTCGTGGGTGATGTGCTATTTGGCAAGCGATCGTTTGAAGTGCTGCGTCAGTTGCAAAAAGAAAAGGCGTTTTTATTCACCGACGTCGAGCGGCTAAAAGAGGAAAACGCTGAGCTGCAAAAGCTTTATTTAGAGCGTCGCTCGCTCGATCCGGACCTTAAAAAATGAGAAAAATTTCTTTGCTAATTTTAGGTCTTTGCGCTTTTTTAAACGCTGAGAATTTAAATGGCGCAAATTCAAACGCTACAAAACCTAGCATCGTCGCGGTAAAAAAGCAAAATTCTACCAATTTGGCGATTAAAGAGCCAAAGACAGGTGCGCAAAGCCCAAACGCTAAAAAGCAAGCTGTAATAAAGCCTGAAACATCTAAAAGCCCTACCGCAGCAATGCAAAAAAGCGCCGCAGAAGCTAATTCTAGTATTAAAGCAAGCGCCGCCAAAAAAGCCATGAACGCGCAGCTCTCGCAGACCGAAAAAAAAGCTCCTGGCCCCAAAGCGGGCATCGGCGCTCCTTTGCAGGTCATTAAAATGGAGCTGAACTCTTCTGCGCAGCCTTCAGTTGCGACGCTTCCGCCTCCTGATGAGTTACCGATTGCGCCAGAAGTAAGCGAGTCAAATTCTACGGTAGCGCAAAATTTCAAGGCGGCACAGAATTCTACAGCTCAAAATTCTACGGTGCAAAACTCCACTATGCAACAAAACGCGCAATCTGCTCCGCAAAATTCCAATCCGGCGCAAATCTCCGCCGCCGCATCGCAAAATACTCCTGCGCCTAAAAATTTTACGCAGCAAACCTTTGCGCTTCCCTCCGACGCCCTTACGATCGAAAGCCTGATCGTGCGATATAGGGACGACGATGGGGCTCTGCACGAAAAGATCGTTGATATCAATCGCTCGATTGATTGGCACGATGATTTCGTGCTAAGCGCGAGCGCCAAACCCGCGCTACATAGGGCACTGGACGTCTCGGTTACTTCGACTGATCCAAATTTACAAAAGCAGGCCTCGCAAAGTGGCATCACGCCTAGCTTCGCGCCGCGCCTGGAGCTGCCGTTAGAGACGCTTAAATTTGACGATGGACTAAAATTCGTCATTCGCAAAGACAGCGTGCAGCTCATCACCGCAGATGATTTCAAAAGCTCCGACGCAAATGCTTCGGGCACGCTTGAGGCTGAGTTTTGGCGCCAAGAGATCCCGCTTAGCGGCGCGAGCTTTGCTGTAAATATCGGCGGCTTTAGCGACATCAACGTCACCAAAGAGGACGGCTACTACCGCATCGGCGTGCGCTCACATGAGGGTAACCTCAGCATCAGACGCAAAGATGGCGGGTATTTGATTTACAAAAATTCTAATTAAGGAGAGACTATGACACATTTAGAGATTATGAAATTTCGCCACGCGTGCAAAATTTTTGACGAGAACAAAAAAATCGGTAAGGTCGATTTTGACGCCATTTTGCAGGCAGGAATCTTAGCACCTAGTTCTACGGGGCTAGAGCAATGGGACTTTTTGGTTGTGCAAAACAAGGCGCTACGCGAGCAGATCCGCGAAAAATCGTGGAATCAGCCGCAGATCACCTCTTGCTCACATCTGGTCGTGATTTTAGCAAAGATCAAGGATATAAAGCTAGGAAGTGATTATATCGAGCGAATGATTACGCGTAAAAAAGATGAAGCGCCCAAATATATCGGCGACAGGCATAAATTTTATCAAGATTTCTTAAGCGGTTATTTTCACAACGACGATGAGGAGCTATTTAATTGGTCGCACGCGCAGTGCATGTTCGCAGCACTTGCGATGATGAACGAGGCCGCAAGCCGCAGCATCGACAGCTGCCCTATGGAGGGCTTTGATCGCGCAGCGCTCGGAGAGATTTTGGATCTGAAATGGAATGAGCGTCGCGTGGCGCTGCTCGTGCCTTTCGGCTACCGCGTAAATCCACAGCCGCAAAAGATCCGCCGCAGCATGGATGACGTAGTAAAGTGGATCGAATAAGCTAGCAAGCGCTTTTGAACCGCTAAGTTTGAGGCACAGTAAATTCCAAAGTCTAGTGCAAAAACGTGGCACACGCGTTTTTTAGGAATTTACCGCGCTTTAGCCTTTTTTCTCGCCCGCAAATCTTGTGCGGCGAGATTTAGAATTTTAAAAAATCACCGAAAATTTAAACGAAGGAGCGAGCGTGAAAAAAATGTGGGAGGGGCGCTTTAGCGAGGCGAGTTCGGCGCTTTTGGAGGAGTTTAACGCCTCGATCGGCTTTGATAGGGCGCTTTGGCAGGAGGACATCGCGGGCAGCAAGGCACACGCTTGGATGCTCGGCGCTTGCGGGATTTTAAAGCCTGACGAGAGCGAAAAGATCGTCGCCGGGCTTGACGTGGTGTTTGAAGAGATAAAAAGCGGAAAATTTGAGTTTAAAACCGCCGACGAGGACATCCATATGGCGGTAGAAAAGCGCCTAAGCGAGCTCATCGGAAGCGATCTTGGCGGTAGGCTGCACACGGCGCGCAGCAGAAACGACCAGGTCGCACTTGATTTTCGCCTCTACGTGCTTAAAAGCGGCGCTGCAATCGCCGAAAAGATCCGCGAACTAGTCGCCGCTTTGCGAGATATCGCAAGCAAGCACGCAGACACGCTGATGCCCGGCTACACGCACCTTCAGCACGCCCAGCCCGTGAGCCTTGCTTATCATTTGCTAGCTTACGCGTTTATGTTTCGTCGCGACTACGAGCGCTTTACCAGCTCGCGCGAGCGAAACAACCTCTGTCCGCTAGGCTCGGCCGCGCTTGCCGGCACGCCGCATCCTATAAACCGCGAGTCGGTCGCGCGAGAGCTCGGTTTTGCGGGAGTGACGCCAAACGCGATGGACAGCGTCAGCGATCGCGATTTCGCGCTTGAGATTTTGTTTAACGTAAGCGTACTGATGACGCATGCGTCGCGCCTGTGCGAGGAGCTCATCTTGTGGAGCTCGCAGGAGTTCGGCTTTGTCACGATCAGCGACGCCTACAGCACGGGTAGCTCAATCATGCCGCAGAAAAAAAACCCAGACGTCGCCGAACTAATCCGCGGCAAAACGGGGCGCGTAAACGGCAATCTCGTCGCGCTGCTAACGGTGATGAAGGGCTTGCCGCTAGCATACAACAAGGATATGCAGGAGGACAAGGAGGGCGTTTTTGATAGCGTCGCCACCGCGCTTGCGAGCCTTGAAATTTTAAAACAGATGCTAAAAACGGCTAAATTTAACGAGCAAAATATGCTAGCGATGACGCGCCGCGGGCACCTCACGGCGACCGATCTGGCTGA
>NZ_CALIBH010000236.1 GCF_938045775.1 uncultured Campylobacter sp.
TTTTAAAGGTCTATAAAAGCGTCAAGGCAAAGGATCACGCCGCAAAGGTGCTCGCGGATCTACTAGCTGCGGGGAAGTAGAGCGCTAGGCGGCGTTTTGAAGCAGAGCTTGCACGCATTTGGGCACTAAATTCTAATATGAAATTTGCTACGGAATTTCGGCGTCAAATTTATGCGTCGAAGCTTCGGCATTAAAATTTAGTCTTGAAATTTTGCCTTAGAATTCTGCTTCTCATTTGAAAATTGAATTTTAGGCAGAGCTATAACTGCGATTTTAGCGGCAAATTTATCACCCCAAACCAAAATTTTAAAGGAAAAATATGAAAAAACTTAATCATTCTAGCCCATCCGGATATTAAAAATTCGGTTATAAACAAGCGCTTTTTAAAAGAGGCCGCTGCGAAAAATTTCGAGAAATTTATCGCCCTATTCCTTGCGTGCTTATGGACAAAAACGCTGCGAAATATCCGCTTTCTTGCTTTGTGTAGCGGCATGCGATACGAGCAAAGCGGTACTGCGAGCGCGAGTAAAACAGCATGGCGAGGTGCGGGTAAATTTTAGCCTCACACAAAATCTACGCCGCGGATAATATCGGAGAGTAAAATTTCGCCCGATGTTTAGAGCAAAGCGCGGGAAAAACGGCGCTGCAAATTATACGAGCCAAAAAACCCGCCCGATGATTTGCAATAAATTTTGAGTTTAAATTTTACACGTTTGCGCAAAGGCTTCGGCGCCTCCGAATAAGCCTCGGCCGCAAAAATTTTGATCTAAAATTTGATCAGCCCGTCCCCGTCAAATTTAAAACCGGGCCCCCAAGCCACCTCCCAGTAGTATCCGTCCGGATCGGCAAAATACGCGTGGTACCCGCCCCAAAACGTATCTTGGGGCTCCTTGACGATGGTACCGCCCGCCTTTTTTACTAGCTCTATGACGCTAGCTACGTCCTCTTTGTTTTTTACGTTATACGCTAGCGTGATGCCGCCAAATCCACTGCCTCTGAGCGGATCGTTTTCGCTGGTATCTCGCGCCAGCGCGTCCAGTGGATAGAGCTCAAATTTGGTCCCCGGCGTATTAAAAAAGCATACCGGCGGGTCGTCGTCTTTGCAATCCGTCTCGTAACCTAGGCCGTCTCTGTAAAATTTCAGCGCCCTTTGCATGCTTCGTACGCCTAGGCAGATGCAGGTTATTTTGTTCATTTTCGCCTCCATAAATTTTAACGTATCTATTTTAGTTTCTTATGCCGTAGTCAAGCCTGCGCTCAAACAAGCCGTCGCCGCACTAACCGAACACGCCGTACAAGCTTTTAATCGCCGATCATGAAATTCTAAAATTCCGCCTCCAAACCCGGCGTTAAATTTTAAAAATTTAAACCGCCCTTGATCTAGCCCGCAAGCTAGCTCAAAGCCCACGCTTACGGCTCAAACGAGCAAGCCTTTAGGTTTCCGCCCGCTAAGCCTCTTTTAAACCATTCTTTGCGCTGTGCCGAGGTGCCGTGTGTGAAAGAATCGGGCACGACGCGACCGCTAAATTTACGCTGCAACGTATCGTCGCCGATCGCGCTGGCGG
>NZ_CALIBH010000237.1 GCF_938045775.1 uncultured Campylobacter sp.
AACGGCGCATGAAATTTAGACGCAAATTTTAAAATTTTAAAAGTAAAATTTGCGCGGCTAGGACTTTTTAAAATTTTGTTTTAGCGTGGCTTTTCAACCGCCTTTTGCCTCTCTGCTACCTAAATAATATTCCTCTAATGGATAATTTAGATTTCCGCAGTTGTCCAGCTCAAAACCCTGTTTTATATCAAACGACGCCTTGTTTCTCTCCTGGTAATATTCCTTGATCTTTTCAGAAAAATTCATTATATCAAATAGGTATTCGGAATGGTTGCGTTGTATATAATTTTTATAAATTAAAACAAACTTATCTAACAATATATGAATATTCGGTCCTTTATAAGCGCCGTCTAGAATAATTATCGGTCTATCAAATCCAGCACTCATATCGTTCAAATTTATTTTTAAATATTTCTTTGGGTCGGTTTTTTTAGCTTTTAGTTTATTCATAAAAATTTCCTCAAACGTCTCATTATTATCATGATGCTTTTTTAATACTTCAAACCAATTAGATAAATTTATGTTCTCTAGTTCATAGTATGCAATTTCATATGAGCTACGCCAAGAACTGCCATAGGCATAGGTCCTATAATCATTGATCATTCGCTCTAATTTTAGCTCGTAATCCAAAAACTGTCCTATCGCTCTTTTATACAGCTCCTCTTTGGGTAAAATTCTATTCTCTTTTAAGCAGAATCCTTGCTTGTATTTGTTGTAGTCGGAAAGGGAAACTATCGCGAAGCCTCGTGAAGTGGAGTAGTCTGGCACGATGCGGATAAATGCGGCGCAGAGTATTATTATAAGAAGTAGCACTCCAGCTAGCGCTTTAAATTTAAGAGATTTATAAAATTTCATACCGACGCTCCTTTAAAATTTAAAATTTCAGTTGTTTACTCGGCTTTTCAGCCGCCTTTAAACAAATCTTCTCTTACCAAGCGATCCGATATTTCTTCGACATTGTTTTTATAAATTTTAAAATCGCTATTGCCGCATGTGTCGATTTTAAAGTCATCTTCGCTATATGATCTGGTTTGAATCTCTCTTTCATAATATTGCTTTCTATCCAATAAATCTTTGGGAGTATATCCTTCAGGAACTCTAACCGAAATAGCACTGAATTTAAAATCATCATAAAGAATGAAGCTTTTATCAAGATATAAAAGATATTTATTTAATCCTTTGTATTCAATTACCGGCATATCAAAGCCCGCAAAGCCCTCCGCTAAATTTATCTTTAGCCTTTCTGCGATATTTACTGGCTTCATTTGAAATTTCTCGACAAAAATATTTCTATACAGCAGCCAAGCGTCTTGATTTTTACGTTTTTCTATCTCATACTCTTTGGATAAAACTTCCAACCAATCATCGTTATTAAATTTATCCGTCTCATAAAAGCCTACTTTAACGGCAAATTCTCCATTGCCGTAGTTGCAAGCTTCATTGTCATATACATAATAGCATCTGTCTGTAATAGCAGCATAAAACAATACGGATCTGTCTAAGGTATCTAAAATTCCGCGCTTAAATCGCTCCTCTTTAGACAAAATTCTATCCTCTTTTAGGCAATAGCCCTGCTTGTATTTGTTGTAGCCAAAGATTGAAACTACGGCGAAGCCTCGTGAAGTGGAATAATCGGGGATTATACGGATAAATGCGGCGCAGAGTATCGCCGCCAGAAGCAGCGCCCCCGCCAGGGCTTTAAATTTAAGAGATTTATAAAATTTCATACCGACGCTCCTTT
>NZ_CALIBH010000238.1 GCF_938045775.1 uncultured Campylobacter sp.
CGTTAATCAAACAGCGAGGGTTGCAGCGATTTGATCTTGTAGCTTGCGCGGTGAAAAGGCGTGAGCCCGTACCGCTCGATCGCCGCGATGTGCGCAGCCGAGCCGTAACCTTTGTTTTGCGCGAAGCCGTATTGCGGGTAGCGCTGCGCGAGCTCATACATCGTGCTATCGCGCGTGACCTTGGCGAGGATACTTGCGGCGCTTACTTCGGCGATTTGCGCATCGGCTTTTATGAGCGTCTGAAGCCCGCGTACGCCGAAGGTTGCGTTGCCGTCGTAGATGATCTGTCCGCTAAAACCCATAAAATGCGCGAGAATCTGCTCAAGCGCCGATCTTAGACATGCGCTGAGTCCGATCTCATCGACTTGCGCGCTTGAAATTTCGACGATTTTGTAGCGCGAGTTTTTGATGATTACGGCGTAGAGCTCCTCGCGGCGCTTTTCGCTTAGCTTTTTACTATCGGCAAGGCCTGCGATCTCGCGCCGCAGCACGCAGCCCGCGACGCAAAGCGGCCCCGCAAGACAGCCGCGCCCAGCCTCGTCGATGCCGCAAATCTGCCCGCTCACTGCGCGTCCTTTCGCACGACGGGCACGGCTCCGCTTAGCAGGTCGTGTAAATTTAATCTATCTTTGCGAAAAAAGCAGATCAAAAGCCCGATGACGCTAAAGCCCGCAAATACGAAGTACGCAAAGCGCGCTAAGGCTCTAAAGAAGCTTACTTTGCGTCCGCTACGAATGTCGATGAGATAAAGCCCCGCGAGCTTATAGCCCGGAGTCTGAGCGCAGCGAGCATAAAATGCTGCGCAAATAGCGCCGTAAGCAAGCCAGATAAGCGCGATCGCGGCTTGGTTGCGCCACAGAGCCTCTTTTGAGCCCAAGACGAGATAGGTAACGCTGTAAAATAGGGGCATCGCGATGATGAAAAGATCGACGATGAAGGCCTTTATGCGCAGAAAAATCGGTGAAATCTTAGCTTTTTGTTTTACCATTTCGATCCGTTTTAGATTAAATTTTAAAATTCCGGCGCGCTAAATTTAGAGCCGAGAGGATAAAATTTAATCTCGTTGCGGTTTGTTAGCAGCAAATCGGCGCCTAGTTTCCGCGACTGCCGGGCTTGATCGCCTTACTTCCTGCGGCACAAAGCGGGCAGGTTGCGGGCTCGTAAATTTCAAACTCGAAATTGCCTAGCGCAAAAAACGGCTTGTCTGTGGGCAGCTTGGCGCCAGCCTTAGCGACGCTGCCCGCTAAATTTGCGACCTTGCAAAATCCGCGATTGGCAAGCGCGGCAAAGCCCGCGACCTCGCCGCCTAGGTTTTCGATGAGCTTTGCGCTTTCAAGAGCAGAGCCACCCGTAGTGATGACGTCCTCACAGATGATAAATCTCTCGCCCTTATGCACTTCAAAGCCGCGGCGCAGGCTCATTACGCGATCTACGCGCTCGGTAAATATGAAACGCTTTTTTGCCGCGCGAGCTAGCTCGTAGCCCGCTAAAATTCCGCCCAGCGCGGGCGAGCAGACGCTATCAAACTCTACGCCCGCTTTTTCGATTATTGCGGCGAGCTCGTCTGCGAGCCGTCCCGCGAGCTGCGGATCCTCAAGTACTTTGGCGCTTTGCAGATAGAATTCCGAATGGTTGCCGCTTGAAAGCAGAAAATGCCCCTGCAGATATGCACCGCAGTCGCGATAGATTTTTTCTATATTCACAGCTCAGACCTTCAAAAGCTCGGCTTCTTTAGCCTTGACTGCGTCGTCGATCTTGCTTGAGTAGGAGTCGGTGATCTTTTGCACCTCGTCGTAGCCTTTTTTGGCGTCGTCTTCGGAGATCGCTTTGTCTTTTTCAAGCTTTTTAATCTCGTCGTTGGCGTCTTTACGAACGTTGCGAATGCCGATTTTGGCCTTCTCGCCCATCGCTTTAGCCTTTTTGGCGTTTTCTTGGCGCTGATCGAGCGTCATCGGCGGGAAAAAGAGCTTCACGCTCTCGCCGTCATTAGTTGGGTTTACGCCGATATTTGCCGCTGCGATCGCGCTTTCGATTGCCTTTAGCATCGGCTTTTCCCACGGCGTGATCGAGATCGTGACCGCATCGGTCGAAAGGACGGTTGCGACCTGATTTAGCGGAGTTTGCGAGCCGTAATAATCCACGAAAATATGATCCAGGATCGCCACGCTCACCTTGCCGGTGCGTAGCGTCGTAAAGTCCTTTTTCAAAGCCTCGATAGCTCGATCGCCGTTTGCTCTTTGCTCTTTGTAGATAGCTTCTAGCATTCAAATCCTTTAAATAAAATTTGCGAAATTATAGCGTTAAAAAAATAAGAATAGCATTTAAAAGCGCGGATTTTGCGCTTTTAAATTTTAAAATTTAGAGTTTATTTGGTTGTGTTTTGATCTGCGGAAGCAGCGCTCGCATTGGTATCGCTTGCGGCGCTTGATGCTTGCGACCGAGCAGGCGCGCTAGCTGCGGTGGTACCGGTAGCAGGAACTGTGGGCGCTTCGATTTTCGTATCCGTTGCATTGGTCTCACCGCTAATTATGAAATTTGACTCAGTGCTTGCCGGAGCGAAATTAGGCTTTGCGCCTGAAGCTGGTATGGATGGCACGCTAGGGACAGCGTTTGGCACGGATTTAGTAGCATTTGCTTCGATCTTTACGCGATCGACTACGGAAGATTTAGCATCTTGCTGATAGAAATATGCGAGCACAAGTGTATTTATCACGAATAAAATTCCCATCGCGGCGGTAAATTTAGCTAAAAATCCAGCTGGACCCTTCGCACCAAATAAGCTTTCGTTGCTTCCGCTGTATGCGCCAAGCCCGATAGAAGAGCTCTTTTGCAGCAGGACGGAGATCGTAATTATCACGGCGAAGACGACCTGTAAAACCAAAAATAATGTAGTCACTATAAAAACCTTTTGAAAAAATTGAATTCGCGATTATAATAAAAGATTTATAAATTTTAAGTTAAGAGTGCACCGCACGAAGCGGTGCGTAAAATTTAGTCTCTGCTTGCACCGAAAATTCTTAGCAGCGAAAGGAAGAGGTTGTAGATGTTTAGATACATATCTACGGCAGCCATTATCGGTGAAGTGTAGGTGCCGTTGATGATGTTTTTAGTATCATAGATAATATACATCGAAAAGATTAAAGCCGAAAAAGCTGAAATCGCTATATCAAGCACGGTGCTTTTGAAAAAGAAGTAGTTCAAAAGGCTTAGCACGATAATAGCCACAAGCGATACCAATAGCGGTTTGCCCCAAGAGTCGAAATTTGTCTTTGTATTCATCGCATAAACGGTAAGAGCACCGAAAGTAATCGCCGTAGCCACAAACGCATGTGTTACCACATCTCCGGCACCTGCTGCGATATAAATAGCGATCAATTTACCTAGAGTAAGACCGGTAATAAAGGTAAATGCAAAAAGCAAAACCAGCGCGATCGTGTTGGCGCCGCGATTTACGGCTGCTTGCATACCGAAGATCAGCCCCATTAAAACTACCAGATATAAAATCGGATGAAGAGCCAAGCTCATGCCGAAGCTCATCGCCACAAAAGCCCCTGCCGCCGCAGCTATCATCGAAGCGGTTAGAAGCGCGTAGGTTTGTTTAATGGTCTGAGAGATTCGTCCTTGTTCCAGTGACGCGTCCGATAGCTCATAGCCGTCCGCATAATTTCGTCTGTCGTATAGACTCATATTTTTCTCCTTCTTTTGATTTATGAGCGGGGAGTTTAGCGAAAATTTGGTAAATATATAATTAAAAATTCCTAGAATTCTATCTATTTATGAAAGTAATATATAATTCCCGACTTTTTTAAGGAGAAAGTATGCCCAGCCAGTTAATAAATGGAGCTATTAAATTTATGGAAGAAAATTTTGCCGAGCATGCCGAGCTTTTCGGGAGTCTGGCAAATCATCAAAAGCCCCACACACTTTTTATCGGCTGCTCTGACTCGCGCGTGGTGCCAAGCTTAATTACCTCGACGCTTCCAGGAGAGCTTTTCGTCGTACGAAATATCGCAAACGTCGTTCCTCCATACCGCATTAGCGAGGAATTTTTAGCAACTACCTCAGCGATTGAATACGCGCTATATGCGCTAAATGTCAAGAATATCATCGTTTGTGGGCACAGCAACTGCGGGGGTTGCGCGGCGCTGTTTTATGACGCAAAAAAGCTTGAAAAAATTCCAAACGTAAGGCGCTGGCTAAATTTAATGCAGCCCGTAAAAGACGAGGTCGAAAAGCTCAAAGATCTCGGCACCGACAAGCGCGAGTGGATCACCGAGCGGCTAAATATTATAAATTCCATGCAAAATTTACTTAGCTTTCCTGGCATCAAAGACGCCTACAAAAACGGCGAGATTAAAATTTACGGCTGGCACTACGTCATCGAAACGGGCGAGCTATTCAACTACGACGACGAAGGCGCGCATTTTACGCTATTAAATAAGGGAATGGATTATGAAAAAATCTATAATCAGCTTTTTAACGATTAGTCTTTTTAGCGTCGCTTTAGCGTTTGCAGACCTCAACACGACCGGTGAGGGAAGCTTTGTAGAGACAAATTCTTCCGCGCCCGAGGCAAATCTTACTTTAGAAAACAACAAAACCGAGATCAAAAAAGAAGTCGCTAAAATTCTATCCAAATCCCTCGGTGCGGAGGATGGAAATAAAACTGAAGTAATAAATATGATCGCAGAAAAGGTCGCCAAAACGGAGACTTCACAGAAAAAAGCTCCTAACGGCGAGACGCTTATCTCTGTAATCAAAGAGATTAAAAAGCTAAATTTACAACGCAGCTCCCTGCTTAACGGCGGCGATGCCAACGCGAGCAAAAACGAGCTAGACGCCATCGATCGCAATAAAGCTAAGCTCTTTGATCGCCTACCTTTTGCGATTACGCAGCAGGATATGGATATCGAAAGCATAATGTCGTATGCGCAAAATAAAAAGAACATCCAAACTACGCTAAAAAAATACGCCAAAAAGCAGAGCTCTCCCGAATACGTAAATGCAAGCGCGGATTTGGAAAAAATGGAGATGGCAGAGATCTTTTATACCTCGCTTATGAAAATTGAGGATATGTTTGTAAACGGCGCAAGCAGAAGTGCTCTTGAAAGCGAGCTAAGTAGCACGCTACTAAATATCCAAACTAGGGATTTTAGCAAACTTAATGATTTGAAAAATAATCTAAGCAGTCAAGAGCAGATAGACGCCTTAGAGTCTAAAATCAACGATTTGAAAAACGACAAGCAGACCTACGACGAGGTGCTTACGTATCTGTCGCGAAATAGCGATCTGCTTGCAAGCAGCGTAGTTTTTACCAGCTTAAATTTTAAGTCGGTGATCGATTATATCAACGATAAAATTCCGTTTAAGCTCAGCCACGTAAATTTCGGCAAGCTCATTCTAATCACGCTGATTACGCTATTTTTCTACTCGCTTCGCAGACTGCTTGCCAACATCATCTATTTCGTATTTAAATTCTTTAATAAAAGCTTTTCGCTGGATAGCGAAACTCTAAAAACGCAAGTAGTGGGCATCATCAAGCGTCCGATGGGTATTTTGCTGATCGCTTATTCGGTCGATATCTGTCTTAGTATATTTTATTATCCGGCGCCCGTGCCGATAAAATTTGCAAATTTATTCTCGATCGTTTACGTGGTACTTTGGGCATGGCTCATTATCGAAATCATCGACGGTTACGGCATTATTGTGCTTGGAAACATCACGAAAAAAGGCGTCAGAAAAGATATCATAAATCTAGTCGTTAAAATTCTATACGTCATCGTAATCATCATCGCCGCACTTTTGGTGCTAGAGCGTCTGGGCTTTGACATCTCGGCGCTTATGGCATCGCTTGGAATCGGCGGACTTGCGATCGCATTTGCGACCAAGGACATCATCGCAAATTTCTTCTCGTCCGTGATGCTATTATTTGATAATTCATTCTCGCAAGGAGACTGGGTCGTATTAGGCGACATAGAAGGAAACGTCGTAGAAACGGGCTTTAGAAAGACGACGATCAGAACCTTTGACAACGCTCTTGTTTTTGTGCCGAATTCCAACATAATGGCGCAAAATATCAAAAACTGGAGCCGCAGGAAGGTAGGACGGAATTTAAAGCTTACCGTGGGCGTCGAATACGGCGCGAGCACGGCTCAACTGCGAAAGTGCGTAAACGACATCAAAGAGATGCTAAAATCTCACCCAGGCATCGCTCAGTCTGCCGATACGGCATTAAATTCTAAAGATTTTCGTATGCGCTATAGACAAAATATGGTCTCTATCGACGATTTAGCGGGCTATAAAAGCACTATGTTTGTGGCGCTAGATAGCTTTGGCGATTCGTCTATTAACATTTTAGTTTACTGCTTCACAAAAACCGTAATATGGGCAAATTTCATCCAAACCAAAGAGGATGTTTTATTTAAAATAATGGAGATCGTGGAGCAAAACGGACTATCGTTTGCCTTCCCATCACAGAGCGTTTATATCGAAAATATACCGGAAATAGCAAGTGAATGCGTAAAATCAAAAGTAAATTCCAACGACAAAGGAGAGCAAAATGGCTGATTTCGATGACTTCGAAGACGAAGAGTTCGATGAGGACGAATACGAGGACGATGATCTAATCGGAGGCGATGAGAGTTACAACTACAACTACGACGAGGATGATTACAGCTACGAAGACGACGACGGTTTTAACGATTATAGCGATTTGGACAGCGAGGATTATTAGTGTTTAGATCCAGGGCACTGCCTTTTGATCCGAGAGCGAATAAAATCGCGAGCTTGCAAAGCTTAAAATTTCATCACGGCGGGCTTTGCGAGGACTACGTCTCTGCCTTAAATCGAGATATTGCGGACACACCGATACAAAACGCGGATCTTTTTACGATCATCACGCAGTCTTTCAGGGAGGCGCACGGCGAGGAGTGCGAGTTTTCGCAAATTTCAAAGCTTTATCAAATTTGCCTAGGTTTTAGCCGTATTTTTAACAATGCCTCTGAAATTTACAACCACGATTTTTACTTCGATTGTATCGCGCAGCCCAGCGAGTCTAGCGGCGAGCTCGCGGACGCTTTAGCACAGGCTTTCGGCGGGATGGAAAATTTTAAAAGCGAGTTTTTAAAGCGCGCGATGGGGCTTTTCGGCAGCGGCTGGTGCTGGCTTGCGTGCGACGAGCGCGCGGCAAATTTAGAAATCATCACGACGCAAAACGCGGATACGCCGATCGTGCGTGGTAAAATTCCGCTTTTAGCCTGCGATCTTTGGGAGCACGCCTATTATGTCGATCATCAAAATGCGCGCAAGTTCTACGTGGAGAGCTTCTTGCGTTTTGCGGACTTTGGCTTTGCAAGCGACGCCTACTTCCAGGCGAAAAAGCAAGGACTTGACTCCGTAAAGCTCTACATCAGCGAGCTCCACCCCGCCGCATCTTCGCGCTGCGATTGCGGCTGCTGCGGATAAATTCGGACTTTTGCCGAGTAAACTTTAGCGCTGCGGATTTTCGGTTCTCTATGCCCGCCGCACGCTAAATTTCAAACGGCTACGTCTTTCAATGCCCGTATTTTGCCGCACGGATACTGCGCGCGCCATACAGCCTGCGGTGCTCTGCGAGCACTCACGGTCTACCGCGCTCTAAATTTACGTAAATTTTGATTTTTAGCTCATTTGACATCTGCGGATTAAAATTTAAGATTTTTAATTTGAAGTTTGCTTGACTTAGTTCACCGCTCGTTACGCGCCAAATTCCGAGTGCTTCTCCTTTTCAGCGCTTATATCTTGTGCGCAAATACCGCGTTGCACGGACTCCTATACAAAATTTAGCTCTATATGGCTCTGCTTTCTTAAAATTTTTGCCACCTGCGTATTGAAATTTAACGCTACGAGCGAGCATCTTGCAAAATTTTAAAGTTGCAATAAGCCCATGAAATTTTCATACCGAAATAAGCAGCGCATTCTTTGCTTCCGTAATTATATAGAGAGGCACTCTCTGCATCCCTGCTTTGTTCACCCATGCCCTATTCGTAAAATTTTGTTTAGTAAAGCGGTCGGCAAATTTTAAAATATCAGCCAGATAAAATTTGCCGCGCCAAAGACAAGGTTGCGGTGAATTTGAATTTGGGCCCGAATAGCACGGCTTGCGAACCGCGAGCTAAATTTAGCGAAATTTGATCGTCAAATTTTACCCTTTCGGCGGGTAAAATTTTTAGTGCCGTTTCGGCTTGAAATTTCGCTTTAAATTTTAAAAATTTGCGCCACGCCAAAGCTGCTCGTTACGCGGAAAAGACAAGCCGTATCGAAAAGCTAAGCTATGCTACGTCGGGCGATACCTGCGCGCTAAAATACAGCGTGGAATTTTAACCGCATCAGTTCAAATCGCGCGACGAGCTGCGCTGCACGAAACCTCGTTAATTAAAGCGCCGAGCCGTATTCGCGCGCCGCATAAAGCTGCTCAGTGTAGAATTTTACTCGTTTAAACGCAGCACATCGCTTTACAAATACAAAGCCGTATCATTTAAATGCACCACTTAACGGCGCGATATATGCGGCTGAAAAACAAAATGCGCAAGGCTAAGCTCGATTAAAATTTTTAAGCTGCACTTCAAAAATAAAGCCATGCTCGCTCGAAGCGCAAAGCCCCGTCCGTTTAAAACGTGGAGCCCGAAATTTGTCCGAGACGTGAAGCCCCGCTTCAAAACGCAAAATCTCGCTCGCTTAAAGCACGAAGCCGTGAGCGCTGAAAATGCAAACCCGCGTCGTTAAAACGTAAAGCTGCGCCTACTCAAAATTTTAAACCTTTTTAAAATTCCAAACCCGCTTAAAATTTTAAAATTTAGCCCGCCTTACTCTCTTGCGAGCCCGTTTTTATCGGATTTATCGCTGATTAGTTTGCCGCTTTCGTCGTATTTTTTGGCGCGCACGAGCCTGCCACGCTCAAACTCGCCCTCGGCTTTGAGCTTGCCGTCTGCGTAGTAGTGCTTCACCGTGCCCGTCTCCAGGCCATCTTTGAACGTCACTCTAGCCTTGAGTGCGCCGTTTTCGTGGTATGTTTCGTATAGCCCGTGTTTACGCCCGTCTCTGAACATTACCTTCGCCGCAAGCGCGCCGCTTGCGTAGTATTGCTTACTCGTGCCCGTTTGTTTGCCGCGCTCAAACTCGTATTCGCCCTGCAACGCGCCGCCCCTGTAGTATTCGCGTACGGCGCCGTCGCGCTCGCCGTCTTTGAAATTTTCGACTACGCGCGTCTTGCCGTCCTCGTAAAATAACTTCCAAACGCCCTGTTTGCTGTCGTCCTTGTATGCGCCCGTCTGCTTTAGCGCGCCGCTTTCGTAGTACAATTTTTCCGTGCCTTGCCTCTTGCCCCCTTTATAGCTGCGCATACCGCGCACTTTGCCGCTTTTGTAATAATCCACGTCCTTGCCGTTTCGCAGCCCGCCCTTATACGGATGGCGCGCGCTTACTTCGCCGCTTTCGTAGTAGTCGGTGAAAACGCCCTCGCGCCTATCCGCTTTATACGCGCCCTGCTGCTTTAGCTTGCCGCTTCCTTGATAATACAGCTTGTAAAAACCCTCGCGCTTGCCGGCTTTGTATTCGCTCTGCGATCTCAGCTCGCCGCTATCTGCGTAATAGCTCTTCGCGACGCCGTCGTATAGGCCGTTTTTTAGCGGATATTCGTTTGAAGGCTTATCTGAGCCGTCGAAATAATTGCGCTCGCGCACCGCCGTGCCGTCCTTTACGTCGATCTCTCTGATAAGCGTGGGCGGCAGCGGCTTTGCTCTAGGGTAGACGACGCCCATAAAGTTTACGTCGTAGAGATCCTCGGCGCTATAGTGCAGCACCTTGAGCGTCCCGCTATAGGGCTTGTCCGCTACGAAATACAGGCCGTTTTTTAGGACCGGCTCGGGCTGCATTACGATTTTTGGCTCCAGAGCTTGCGCGCCTAGCGCCAAAAACGGAAGCAGAAAGATGAATTTTAATTTTTGAGTTAAACCTGATAAATTTAGCGGAATCCTCATATTTTTTACTTCCTTGTTTTAAAGCTTACTTCGATTATTCTCATTTTAATATAGATATGGTTATTTAAAGCCTCTTGAATTATGAATAATTTATTTTACATCGCGAGATGACATTATCAAATTAAGCACTTCAAATAAATATTCAGAAAAGCAATTCATTTGAAAATTTATAGGAACTTTTTCATTGTTATTACTGCCAAAATAAGTTATACCGGTCGTTGACAAAATTCCTATTTGTATAAATTTATTAATTGCTATATATTCACAATCGTCATCTGTTATTAATGGGCTATTTGGTTTATTTTTAATTAGATCATAAAAATATATAAAATCTAAATCACTTAGGGAATTTATATTGGCAAGTAGTGCATGTTCGTAATAATCAAGCTTACCATTTTGTAATAACTTACCATATAATTTTGCTAATATTTTTGCATGTAAGTCATAAGTTGATAGTCTAGCCTTTTCCAATAAATCAAAAAGAATATTGATATTATCGCTACTTATATTCTCATAAAATTTACTATTCTTTTCATCGTTTAATTCTTTCTCTTCATGAACAAAATCGTTTAATCTAATTTTAAATCTTTCATATATAAACCTATGTACAAAATGTGAAGCTAATTCGGCCTTTGATTTATATAAGGTAGATACTGCGGCAATAATAAGAGCAGAACCATTTTTTTTAGCCAAATCAACAACTTTACCCATGTTATACGATAAATTACTCATACTATTCCTTGTTTATCAATAGATATCACAATTATACCTTATAAACCATTAGATGTATCTTCCAACCATATACTAAATTTTATGTAAAGACTATTTACAATCAAATTTTATAGACGTTAAATTTAACCCTCCTTTAGCGCTTCGGCCACCGTCCTCCACTCGCGCACGAGCCTTTCAAAGCTAAAATTTGCGTTTGCGGGGCTCGTAGACGGCAGCTTGACGAGTTCTTTGCCGGTTGCGTTTAAAATTTGAGTCTTTAGGTATTTTTCGCAGATTTCATGCGCCTTGCCGCCGTTTGCGAACACCTGCACGATGCGCGCTCCGCTAAAGATCGGCTCTAAATTTGCAGGCACGACGGCGGTCATTTTGGCGTCGCTCGAGCCCTTTATCTCGCAGCAGATCGCCGCGTCGTAGACGGCGATGCCGCGGGCGAGCAGGAATTTTATCTTTTCGTCCATGCTTGCAGGCGGCGGCGCGTTTAAAATTTGCGCCAGCACCCGCCAGAAGCGATTTTGCGGATTTGCGTAGTAAAAGCCAAATTTACGAGAAACGACGGAGGGAAAGGAGCCGAGGATTAAAATTTTAGAATTCTTATCGAAAATCGGCTTAAAAGGGTGGGTTTGGCTCATTTTGCACCTGTTTTGTATTCGCCGAAAACGCCCGCTCGAACGCTATAAAATTTATCTTTCATTTTTACTTTATCTCTCGCAAATACCCGAATTTCGCCCGTAAAGCAACTTGGAGCTGAAGTTACGCGGCGGCAAAGATTTTGGCACACTCGCTGTATAGCGCCGCGCAGTAAAAATTTTGATCAGTCTTTACGGCGTGCGATTTGGGTCTAAATTTCAACTTTTTAAACCTCGAAACAGAGCTTTTGCGGCTAAATTTAACGCCTCGCAGCGGCAAAATTTTAACCCTCGCGGCAGTTAAAATTCCGTCCGCCGCCGCAACTACCGCCGAAACGCTGCACGCTAAATTTTAGGTACCGAGATTACGCGCACGAGCTCGCCTTTTTTAAGTTCTTTGACCTCTAGCGGCGCGACGAGCAGGACGCTATCGTCGTCTAAATTGTTCAAAATCGCGCTGGAGCCCTGCTTTTTGCTTTGCAGGCTAACAAAAAGCCGCCCGTCTCTGTTTTGCAAGATGGCGGGCATAAACTCCAGCCACGGCGTCTTTTTTACGTAGTCGTGATCCAAGACCGCGCTAAATTCAGTGTTTTCGTGCACGCCGAAGGATCTTTGCAAAAATACGCGCAGAAACAAAATGCACGTAATAAGCGCCGAGAGTGGGAAGCCCGGGAATGCGAAGATATATTTTTCGCCGGTTTTGGCTACGCGCACGTGGCGGCCCGGTTTGATCGCCGCACCTTTTACGATTAGCTCAAATTTTGATTTTAGCGTGCTTTGCACGAAATCGTAGTCTCCGACGCTCACTCCGCCGCTGGTTAGAAGTATGTCAGCGCTCTGTAAAGCCGATAAGATCGCGCCTTCTAGCTCTTTTTCGTCGTCACGTACTAGAGGCATTATCATCGCTTCGCAGCCCAGCTGCGTTACTAAATTTGCAAGCGCGATGTGGTTAGAGCTATAAATTTGAGCGTCGTTTTCGAGCTTTTCGCCCAGATCCTTGATCTCGCTGCCGGTGGCTAGGATCGCTACTTTTGGGCGAACGAATACGCTTATGTGAAATAGCCCTAGCTCGGCTAGCAGCGCGATCTGCGAAAAGCCGAGCTTTGTGCCGCTTCTAAGCAAAAGCTCGCCCTCGCGGTAGCTCTCGCCCGCTGCGCGCACGGCAAAGCCTGCGGAAACGGGCTTTGTGACGACGATTTCACTGCCTTGTACCTGTACGTTTTCGATAGGCAGAAGCGTGTCGCTGCCCTCGCACATTAGCCCGCCGGTGAAGGTTTTGACGCACTCGCCCGCCTTTGCCGCGGCGCCAGGCATTTTGCCTGCAGGCGTAGTGCCGACGATCTTAAATTTAGCCCCTTCGCTTAGATCCGCGCCCTTTAGCGCGTAGCCGTCCATCGCAGCGGTCGGGCGGCGCGGAGTGCTGAAAGGCGCCGCGACGTCGCTTGCTAAAATACGTCCCAGCGCCTGGGTGATCGCGACTTTTTCGATACGCGAAGACTTTTGCACCGTGTTTGCGAAGCGCTCCATCGCACTTTCAAATTTTTCAAATTCCATCATTTGCCTCCTACGATTTTATAAATTTGATCTTCATTTATCAATTTCGAGTTAAATTTTACAACGAGTTCGCTATCGGTCTCGTAAATTTCAATGATGCCCTTTACGCCCTGTAGTGCGGAAAAATCGCCGCCTTTAGGAAAGTATAAATTCTTAAAAAGTTTCGGATCGCTCAGCCTAGAAAGTAGCACAAGCCAGATCACACCCAAAACCGAGACGCCAATGCCTAGCGCTTCGATGCCGATTTTGCCAAAAAGTGCGCCACCGCATAGCCCGCCCAAAAAACTGCCAAAAAATCCGAACGAATTAAAAATCCCAAGCGCGGCGCCTTTTTGAGCGACTTTGGCAAATTTGGACGCAAGGCTTTGCATAATGGGCTCATGCGCGTTAAATCCCACGAAAAAGAGCATCACACCCACCACGAAAGCGCTCGCCCCGCTAGCAAACGCAAAAATCAAATACGAAGCGATGAAAAAGCAGATGCCAATAAGTAGAATTTGCTTAGCTAGCGCGCGCTTTTCGCCTAAAGCACCGCTCGCGCCCATCGCGGTAAAGCCGAAAATAGCGCCTAGAGCATAAATTTTGGTCAAATCACTTTTGGAAAGTCCGAATTTTTGCACGAGCAAAATTGGAATTAGAAAAAATGCTGCCGTCATGAAAGCTTTTTGAAAAAAATTCGTTAAATTCATAAGCATTAAATTTTTGTCACTCAAAAGTGAGCCGAGCGGGACCTTTTGGCGCAGGGAGCGGATATGCGGTTCGGTGGGTACTACGAAAAAGAGCAGCATCAAACATAAAAGCGTAAGCGCCGAACTTAGATGAAATAGGCTGGCAAGTCCAAATTTGGCGCTTAAAAGCGGACTTAAAATCATTGCGACACCAAAGCTCACGCCTATCATCGCGCCCATTACCGCCATTGCCTTGCCACGCTCTTCCTCTCGCGTAAAATCGCTAATTAGTGCGGTAGCTACGGCTCCTACAGCACCGCAGCCTTGCAAAAAACGCCCAAAAACCATCGTATAAATGCTCTCGCTAGCCGCGCAAACGCAAGCGCCCACGATAAAAAGCGCCAGCCCTATAGCAAGGGTTTTTTTACGTCCGATCTTATCGCTTAGCACTCCAAATGGCGTTTGCAAAATCACTTGCATAATCGCATAAATTCCAAAAAGTAGCCCTACTAGGCTTTCGTTTGCGCCGTGCAAGCTCAATGAATACAGGCTAAGCACGGGCAGCAAAATAAATAATCCAAAAAACCTCGTAGCAATGATAAAACTAAGCGGAAGAACGCTTTTTAGCATAATCTTAGACCTCAAATAATATGAAATTTGTGCCGATTATAGCCAAAAATCGTAATGAATTCTTTGATTTTGGGTAAAATGGCGCATTAAATTTAAGGAGAGCGGATGAAAATTTTACTTGCGACGAGCAACGCGGATAAAGTAAAAGAGATAAAAGAATTCTTCGCAGAATATGAAATTTACGCGCTCGGCGAGGTGCTGGATCCTTTTGAGATCAACGAGTGCGGCACGAGCTTCAAACAAAACGCTCTCATTAAGGTTCGCGCAGTGCATGAGGCGCTAAAAAGTAAAAATTTACAGAGCGAATTTTTTGTGTTAAGCGACGATAGCGGTATCTGCGTGGACGCGCTGGGCGGAGCTCCGGGGATATTTTCGGCGCGCTTTAGCGGCTCAGATGCAACGGATGCGAGCAATCGCGAGAAATTAGCAAGGAAGCTGAGGGCTTTAAGCTTAGATTCGTCGCCCGCGCATTACACGGCGGCGATAGCGCTGAAATGCGATCTGGGCGAGTTTTGCACGCATGGTTTTATGTACGGCACGGCGATAACTCAGCAGCGCGGTCACAACGGCTTCGGATACGATTTTATGTTTATTCCGCGCGGATTTGACCGCACGATTGGGGAGTTGCCCGCTGCGGTGAAATTTAAAATTTCGCACCGCACGAAGGGGCTAGCGCTGATGCAAATTTTATTAAAAAATTTAGAAAAACAGATGAGGCTTGCTAAATTTCATTAAATTTAAAGCCGTAAAAAGCGGAATTTAAGAAAAAATATATATAATACGTTTTTCATTCAATCCACGAAAATCTACGGAGCGTAGCGCAGGCTGGTAGCGCATCTGGTTTGGGACCAGAGGGTCGAAGGTTCGAATCCTTTCGCTCCGACCATTGTGGTGAGTTTAGCTCAGTAGGTTAGAGCATCAGATTGTGGTCCTGAGGGTCGTGGGTTCGATTCCCACAACTCACCCCACTTTATGCGCTCGTAGCTCAATTGGATAGAGCAACAGACTTCGGATCTGTAGGTTGAAGGTTCGACTCCTTTCGAGCGTACCACTGATTCGATAATTTGCGCTCATAGCTCAGTAGGATAGAGCAACGGCCTTCTAAGCCGTAGGTCAGAGGTTCGAATCCTCTTGGGCGTACCATATTAAGCTCATATTAAGAGCTTTTTGGCTAATATGCGCTTTCTTTTTTGCGGATGTGGTGAAATTGGCAGACACACCAGACTTAGGATCTGGCGCCTCACGGCATGAAGGTTCAAGTCCTTTCATCCGCACCATCCATTCTACGCGTTCCGGATTAGCTCAGCGGTAGAGTAGGCGGCTGTTAACCGCTTGGTCGCTGGTTCGAATCCAGCATCCGGAGCCACTTAAATTCCCTAATCCTTAAGTTAGTAAAATATAAAATCTTAGTGCAAAATACTTTTTATATATTAAGCTCTATAAAAAATGCCTTTCGTAAATTTACTGAAAACGCAAGCATATTAAATATAGCAACTCGGTTGTATTGTAAAAATGATATAAAATTCACATACAAAACATATATTTACATTAATGTGGACATAAATCCGTCCTCTTCACATAGTAAAATACCTCCAAATAAACAAGGAGGCACTAATGAAAAACAGAAATTTATTCGTAGATAACGAGATATATGACCTTGCCAGTCTTTGGATACTCAGAGCAATATTTTGTGCTGGAGCACAAAGAGAATTTCTAAAATCCAAATATGGCAACCTTTTGGAATTTTTAGAGATTAATTCAAACGAGCCAACCCAGCAAGATATTAAAACCCTAAAAGATAAACTTGCTGTTCTTGAGAAAAGCAAAATTTCATGCGAGTTAAAAGAGCTCGAATATAATTTAAATTTGCTTCAAGAAAACTTAGGTTTAAACGATACCGAAAAGGCTATTTTGAGGTTCGTCGCGATTATGTTTAATTACGAAATCGTTTCGGACGCTTGCGAGCTGACAGAAAATTTAAACGATAGACAGGCTGCAAAAGCCATATCTCAGATATTAAATTTAAACTTTATTGACGTGCAAAAAGCTTTTAAAAAAGATGGAATTTTTGCTAAAACTTCACTTATAAAATTAGATATCTACGGACGCAATTTAAGATCAAAAATTGACGTGATAAATAACGACTTCATAGGCGCTTTATTTGTTAAATGCGAAAGCATAGACGAAATTTTTGTAAGCACCATAAAACCTTGTAGCAATACAAATTTAACTCTTAAGAATTATGTTCATATTAAAGATGATACGCAAATTTTAATCTCTTTTTTAAAAAATGCTATCCGCAAAAGACAAAAAGGCGTAAACGTACTTTTATACGGCCCTGCAGGTACAGGCAAGACCGAGCTTAGCAAGGTTTTAGCAAAAGAATTAAGTTTAAAGCTTTATGAGGTTGCTTATGGAGACGAAAGCGGATACGATAATGAAGCCCAAAGAATAAAATCTTATTGCCTCGCGCAAAATATCTTGCAAGCAGGTTCAAATTTGCTGATGTATGATGAAGCCGAGGATGTATTTAACATAAATAACGATGAGAAAAGGCAATACGGCAAAGCCTTTATAAATAGAGCTCTTGAAACCAACGAAGTACCTACTATTTGGATTACGAATAATATTTATAGCATGGATGAGGCCGTCATTAGACGTTTTAATCTAGCCATAAAGCTTGGAGTGCCTAATAAAAACGTAAGAGCGAGGATCATCAAAGAATATAGCGCAAATTTGATAGATAATAAGCTAATCAATAAACTTGCAAAAAATAAATTTATTGCGCCCGCAATCGTTAGCAATGCAAGTTTAGTCGTTTCAAGCTTAAGTCTAAGAGATAAAAATAAGGCTTTTGAGCGCGTGATAAGCAACACTTTAAAAGCACAAGGCTACGGCGCGCTAGAAAAGGACAAGAAAAAAGAGAGATTAAAAGATGATCTGCCTAGCAGCTATGATCCAAATTTCGTAAACTCAAGCTGCGACCTAAACGAGCTAATGCAGGGCATAAAAGAGAGCAAAAGCGCTAGGATTTGTCTTTACGGAGTACCAGGGACCGGAAAGAGCGCCTATGCTAAATTTATCGCTAAAAGCTTAAGAAAGCCTATTATCATCAAAAAAGGAAGCGAGCTTTTATCTATGTGGGTCGGCGGAACCGAGAAAAATATAGCCGAGGCTTTTAAAGAGGCTGGTAGCAAAAAAGCAGTACTCGTATTTGATGAAGTCGATAGCTTTTTACAAGACAGAAGCCTAGCTGCTAGAAGCTGGGAGGTAACTCAAGTAAATGAAATGCTAGTGCAGATGGAGAGCTTTAGCGGCATCTTTATCGCTACGACGAATTTGATCGATAATCTCGATAAGGCAAGTCTTAGAAGATTTGATTTAAAGCTTGAGTTTGGATATTTATTGCCAAATCAAGCATTAAATTTGTTCAAAAAAGAGTGCGCATCACTAAGGATAAAATTTGACGAAAACCTAGCTGCAAGAATTTCGGATTTAAGCTTTTTGGCGCCAGGAGATTTTGCGAGCGTGCGAAGACAGGCTAAATTTAAAAGGGTTAAAAACAGCGATGATTTTTATGAGAGATTAAAACGGGAAGTGGCTTTAAAAAATGAAAAGAAAGTAAAAAGGGTAGGATTTTAGCAACACAACTAGCGGAGTTAAAACGGTGTCATTTTTATTTAAAGGATAAAAATTTTAGACTTTTTATGGTAAAATTTTAAAAGATTTAAGGAGAAATACTATGACAAATGACGACAATGAGCAGAATAATTACATTTTAAGTGCAGATGACATACTAAGTAGCGCAAATTATCGAATCCCATACTACCAACGCCCATATGTATGGAGTGAGGATTTAGCTTTAGGACTGCTTTCAAGCATTAAAAGATCGTTTAAAAATGGAAGCTCTAATGAAATTTTACTAGGGCACATAATTTTGCATAAGGAAGCACATGAAAACAAAGAATTAATTAACAATATAGTCGATGGGCAGCAACGTATAACTACACTAGCCATTATTTTAAAAGCTTTAGGCGATAATGATGTGCCTTTTTTAGATAATAAAATAAATTTCTTATCGCATAAGGCTTTGAAAAGAAATTTCGATCTCTTGAAAGCGGAGTGCGACAATATAAAAGACAAAGAAAAATTTATAAGTTACATAAAGAATAGAGTCGAATTTACATATATAAAGACAGGAAATTTAGACGAAGCATTTTTATACTTTGATACGCACAATACCAGTGGTAGAGCTCTTAGCGAAACGGACTTACTCAAAAACCACCACCTAATGTTTATGGATGAGACAAAATCAAAGCAACTAATGCTTCACTACGCTAAAAAATGGAATGAGTATTCTTTATACGACATTAATACATCTTGGTTTTTGAGAGAAAATTTGATATTCCGCACATTAAGAAGCGCACTATATATAAGACGAACTAAAACTGACGCTTTTAATCCATATAGAACTTTTGGTTATTATGGTGCAGATGAAGAGTGGTATAAGTTTAATTATTCTATTTTTGAGGAATTTAAAAACCACTTTGATGAGAAAATCAAAATTTACAAAAGCAATATATCGCTCACGGATGATATTCTTGGAGGGGCGAGCTTTTTTGAATATGTTTTTAAGTATTGCGATATTTTAAAATACATTGAAAGTAATTTCATATATTTTCATGAATATTTTACGGGATGTAGTTATCTAAATCATGCTTGCCACGTAGTTTTGCTATTTATTGCCGACAAGTTTAGTATCGAGGCATTAGACGAGGTTGCGAATTTAGTGTTTTTAAATATATTTGGCGTCGCCTGCGGATATGATAGAATTTCTGGTGATAGTCCGCGGATAATAGTTCAACGGCTTTTGCAGCTTACTGATACCTCAAGCACATTGGAAACGCTGAAAGTAAAAATAGAAAAAGAGCTAAAAACTAATGCAGAAATATCGAAGATTTTGCCCAAAAATCGAGAAAAGCATTATAATAGGATAAAGGACAAGACAAAGTACACCAGGGACTACATGGCCGATAATTCTTTTAATATTATAAATTTTGAAGGAGAAGAAGATGGAAGAAGCAAAAGCAAATAATCGTACTATACACAGCATAAAGAGTTATAAATTTGAAATACCTTTTTACCAAAGGGCGTATTCTTGGAGAAAGCAGGATATTGAAAAACTAATAAGCGATATAAACGGCAAAGAAGGGCACTATCTCGGCAATATCGTAGTTAAGAAGAATGATGATAAATTTATCGTCATAGATGGACAGCAAAGACTTACTACTATTTATATTATTTTTATGGCTTTAGGAGTAAAAGAAAAACCGTTTGAACTAAGCTATGAAATAGATAGTAGCGATGGCGAAAAACTAAAAAACTTTAACGTAAATGAACGCAAATATGTAAATAGACAAATTTTAGATGCCATCCTTTTTGCTAGCAACAATGAAATTTTGTGTAAAGATAGTTTCGAAAAGAATATAAATTCGGCTATTTTTACGATGACTATTATCCCAGAAAATGTCAAAGCTACTGAGTATTTTGAACTAGTTAACACAAAAAGCATTCAGCTGGAAAATCATCAGGTGTTAAAAGCTAGATTTTTAAGTAATATTAAAGATAACTATGCAGACGTAGCAAGAAAATGGGATATGATCTCAAATATGGACGAAAAATATAAAGATCAAATTTTAGAAAGCAATCAAGCAGGTTTACCCATCGGACCCAAAACAATAAGAGAACTTTTGGAATCAGATTTCAATCGCAAAGAAGAAAAGCAAACCGAAACAAATTCTGATACAAAAAGCTTAGTAAAATTCCCAGTATTTTTGCTTCTAGTTTTGAAGGTGTTTGTTGCCAAAAACGGCTTGAATGTAGATTCTGAGAATAAGGTGGACCCTAATAATAAGATTATCATAGACAAAGATAAACTTTTGGGGGAATTTGAAAAAGTTTTTAGGAAAAAAACAGATTTGCACTATGAGTTTATTGCTTTTTTAGAAAGTATGCATAATAAATTTGATGAATTCATCTATAGAGATGACGAGATGAAAAACAAAATTTTGCTAAATTTGCAAAGGTTGTTTTACTATACTAGCGAATACGACAAGCCTGAATTTATCGCCGCACTTTTGGCTTTCTTAGACAAAAACTCACTAGATGCTTGTAATGATAAAAATACACAAAAGGTTATTGAATTTCTCGAGCAATTGGATAACGAGCTGGCAAAGAGCGCTTTAAAAAACAATGGATATCGTAAAATAGTAGAAACTATAAATGACGTTATAGGAAAAATTTATAAAGGCGAAAGTCTGGAAACGCCAGTACTTGAAAAAATCGACTCTAAATTTTTAGATACTGGAACAGCAGTACCGCATTATTGGTTTTATAGGCTAGAGTATCTACTTTGGCGAGATTTTAATAGTTTAAGTGCTTGTGATACTTGTGCGGATGATATAAAAAAAGTATTTCCTAAATTTAATAGAGATGAATATCTAATCAAATCCCAAGACACGGTGGAACATATGTGGGCAACAAATTTACAAGAAAATGGCAAAGCACTAGATGATTTTGGGAATTTGGCCTTAATAAGAAAGGATTTTAACTCTAGTTTAAGCGATTATGATTTTGGTGAGAAGTTAAAAATGATAAAGGAAAGCCCAAGCTCGAGTATAAAAATGCTAATATTTTACGCATCGCAAAAGGGATACGATAAGGATATGATCGGTAGACTCGGCGATAAAATGAAGAAAATTCTTTTTAAAGGCATAACAAATTCCCCTCTCTAAATCCCTCTACATCCGTGGTCTTCAGTGTGAAAAGAGCTTGTGGCTTAAAAAGAAAAAGCCTGAAGTTTTGCAAGCTCCAGATGATAGCGCGCAGGCGGTATTTGATACCGGCACCTCGGTAGGCGAGCTAGCCTGTGAGCTATTTAGCGGCGGCGAGAGGATAAAGTACACCGGCGACTTTGGCTCGCAAATAGCAAAAACAAAAGAGCTTATCAAGCGCGGCACAAAGGTGATCTACGAGGCCACTTTTTGCTTTGACGGCATCCTTGTGATGGTTGATATCTTTCGCATAGGCAAGGACGGGCTTATCATCAACGAAGTAAAGAGTTCGACTTCCGTAAAAGACGTATATATCGACGATGCGGCCATTCAGTATTACGTGCTTAGCTCGCTTGGCTACGAGGTGAGTCGCGTAAATATAATCCACATCGATAGCGCCTACACAAGAGACGAAACGCTAGAGCTTGAAAAGCTATTTTGCGTACAGGATGTAACCGAGCAAGTGAAGCAAAAGCAGCGAGATATCCCTCAAATTTTAAATAAATTTGAAGAAATTTTAAGCCAAAATGATGAGCCCGACATTGATATAGGCGCACATTGCTCAAATCCTTACGCTTGCGACGCTCGGGAGTACTGCTGGCATAAGCAGCGAGCTATCCCGGAGTATAGTGTATTTGACATCTCTCGTCTAAGAAGCGATAAGAAATTTGAGCTTTATAAAAGCGGCGTGGTTAAATTTAACGATATAAAAGATCTAAGTAAATTTAACGCCTCTCAGCAAATCCAAATAAAATCAGAAATCTCGCAAGAACAGATCATAGACAAAGATGCAATAAAAGAGTTTTTGGATACGCTCCGCTACCCGCTCTATCATCTCGACTTCGAGACCTTTCAGCAGGCGGTGCCGCAATTTATTGGGCTTAGGCCTTACGAGCAGATACCTTTTCAGTTTTCAATCCACAAAGATGACGGCAAAGGAAATTTAGAGCATTTTGAGTTTTTAGCTGAGGCTGGCGCCGATCCTAGATACGAACTAGCGCTAAATTTAATCAAATTTATCCCACAGGACGCCTGCGTGCTAGCCTACAACATGAGCTTTGAAAAAGGAGTGATAAGACGCCTGGCCGAAGCTTATCCGCAAATCTCAAACGAGCTTATGGCTATCCACGACAATATAAAAGACCTCATGGCACCCTTTGCAAGCAAAAGCTACTACCATCCGAAAATGAAAGGTAGCTACTCCATAAAATACGTCCTGCCCGCACTCGTGCCCGAATTAGAATTGGCGTATAAGGATTTAAATTTAATCCATCACGGAGGCGAAGCTATGCAAGCATACGCCGCTATGACTTTTATGAAAGAAACAGAGCGCGAAGCTTATAAGCAGGCTCTGCTAGAATACTGTAAGCTCGATACGCTAGCAATGGTTAAAATTTTAGAAAAACTTTATGAGGCTGTGCACTAAGACAAAAAATGCCTAGTTTGTCTGCTACAATGCTTTAAAATTTTAAAGGAGGAGATATGGATATAGAGAAATTTGAATCTATGCTAAAGCAAATCAAAGTCTTAAGCGATAAGCTAGAAGTGAAAAAGCTGCGCGGCAATAATGACTACAATCTATTTTTGGCGCTTTTTGACGCTAGCGACGAAGTGAGGTTGCACTCGCGCTTTATCTGCTCGCTACTCGATCCGAACTCGCCGCATTATCAAAAAGAGCTATTTTTGGAGCTTTTTATAAAAGCATGCGGGCTAGAGGATTTTGGGCTAAATTCGCAAATCGCAAAAGTCTATAAAGAATATGAGAATATCGATATCTACATAACTGACGGCACGAAGCATATTATTTTAGAAAATAAAATTTATGCCGGCGATCAAGAGGCTCAGATTAAAAGATATATAAAAACTATCCAACAAGAAAACGGCAATGAAGCTGAAATTTACGTGCTCTTTTTATCACCGCAAGGGCGCGAGCCTACCGGCTATAGCCTAGACGGACTAAAAATCAAAGACGGCAGAATTTCAAACGAGAAGGGCGATGAAATCGCTAAATTTAAGGCGATTTCATACGACAAAGAGATAACTGCGTGGCTTGATCTATGCCTTGAAGAAACGGGAAATTTAACCAATTTGTCCGCTGTGATATCGCAATACAAAAATGTCATCGAAAAAATTTATGGAAAATATAAAGGAGTACAGATGGATACAAATGAGATTAGTAAGATAATACTCGAAAACTATGATATAGTTGAGGAGATAAAAAATAAGTATTTCGATATAGCCAGTTCGAATAAACTTAATGAATTTATGTCAAACGTAAAGACTGAACTCGAAAAAAGATTATCGCAAGAATGGCATGTCGATGATATAAAAGATGCTGATACGAAAAGATATTTTTCACCTATAAGTTTTTATAAATATGATTGGGGTCGTAATAGTATTATAAATTTTACCCTAGAATTTGATAGTAGAAATTTTTTAAATCCATATATTGGGCTTAAATATAATGAGAGCGGGAACAGCAAGGAGCGCATAGGGATCAACAAGGAGCGCATAAAAGATATACAGGCTAAATTTACGCTTACCGAGTGGAAAATAGGCACAACGTTTGCAAGGTGGAAATGGCTTAAAAAGGATCAGTTTTTAAGAGAAATAATCGTGAATAAATATAGTGAGACGGAACTAGTCAATGAGCTAATAAAAATGAAAAATGAACTAGAGCCACTAGCCGATGAAATTGCAAAGCTAATTTAGGTGCAAGTTATGCAAGACATGATCTCCCGCGCAAAAGAGATCATCGCAAACGCCGATGCCGTCATAATAACCGCAGGAGCAGGCATGGGCGTAGATAGCGGACTGCCTGATTTTAGAGGTGATCTTGGCTTTTGGAAAGCCTATCCGCCTTTAAAGGATAAAAATTTAAGCTTTACCGAGATGGCAAATCCGCAGTGGTTTTTTAGTAGCCCTGAGCTAGCTTGGGCGTTTTACGGACACAGGCTAAAGCTCTATAACGCAACCCAGCCTCACGAGGGTTTTACCCTACTAAAAAATCTTTGCGAAGCAAAAGGCGAAAACTATTTTATCTACACTTCAAACGTAGACGGGCATTTTGAAAAGGTGGGATTTGACAAGGATAAAATTTACGAGATCCATGGCTCCATACATCACGCGCAGTGTATTCATAGCGATGACGGAAATATATGGAATATGGACGAAAATAATGTCGAAGTGGACGAGGAAAAATTTATCGCTACAAAGATGCCTGTTTGTCCTGAGTGCGGATGCGAGAGCCGTCCAAATATCCTTATGTTTTACGACCACGAATTTAATCACAAAAGAGCTTGGGCGCAGCACAAGAAATACGATGCGTGGCTTAGCCACAATATGAACTCCAAAATAGCTATAATTGAGATCGGAGCAGGTCTTGCGGTGCCTACGATCAGGATTTACGGAGAAAGGATGGCAAAAAGATTTAAGCGCGCTCATCTAATCCGCATAAACCCGCAAGATACTCACGTAAACGCGTATAGGGGTATGGCGATAAAGGCAGGCGGGCTTGAAGGATTAAGAGCAATCCTTAGCTGATATTATCCCTTTATTTTAGATAAAATAATATAAAAGGAGCCTAGATGCAAAAACCACAAAAAATAATTCCGCAATCCGGTAGCAACAAATACGAACGCATAAACGAAATAGCTGCCTTAATTAGCAGAAAACCCCATTCCATCTCCGAGCTCGCGGAAAAATTTGGAGTTTGCACCAAAACTATCCAAAGAGACCTTTACGAAGTACTAGTGAAAAATGGAGCTGTAAGAAACGGCAGGATGTGGAGCATAGATAAAACTAAAATCAAAGATGGCTTAGATCAGGAGGAACGCACCGTCATAAATATCCTCGATAACATCTCAAAAACCATGGGCGCAAATTTTTACTCAAAGGCTCACGTTTTGCTAGAACAGATCACAAACCGGCTAAATCATCCGATTTTAACAAATATAAGCAGCGAAAAATTAAGTGAAGATGACTTTATAAATTTCGAACTGCTTGAAAACGCTATCAAAAAGAGAAGCTTGGTGCAGTGCGAATACGCCGGTTTTAAATTTAAGATAAAGCCACTAAAACTAGCGATGTTTGACGGATTTTGGTATTTGCTATTTTTAGATACGAATAAAAATGATACCTTTAAGAAATTCCACTTAAAAAGCATCACAAATATTAGAATTCTTGAGGAGAAATTTAAATTAGACGCCACGATAGAGGAGAGGATTAAAAATATAAACTCCGCCTGGGCAACGCTAGATAAGCCAAATACCGCTAGAGCGCTTTTAGCTCCGCAGATAAAGAAATATTTCGAGAGAAAACCCTACGCTAAGCAGAGCATAACAGGACTTGATGCCGATGGCTCGGTCGTAATCGATATAGAATTTACTAATTTAATGGAGATAAAGCCGCTTATTTACTACTTCATTCCGTTTATCAAAGTGCTAGAACCAAAGGAGTTAGCCGATACGATAAAAGATGAAATAGAAAGGTATTTAGAAGAGATAAAATGAAAATTTCATATGAAATAAAGATAATATTTGGCGATTTATTGGACGCACAAGCGGATTATCTGATAAATCCTTCAAATACGGCGATGCTGCTTGGCAGCGGTGTGTCTATGGCTTTTAAGAGGCATTGCGGTGAGGCGCTAGAAAAATACATGCAAGAACAACTAAAAATAAGAGAGATAAGGCAAGGTGATGTCGTCAAAACCGCCTCAAATCACGCAAACTTTCCATTTGTATTACATGCAGCCATTATGAATTACACCGATAGATCAAAGTATAAAAAGCCGAGCTTAGATACTATCACGCAAATTTTAAATAATTTGCAAGAAATAATCTTGCAAGATCAAAGCAAGCATATAAAAATAGCTCTGCCTCTGATGGGATGCGGAGTGGGTGGACTAGATAAGCGCGAGGTGATCAGCGAATACAAATGCTTTTTCAAACAAAATTTAGACGCAGAAAAAGAATGTGAAGTAGAAATTTACGGATTTAGTGAAAGTGATTTTAGATTATTGAAAGAAATTATGACAAAAAGCTAAATTTGCTTGTTTGGCTGCAGATATAAGGCGTGCTGCCGATATGCGAGTAGAGCCGCGAAATACAATTAATTTATTGCGCTAAATTATATTTTATAGAATTCAGCTGCTAAAATTTTATAAATTTAACTCAAATTTCTAAAATATTAAGCTTCAGACTTGAATTATAAATCGTGCAATCGCCGATTTTATCAATATCTAAAAGCGGATTATGCACGTGTCCGCAAAGGATTATTTTTGCCTTTAAAAGCCCGTACTTCAGCGCTCTAAAAAGTTCTTTATCGCCAAAATCTCTGCCGCGCTCTATGGACGTTTGCGTATGTGCGGGCGGAATATGCGTAAGTAGCACGTCGCACTCTGCAAAATCCAAAATATCCGCGCAGAGATAAGGAGCGCAGCCAAATTTAATACCCTCAAGCGTCTTAATATCGCCATCCGCATAAATATTAGACGCTCGTATCCAAGAAATGTCGCCAGACTCACTCACGTCATGATTTCCGCTACATACAAAGATAGGCTTTTTAAAATTTTCTAACCACCGCTTCACCCACGCTTTTTGTCCTATGATATCTTTTTGGTTTGTGTCTATCAGATCGCCGCTTATGCAACAAATGTCAAATTCTAAGCTTAAAATTCGATCAAATTTAGCTTTATCGAAATGCAGATCACTCGTATGTAGAATTTTCATAACGTTTTTGGACTACCGCTTTTATATAATTTAGAAACCTTGCTCGCTAACGATTTTAACTTCTCTTTCATTACTTATCCGTTTTTTGTAATTCCGCGCATTATATCTGAATTTAAGTAGCCATATTCCCGTTATAAGTGAAATTGAAGCAATTTATAAAATTTAAAATTCTCATTTTGTAAATAAATTTGATAAAATTTAGCCATTTATTGATTATAATCAATTTTTTTGCCTAAATAAAATCTTAAAATTACCAACTAAATTTTTTATAAAGGATTTCTATGAGCGACAATCTAGAGATGTTCTGTCATCAATGCCAAATGAGCGCGCCCGAGGGCTGCGGCGCCAAGGGCCAAGACCGCGGCACCTGTGGCAAAAATTCCACATTAAGCCTGCTTCAAGACACTATGGTTTTCGGACTTAAGGGTCTTAGCGCCTACCGCCACCACGCCCGTGAGCTCGGCGCCGATACTAGCGCGGTCGATACCGTTATAGGCGATACGCTGTATTTCACGCTGACGAACTCAAATTTTAACTTCGACGAGCATATCGCGCAGCTAATGGCCGTCGGAAGCGCGGGCGTGCAGATGATGGATATCTTAAGCGAGGCGCATACTGCAAAATTCGGCGTACCAACCCCGGTTAAGGTAAGCCAAAACAAGGTCGAGGGCAAAGCGATTTTGGTTAGCGGCCACAACCTGCACGCTCTTGAGGCGCTGCTAAAAGCGACCGAGGGCAAGGGCATCAACATCTATACCCATTCCGAGATGCTTCCTGCGCACGGTTACCCGGAGCTTCGCAAGTATCCGCATCTAAAGGGCAACGTCGGCAAGGCGTGGTTCGATCAGACCAAGCTTTTTAACGAATTTAAGGGCGCTATTTTGATGACCACGAACTGCATCGTGCCGCTTCGCTCGTCCTGTAGCTACGCGGACAGGCTCTTTGGCTACTCTATCGCGGGCACGGACGGCGTCAAACATATCCAAAACGACGATTTTACGCCGCTTATCGAGTGCGCGCTTGCGTGCGGCGACGTGAGTATGGACAGCGACGAGAGCTTAGTAACGGGCGGACACTATAAGACGATTTTAAGCCTTGCGCCGCAAATTTTAGACGCGATCAAATCGGGCAAAATCCGCCGCTTTTTCGTCATCGCAGGCTGCGACGCGCCGGGCAAAGGACGCGAGTATTACCGCGAGCTAGCGCTTAGCCTGCCGAAGGACTGCGTGATTTTGACCTCCAGCTGCGGCAAATTCCGCTTCAACGACGTGGATTTCGGAAACGTGCCCGGCACCGAGCTTCCGCGCTATATCGACCTTGGTCAGTGCAACGACAGCAATGGCGCGGTCAAGATCGCCCTTGCGCTTAGCGAGGCTACGGGCATCGCGGTAAACGATCTGCCGGTCTCGATAGTGCTGATGTGGATGGAGCAAAAGGCGGTCATCATCCTGCTTGCGCTATTTAGCCTTGGTGTTAAGAATATCAACGTAGGCCCTACGGTGCCTGAGTTTTTCAACGACGAAATTTTGGGCTTTTTGGTGCAAAATTTCGGACTTCGTCTAATAAGCGGCGACGCGCAGGCAGATCTGAAATACTTCCTGGGCGAATAAATTTCATAGCGAGGCAAATCGGGTAAATTTAAAATTCGGCAAAGCTCCGATTTAAATTTACCCTTTATACGTATACGGCGGTTTTAATAGATCTAGCCGATCCGCGGCTATTTTGCGCCCGACGCTCATATTTAAATTTCACGACTATGCCGTCCTTCTTAATTTAAATTTTAAAATCATATAATCTC
>NZ_CALIBH010000239.1 GCF_938045775.1 uncultured Campylobacter sp.
TTAGAAGCGGTGCCGGCGGATCGATCAGATTAAGCTTTTCCGGCAGAAAAGTCTATATTTTCATCCGCACGGGATACGATAGTTTCGAGCCTAGCGTGGATCACAGCGTATTTGGCTTTGATCCTGCGGCGTCTATCAAGCACGAGCTTCTATTTTTTCTGTCCATCGTAAAAAGTCTGAAATTAAACGAAAATATCTGGCAGGATTAAATTTTAAATTTGATCTTAAATCCGTAAATACAGAGGCTTTTCGCCGCCGCGAAATTTTGAAATTTAAAAGTACTATTCCCGGCTCGGCGCCGCTATGATTTAGAATTTTCGCGACAAGGTCTTATGTGTTTCGCTGCAGGGCTTATTGCATTTGCAGCGGAGAGCAAAGTTTGAAATCTATCACGATGAAACCCCATGCGATTTATAAATTTTTGCGGCCCGCATAGAGGAATTGAGCGAAGATGGATACTGATATGGCGATGATTGCACCGTACGCTTTCCATAATGGAGATTACCACGCTGCCTATCATCGTGCCGCAAACGCTACTTTTACCGTCGCGAACCCGCACCAAAAAAATTGAGTGCCATCGCGGCAATGATAGAAAAGATACCTTACTCATATTTTCATGTTTATTTCGCTATCCTAACGCTTTTAAAAATCGACGATTAAAAAGCTCATACAAAAAGCCGGCTACACATTTAATCTGCCTCCAAGCATTTTTAAGCAACAATACGAAAATCAAATTTTCGGAGTCTACAATGACGATTTACGAGTTAAAGCCCAAATTTCAAAATTTACTTCGTCCGTTAGTAAGACGTCTTTACGGCGCGGGCGTCAGCGCAAATCAAGTCACGATCGCAGCCTGCCTCATTTCCGTTCTGCTGGGCGGACTTCTGATAAAATTCGCCGAAGTTTCGACGCTATTTTTTCTGCTGCCCGCTTGGATGTTTTTGCGTATGGCGCTAAATGCCATCGACGGTATGCTAGCTCGCGAATTTAATCAAAAAAGTCCGCTAGGAGGCTATCTAAACGAAGCTACGGACGTCATCTCGGACGCCGCGCTGTATCTGCCGTTTGCTTTTATCGCACCTTTTGGCTGGGGCGTTATCACGTTCGTTATTTTTCTATCTTTTATGAGCGAATTCTTAGGCGTGCTAGGTCAGATCCACGGACGAGGTAGACGCTACGACGGACCTATGGGTAAAAGCGACCGCGCGTTTATATTCGGGCTTATCGGTACGGTATATGCGCTATTTGGGCGACTGCCAGAGTGGTTTAGCTGGGTGCTTTACGCCACGATATTTTTACTTGCGCTTACTTGTGTAAACCGCGTGAGGATGGGACTAAAAGGCGGGGAATAAGGAGCTTCGGACGAGGATAAATTTAATATCTATCTCCAAAATCGACGCAAGATAAATTCGCCTAAATTTGATATAATTGCAAAAGTTTTAAGCTCACCTCGACGCGGGCATGCAATAGTTATAAATTTGATCTTGTTTAAATTTACGAGATTTTTTGAGGCGAGGATAAAATATCACGGCGAATTTGTCCGCTTAATTTAGACGCTTTAAAAGACGCTAGGCGCGCAAAACGCGCTCGGTTAATTTCGAGCGTTTTATCAAAGTCGGTGAAATCAAAGGCAAGTAGCAAAAGCGGCAAATTGCAGGCGTTACTTAAAACCGTATCGGCTTTAATCGCCTCAAATTTATGTCTAAACGCTCGTTTTTGGCAAGGTGGGCAAGAAGCTTATTTGCCGCACACAACCGTAAAATTGAGGGCGCCGCAAAAAGTGAATTTGAAAAATAAAAGAGTAAAAAGGATACAAGATGAAAGAGTTTTTAGCAGCCGCGCTTGATTTTATCCTTTGCCGTATTACGATATTTATCACGGGCGTGCGGCTGCCACAGGAGCTTTTAAACATCGGCGAGGGCACTAAAATTTACTACGCAAACCACGCCAGCCACGGCGATTTTTTGCTGATTTTCGTCTCGCTGCCGTATCGCGTGAGAAAGCGCGTGCGCCCCGTCGCGGCGGCGGAGTACTGGGAGAGCGGACCCGTGCGCAGATTTCTTGCTAAAAACGTGTTTAACATGGTGCTAATAAGTCGCCGCAAAGATCCGCTAGAAGCGCTAGCGCAAATGAGCGACGCGCTGCAGACACACTCTCTCATCATCTTTCCGGAAGGCACGCGCAAGATGAACGACGACTTAGCACTTCAGCCGTTTAAAAGCGGGATATTTCGTCTAGCGCAACAGTGCCCCTCCGTGCCTTTGGTGCCGATTTGGATCAAAAATGCGCGCAACGTCCTGCCTAAGGGCTTTATGATACCCATCCCGCTGCTTTGCGAGCTGATCGTGGGCGAGGAGATATCGTACGGCGGCGAGGGCAAGGGCGAGTTTTTACAAAAGGCGCAAGACGCGCTGCTAGCGATGAGCGATACGCAAAATGATAGAACGAAAGCCTGATTTGGCGGCTCTGGCGACGGCGGTAAATTTGAGCCCTACAAATCCGTCAGACGAAAAGGGAAAATTTGCGACCGATTTTTGCGGTAAATTTGACGGCGAGCCTTTTAAAACGGCGGCCGAAAACGTCAAATTTGAGCGCGAAACCCGGATCAAAACGCTCGCCTCGCCGCAAATCAAATTTGACCCAAACGTGGGCTCAAAGCGCGAGCAATTCTGGCTAGCAAATTTAACCGCCCGCAGGGCAAACCAAACGCGCGTAAATTTGACTCGCTTGGAGCACTCCGAAACATACGTCAAATTTAGCTTCAAATTTAACCAAAAGGCCCTAAAATGAACCCGCAAAATCATATCTTAAATCTATTTTTAGGACTCATCGCGGTGCTAGTCGTCTCTAGCGCCGTTGCCTTTATGCTAAAGGCTAAATTCGGCGCCGAGAACAAAACTATCTCAAATTTGACCTCGCGCATAAACGCCTGGTGGGCGATGATTTTGGTCATTTTTGCGTTTACGTATATGGGCAAAAACGCCGTAATATTTTTGTTTTTGCTCGTATCTTTTGCCGCTTTGCGCGAGTTTTTGTCGCTCATCTACATCCGCAGGGGCGATCACATCGCGCTCGTGGCGTGTTTTTACGTGATTTTGCCGGTACAGTATATCTTTATCTATGCCGACTGGTACGCGATGGCGATGATATTTATCCCGGTTTACGGATTTTTATTTTTGCCGATTTTGGCGGCGATTTGCGGCGATGCGGCCTATTTTTTGGAGCGCTCGACGAAGATCCAGTGGGCGCTGATGATCTGCGTGTTTTGTATCTCGCACATCCCTGCACTTCTTTTACTAGACCTTGAAAGAGGCAGCAGCATGGAGCTGATGCTGTTTTTGATCATAGTCGTGCAATCTAGCGACGTGCTGCAGTACATCTGGGGCAAGCTTTTTGGCAAGCGCAAGATCGCTCCTAGCATCAGCCCGTCTAAGACCGTGGTCGGCTTTGCAGGCGGCGTACTTAGTGCTAGCGCGCTGGCTGCGTGTCTGCATCATCTCACGCCTTTTGGCGAGGTAGGGGCGTTTTTCATCGGGCTTGCCGTTTGTATGATGGGCTTTTTAGGAGGGCTTGTTATGTCTGCGATCAAGCGCGATCTGGGCGTCAAGGACTGGGGCTACATGATCAGCGGGCATGGCGGGATGCTTGACCGTATGGACTCGCTGTGCTTTGCGGCGCCGATATTTTTTCACATAGTTAGATATTTTTACGCGTGAGGTTTTGATGAAAATTTGGAGCAAAATTTTACTTTTAGCGCTCGCGGCAAATTTGGCCTTTGCTTTTTCGGCCGACAAGCTCGTGCAAGACGCTAGAGTGCAGGTCGGACGGACGCTGTTTTACGATCCTTCGTACTCTAGGCTAGCCTATCCGATGGGCGATGTGGATATGATAAAAGGCGTTTGCACCGACGTCGTAGTTAGGGCCCTGCGCGGACAGGATATCGATCTGCAGCGGCTCATTCACGAGGATATGAGCGCAAATTTTAGCGCTTATCCAAAAAATTGGGGTGCGAAAAAGACCGACAAAAACATCGATCATCGCCGCGTACCAAACATCGCGACCTATCTAAAACGCAAGGGCTACGAGGCGAAGGGCGAGTTTAAAGCAGGCGATATCGTGACGTGGCGGCTGGATAACGGCAGGCCGCATATCGGCATAGTTTCGGATAAATTTGCCGCCGGCAAAACCCCGCTCGTGATTCACAATATCGGGCTTGGCGCGCAGGAGGAGAATGTGCTAAACGAGTACGAGATAACGGGGCACTTTAGGATAAAATAAGCGCAAAAATCGATAAATTTAAGCGAGAAAGGCGAAAAATGGAGTTTAAAGAGAGCTATTTTATAACCAGCGACGGGGTGAGGATATTTTACAGATACCGTTTGGCTAGCGACGTAGCGTGCGAAAACCCGGGCGCAGGCGAAGCAAATTTGAGTAAGGATGGCAAATTTGACGGGTCAAATTTGAGCGCCGAGGCCGTAAATGAAACGTCAAATTTGGCTAGCGAGCAGGCGCGCGGCGCGGGTGAAAATACGAAGCCAGGCTTAAACGGCGAAGGCAAATCGGACGAGCAAAATTTACAAAGAAGCGGCAAAAACTCGGACTCAAATTTAAACGAAGCCGGCAAATGCGGCGCGTCAAATTTGAGCGAAAACGCCGAGCAAAATTTCAAATTTAAAGCCGCGCCGAATGCCAAAGCCGTAGCGATATTTCACCGCGGACACGAGCACTCGGGCAGGACGACGCACGTAGCAGACGGGCTAGCGGATGAGAGTTTTAGCTATTTTGCCTGGGATCAGCGCGGACACGGTAGGAGCGACGGCGAGCGGGGCGACGCGCCTAGTATGGGCCGCGTTATCGCCGACGTGGACGAGTTTGTGGCGCACATCGAGCAGAGATTTGGCTTTGAGACGCAAAATCTAGCCGTGATAGCTCAGAGCGTGGGCGCGGTTCTGGTCTCGGCGTGGCTGCACGACTACGCTGTGCGCGTTCGCTGCGCGGTGCTGGCTAGTCCCGCGTTTAGCGTGAAGCTTTACGTACCGTTTGCCAGAGCTGGACTAAAGGCGCTTTACAATGCGCGCGGAAATTTTTTCGTAAACAGCTACGTCAAAGCTCACTATCTCACGCACGACAAACAGCGCCAGGCCAGCTACGACGCCGACTCGCTCATCACTCGCGCGATCTCGGTGCGCATACTGCTTGGGCTTTACGAAGCGGCACAGCGCGTGGTTTCGGACGCCGCCGCGATCACGACGCCTACGCTACTGTTAATCTCGGGCGATGATTGGGTCGTGGAGCACGCCCCGCAGCACGAGTTTTACAACGCTCTTGGCGCGCACGTAAAAAGGCGCGAGATTTTAGAGGGATTTTACCACGATACGCTGGGCGAGAGCGAGCGGGAGAGGGCGTTTGAGATCGTGCGCGAGTTCGTCGGCGAGAGGTTTAGCGCGCCTTTTAGCGAGGTGGACTGCACGCACGCGGACGAATACGGCTTTAGCCGCGAGGAGGCCGATAGACTAGCTACGCCGCTGCCGAGATTTAGCCCGAAAAATTTGCGATTTAAATTTCAGCGGATATTTATGCAGGCGGTTTCGCCGTGGGTCGGCGGGCTAAAGATCGGCGAAAATACGGGCTACGATAGCGGCAGTACGCTTGACTACGTTTACCGAAACGAGCCGCAAGGGGCGAATAAATTTTTCAAATTTATCGACGAAATTTACCTAAACGCCATCGGCTGGCGCGGTATCAGAGAGCGCAAGCGAAATATCAAGCTAGCTATCGATCAAGCCGTGGCAAAGCTGCAGGAGCGAGGCGAGCCGCTACGACTGCTAGACATCGCCTCGGGACACGGCAGATACATACTAGACGCCGCGCAGGGGCATGAATTTGAGCGCATAACGCTACGCGACTACAGCGATATCAACGTGAAAGCCGGCAGCGAAATGATAAAAGAGCGCGGGCTACAGGACGTCGCGAGCTTCACGCAGGCAAATGCGTTCGAAGCCGCTAGCTACGAGGGCCTGCAGGACGCATATACGCTAGGCGTCGTGTCTGGGCTGTTTGAGCTCTTCCTGGATAACTCGGTCGTGCGCACTGCGCTGCAAGGCTTTTCAAGCAGCGTAAAAAGCGGCGGCTACCTCATCTACACCAATCAGCCGTGGCACCCGCAGCTTGAGATGATCGCGCGTGCTTTATCTAGCCACAGGCAGGGTGCGGCATGGATCATGCGCCGCCGCAGCCAAGCCGAGATGGATCAGCTCGTGGCAAATGCGGGATTTAAGAAGGTGAAAGAGTGGATAGATGGGGATGGGATATTTAGCGTGAGCTTGGCTGTTAAAATTTAGCCTTTTGCGGCTTGTCTTTTTCCTTTATACTTCGTTAGAAACTCGGTCGGCTTTGGTCACGGACGACTAGTCCGCTCTCTGGCCTCCGTCGTTTCCGCCTCGTCTAAAGAAAAAATACTGCGCCTTATCGTTTTACGCTCAAATTTGGGGTCAAATTTGCAAATTTTACCGACCGAGACCCGCATCGTGAAAGCGTAAATTTGAACACGCAGCGCGTTAGCGCCAGATAAAACTGCGCATAGCGCAGCAACCTCTCACGTCGTAGGGGTTGGGGGATCGTTAAGGGGGAAGGGAGCGACTTCGTAATTCAAGCCCCTCCTCCCTTAACAAGAAAGAGTAAATTTAATGCGCAATACTAAATTTAACCAAACCAAATTTAACATTTTAAAGATTCAGGTCTCGGTGAGTAAATTTTACGCTTTTACGCCTTTTACGTCAAGCGAGTGATCTCGGACCGATTTAGCTGCCAAAGCGCAAATGCACTAAAATTTGATAGAATTAGCAAAAAAGGCAAAAATGAAAACAAAACCGTTTTTATCGCAGCTGGCCGCGCTAGTCGTCGTTGCGGCGATATTTTACGCTAGCTACGGCGCCACGAACGCCCTCGCTAGCGCTCGCGCAAACGTGCCCGAGATTTATTTCGCGTGGGAGCGCGCGCTACCGTTTTGGGCGTGGAGCATCGTGCCGTACTGGTCGCTAAATTTGCTCTACGCGCTTGGATTTTTCCTCTGCCGTGACGCCGGGGAGCTCGCGCGCTACGTTACGCAGCTGCTAGTCGCTCAGATGATCGCGACGCTGTTTTTCATCGCTTTTCCTCTGCAAATGTCGTGGGAGAAGCCCGCGGTTTCGGGCCTTAGCGGCTTTTTATTCTCAAGCCTGGCCGCCTTTGACCTCCCGTTTAATCAAGCTCCGTCGCTGCACATCATACTTTGCGTCGTGGTGGGCGCTTTTTACCTTCGCAAGGCGCGTGCGGCTTGGCTTAAAGCGGCGCTTGTCGCGTGGTTTGCGCTCATCGGCCTTAGCGTGCTGACCACGTATCAGCACCATTTTATCGACATTCCGACGGGGCTGGCCGCGGGCTGCTTGGTGCTACTGATTCGTCCGCTAGATGGCACTCCGCTTAGTTTTGCTATAGCTAGGGAGGCTGCTCGCTACAAATGGGTGGCGCTATATCTAGGGCTTGCGTTTTTGACGCTTTTTGCGGCGATTTTGGGAGCTAAAATTTGGGGCGCGTGGATGCTGTGGCTATCTTGGGCGAGCCTTAGTTTCGCGCTGGTTGCTTGCGGTTACGCGTTTTTGGGCGCGGGAGTTTTTGCTAAAAACGGGCAAGGCCGTCACGCCGCCGCGGCTAAAGCTTTACTTTTCCCGTATCTTTGCGTCGCGCGGCTAAATGCGATTTTTTGGTTGCGCAGACGCCGGCTTTCAGACGAGATTTTGCCCGGGCTGTATCTAGGCTCGGTTAAGCAGGCGGGTAAATTTGACGCGGTGCTGGACTGTGCGGCCGAGTTTGAGCGGCCGGGCGACGCGCAAATTTACGCAAGCGTGCCTATGCTAGATATGATAACGCCGAGCGCGACCGAGCTAAAACGCGGCGCGGACGAACTCGAGCGGCTCGTAAAAAGGGCTCTTTGCGGCGGTGAAAATTTACCGCAAATGGAGGCAGAGCTAGGATCAAATTTTAGCGGCGAAGTAAACGGCTGCGCACACGGGCTAGATTTTAAATTTCACGAGCAAGCGGACTCGCGGGTAAATTTGCAAACGCGCGTCGCGGCTAACGAAAGCGAAATCGCCGAGGCGGGGCAAAATCTTACAGGCGCGAACGAGCGAGCCGCCGAGCAAAACGGTAAAAAGGTGTTAGTGTGCTGCGCGCTGGGCTACGGCAGGAGCGCGTCGGTGTTGCTTGCTTGGCTGGTGATTTACGCAGGACTAGGCTTTGATGAGGCGCTAAATTTGCTAAAATCTCGCCGAGAAAAGATCGCAGTCGCTAGCTCGCTACGTGAGCGGATAGAGCGGCTGACTGCAGAAGCCCGCGTAAATTCGAAAGCGGAGTAAAGACGAGCTAAATTCCCAAAAGCAAGTGCGGCAAATTTAAGCGCGAAATAGGCGCAGGCCAAATGTGATCAAGTCCGGTTTGAGGGATTAAATTTAAAAATCTGAAGGCTAGAAACAAGCAGCATTGTAAATTTCTCGGCGAAAATAAACGGAAATTTAACCAAACGCCCAAAATAAGGAGGGAAAATGACGAATGCGGAGCGAGAAAAAGCGGCGCAAGGCGGGGAGCGGGAATGCCGCCAAAGGACGGACGACAGAGCCTTGGCGCTGGTTACGGCTAGGTTTTTAGCGACGCATAGGCTGTTTTTCTTGTTAAATTTGCTTCAGCTAGCCGTCTGCCTTACGATTTTTACGAATTTTGCCGTGATTGCGGGCTTTTTGACGGCCTTTGCGGGGCTATTTTATCTGCACGTTAGGCTGCATTTTGATGCGCTGATTTTTAGAGATTTTGCGGAGGGGAGGCTTGATTGCAGTAAATTTGACGCGGCGCTTACGGAGCTAAATTTAGCTAGCAAGCCGCCTAAAATCCGCAATATGAAAAGTCGCTACGCGGGAGCTTTGCGGCTATATAAATTAACGGCCGCGCTTACTCTCATCGCCATCGTCGCAGCTTTGGCGGGTTACTATCTGAGCTAAATTTGCTTGCCCGCTTAGACGGTTACGGAACGCCGATTTAGACGGCCGCGTCGGTTTGCGCGCAAAATTCAACAACTGTTTTTTACGGCGAGATAAACGAGATAAAATTGATTGCTTTTGCGGACTATTTTTGTAGCGACTATTTTAAGCGATGAAACGGCAGTTAGTATCTCGGCGCACTGTATTCGAGAGCTTTAAATTTGACGATTTCGTCGGTATTTTAAAATTTCAAAGCATAAAAAATCCAGTGCAAAAAGACGAAATAGACAACCGAGCAAGTTTAGTCTGGGCAAAATATACGAATTTCCTTTTATAGCACCACGACCTCGGTTTCCAGTTCGATACCGAATTCCTCAAAAACGCGGCTTTGCGCTAAATTTATGAGCGCAATCACATCCTCAAAGCTCGCGCCGCCGAAATTTATGATGAAATTGGCGTGCTGCTCGCTAAATTTCGCTCCGC
>NZ_CALIBH010000240.1 GCF_938045775.1 uncultured Campylobacter sp.
CGTGCTTCAAACCGCCGTCGTTGCCGCGATAATGGGCGCTAAAAAGACGAGCGAATTAATACCAATGACCCATCCGCTTACGATTACTTCGATTAAAACAGACATTGAGGAGCTTGCGAGCGAGTGCGCGTTTAAGCTTTTCGTAACGGTGAAAATCACGGGCAAAACCGGCGTCGAGATGGAGGCACTAACGGGCGTAAGCGTGGGGCTGCTGACGATTTATGATATGCTAAAAGCGATAGATAAATCGATGCAGATCACCGACGTCGTGCTGCAGCGCAAAGAGGGGGGCAAGAGTGGCGTGTATATTAGGGGCTGAAAAGCCGAAAATCGACTATCCGCTCTTTTGGGAATACAAAGTAGTCCTAGACGCGGCTACTCAAAAGCGTGAGCAGATCGATGAAATTTTAAAGGGCGAAGATTACAAAATAGACTTTTCGCGCTTTTCAAACGGCGGCAAATATATGAGCTTCAACGTAAGCGTTTTCGTCAAGGACGACTTACATCGAAACGAAATTTTCGAGCGCTTAAAAGCCCACTTTAAATATGTATTGTGACAGGAGATGAAATGAAAGAAGCAATAATCAAAAAATTCGGCGCCGATCTCGCGCAAATTAGCGGTGAGGAGCTGGCGGCCTGCGTGCAAAATTTAGCTTTTGAACAAAGCCTGAAGACTCTGTGCGGACTTAGCGAAGACGCCAAAAGCGCTAAAAGCGCCGAGCTCATCTTAAGCTTCGCCGCCGAACTTAACGAAATAGGGGCCCTAAAGGACGCCGTAGCCGAAGCACTAATCGAAGGGGTGAAAAAGGCGTTGTGCGACGAGGACGAGCAGGCTCTTTACAAGCTCATCTACGACTACGACGATCTGCGTAAAAAGATCGCTTGTAAGCAAAAGGCGATTAAAACCCTTGTTTTGCGCAGCTATGATGATCTGGATACCGCGCTGCAAAACGCAAGCGAAACAGAGCTAAAAGAGCGCATAGGCTCGGCGCTACAGCGAGCGATCGCGAGCAAACTTCCGCTTGCGGACGTGCTGAAAGAAGCAAGCGAACTAGCCTTCATAAGCGTGCTCGAAAGCGGCACCGACATCGAGGATACCGCGCACGAGACGGCGAAAAATATCGCATTTTCGGCTATCGGCGACGGAGAATTTACGAAATTCCGCACGAAAGAAATTTCAAAAATCATCATAAATCGCGCGATTTTCGTCGCAAACGAGAGCAAAAATACAGCCTCTGCGCTAATTAGAGGCGCGATTTTAGGCTGCTACGACGGCATAAATAAAGCCGCCGAGAGATACCGCGACGAGCTAAGTTTCTCGCCAGCAAGCGACGCACAGAGCCTAGAGAACGAAAGGCTTCAAATTTCGCAGATGAGCGAGCTATTTAGCGCCGTGCTAAGCGACGCGGTCGCAAGTTCGGAGGAGCCCGCTAAAAGCGAGATCGCCAAGATCGCCGATGAAGAATTCGGAGGCTATTTGGCTAAATTTAGAAAAATTTCAAGCGATCTTGCCGAGCAACTAAGCGCCAAAATCGGCGAGATCGAGCTTGGCGAGCGCGCAAAAAAGGCGAGCGCCAAGGCACGTGAAATCACTCAAGAGCTGAGCCAAAAAAGCGCCAAAATCATCGAAAACCTCGATCTGGACGAGAAACTGGACGCAATCAAAAAAGAGCTTAGCGAATTTGAAAAGAAGATGAGCCAAAAATTTGCCGAGCTAAAAAGCTCCGACGTCGCTAAAAACGTAAGCGAAAGAGCGCGCGAAATGAGCGCTAAGGCTTACGAGGCCGCAAAAGAAACGATCGCCAAGCTAAAGTCCAAAAAGGACTAAATGGGCGCCGCAGGCGCAAAATCCCTAGCGGTAAACACTCAGCGCTCACTGCTTTGCGCTGCAAAATTGACTAGCATGCCTTAAAGCTCGCGTGCCCTAAAAGAAAGGAGCTTTCGTTAGAGTTTGCAAGGTCTGCGCAGAATTCTTTATGCGCTTTAACGGCGCTGTAAAATTCCATGCTGATAAAGAATTTTACGAATTTTGCATAGCTAAATTTAGATGTGCGCTGCAAAATTCCGTGCCGCCAAAAATCCTACGGCGATGCGAGACCCCGGTCCAACCAAATCTTGCCGCAGTGATAAAATTCTAAGTGCAAAATTTTATAGCTGTCAGAGCATATATAAAATTCCAAAAACGGCGCGGAATTTTAAGCTTGAAATTTCATCATACAAATTTGCGTAGCCGAATTTTAAAATTCTAAACGCGTAAAATTAAAATTCTACCCAAAATGATACGGCGCGGTTTGCAGTTTGAAATTTTATCCCGACGCGCGTGAATGAAATTCCGCGAGATAAAATTCTACGAAAAGGCGTCTGTGGCGTTTGGCATTTCTGCGATCATTTCAATTCCCACAACGAAATTTTATTGCAGCACAAGATGCAGTGGTATAGTGCCTTTTGCCAAGTTAATAATTAGAATTTATGCGCACAAAATACTAACGCGGCTCATCTAGAATCATAGCGACATCCGAGCCTATTTTATCGTGCGACTTGATTGTGCAAATTTGAAATTGCTCCTATTCGCCCAAACTGAGCGCTTAGTGCAAATAAAATTCCGCTGGATTTATCGTAGCCTATGCTGCGTAAATTTAAAATCACGATCTCACCATCCTGCTCTATTTGGGCGCAGAGGCGCCTTATTTATACAACGTCGCACTTGGATAAAATCACTACTTTCACACAGTAATGCCTCGTTTACGCCGCGATAAAATTCTGCGAAATCACCGCTAAATTTTATCGCTAAATTACAAAGCCCAATTCTATTTTAAAGGCGACGGCTGTCCTTAAATTTCACGACAAATTACAAATAGATCGCGCCTGCAAAATACAGCAATTCAAAATAAAATTCTAAAAATTTAATCAAATTTCGCTAAAATCGCCGCAAAATTTTAAGGAGAAAAGATGAAAAAAATAGCTCTTTTAATATCCTTTGCTGCGATGATGATTTTTACCGGCTGCGCGAGCACCACGCAAGGCGGCGCCGTAGGCATCGACCGCTCGCAATTCATCACCGTAAGCGAAGCTGAAATGGATCAAAGTGCCGCGCTTGCCTACAAGCAGATTACCGCCCAAGCAAACGCCAAGCACGTCCTAAATACTGATAAAAAGCTAACTGATCGCGTTAGAGGCATCTCGAAGCGCCTAATCGCTCAAGTCGGCGCATTTCGCAAAGACGCACTGAAATGGAACTGGCAGGTAAACGTCATCAACGACCCTACGATCAATGCTTGGTGTATGCCTGGCGGCCGTATCGTCGTATATACTGGCATCATCGAAAAACTAAAGCTTACCGATGCCGAGCTGGCTGCTATTTTGGGGCACGAGATGTCTCACGCACTGCGCGAACACAGCCGCGAGCGAGCCTCGACTGAACAGATGAAAGATGTCGGTATCGCCGTAGCAAGCTCCGCAGCAGGGCTTGGAGATCTGGGCTCAGCGGCTTTGAATATGGCGGCGCAGTACACATTCACGCTGCCGTTTTCGCGCACGCATGAAACGGAAGCCGATCTGATGGGCGTTGAGCTGATGGCGCGCGCAGGATACGATCCGAGGGCGGCGATAAACGTCTGGGAGAAGATGAATAAGCTAAATGAGAGCCATCCGCTTAAATTTATGTCCACGCACCCTTCAAACGACGATCGCATCGCCGATCTAAAAGAGGTGATGCCAAAAGTCTTGCCTCTTTACGAGGCTGCCACAAGAAATAGATAGTCTTGCGATTTAAAATTTCGCAAGAGTTTGCGCGCTGAGGTTTTTTTAAGTAGCGGGTTTTATCGTAGCATTTAAATTTCTTAATGGACTTGCGCGCGGCGCTAGGATTATCCGCCGCGCTAGAGCTCTATCGCGATAAAATCTCGCCGCGACAAAGGCCTGCCGCAGCGCGAAATTTTAAATTACCGCAGAATTCTACGCACGGGCGCGAGGCATTTTCCATATCTTTTGGATTTTAAAGCGTTTTTAGATATAATCATAAATATTTATTTTTAAATTTCAAAGGATAAGAAATTTGGACACGGACAGTTCGGTTTTAATGTTAGTTTTAGCTTTTGTATTCATCTTTATGAATGCTTTTTTTGTTCTTTCGGAATTCTCAATCGTCAAAGTAAGAAAGTCTCGCCTCGAAGAGCTTATCAAGGATAAAATTCCAAACGCAAAGCTCGCTTTTAAAATTTCAAACTCCCTTGACACCTACCTCAGCGCCACTCAGCTAGGCATTACGATAAGTTCGCTCGCCCTCGGCTGGATCGGTGAGCCCGCGGTATCGAGACTGATCGAGCTGCCACTAAGATCCATCGGCATAGGCGGCGGAGCGGCGGCACATACGATCGCCTTCGTCATATCTTTTACGCTCGTTACGCTATTTCACGTCGTGCTCGGCGAGCTGGTGCCAAAATCCATCGCTATTGCTAAAACCGAGAAGATCGTGCTTTTTATCTCTAGGCCGCTTCATATTTTTTGGATTATGTTTTTTCCGATCATAAAGGCATTTGACTTCATCGCCGCCGTCTCGCTTAAAATCATCGGCGTAAAGCCCGCCAAAGAAAGCGAGCTCGCGCTTTCTGACGAGGAGATCAAAATCATCGCGAGCGAGAGCCTAAAAGGTGGTGTGCTCGATAGCCTAGAGACCGAGATCATCAAAAACGCCGTCGATTTCAGCGACACGGTCGCCAAAGAGATAATGACGCCGAGGCGCGATCTAGTTTGCCTAAATAAGCAAAAAAGCTACGATGAAAACTACGCAACCGTATTGCAGTCGAAATTTACGCGCTTTCCATATATCGACGGCAGCAAAGATAACGTCCTAGGCCTCATCCACATCCGCGACATCATCCAGCAAAAGGGAGATAAAAGCTTCGATAAGATCGTGCGCAAGCTCATCATCGTGCCTGAAAACAGCCCGATCTCTAAAATTTTACCTATGATGAATAAGCAGCGCATTTTTGCCGCGCTCGTCATCGACGAATACGGCGGTACTGCGGGATTTTTGACGATGGAAGACATCATAGAAGAAATTTTTGGCGACATCAACGACGAGCACGACGCGAATGCGCAAAATTTCAAACGTATCGACGAGAACACCTTTGAGTTTAGAGGCCGCTTCGAGATCGAAGGCGTCGAAGAGGTGATGGGCATTGACTTTGATGAGGAGACCGAGCAGCTAACGATCGGCGGCTACGTCTTTAATCTCTTTGGCAGCCTACCTGAAATCGGCGATAAAATAAGCGATGAGAACTGCGATTACGAAGTACTGCGAATGGATGGCACGAGGGTCTCGCTCGTAAAAGCGATCAAAAAAGTAGTCGCGCAGCCGCAAGAAAACGAAGAGGCTGAGAAAAATAACTAAGCCAAAGTGCGGGTTAATAAATTTCACTCTGCGATGCTGCGCGGCGGAAATTTCAAGCGCGCTGCCGCTTGCGACGCCGCTAATTCTCATCTCGGGCAAAAATTTTTTGCTGCTACCATATAGATGCCCTAATAGCAGGCAGAGGAATGCCCGCCGCCCTGTAGGGTTTATAAAAGTGCTATCTATAAATCTTCTGCGCGCTGTAAACGAAGGGCGAAATTCTACCGCGAAAATTCTGCCAGAGCGGCGCTAGATAAAATTTCTTGATAAGCCTGTTTTCAAATTTTGCGAGATCGTAGATTTTAAAAATTTCAAAATTTTGCGGAATTTTAAAATTTCAATTGATCTAAATTTCTCGCCTAATTTAAATAGCAAGCCCTGCTACAAGCCTGGGCTAAGCGGATTTTAAAGCCAAAGCCTAAGCGTAAAATTCTAAAATTATTAAAGATAAAATTTTGCCGCGTAGTATCGCAGAATTAACT
>NZ_CALIBH010000241.1 GCF_938045775.1 uncultured Campylobacter sp.
CCTGATGGGAAAGGCGGAGTAATAAAAGTTAGAAGAAGAGCCTTTTATTATAAAAAACACTATACTAATACACAAATAATTCCTGAATTAGATTTGAGTGAGATAAATGAATGAAAAAGATAGATAGTTTTATTTCAAAAGATAATAGATTTAAGTTATATAATAATGATACTTTCAAACTTTTACCAGAGTTAGATACTAAATTTAATCTAATTTTTGCGGATCCTCCATATTTTTTGTCGAATGATGGTTTAAGTATACAAAGCGGCAAAGTTGTAAGTGTTAATAAAGGAGAATGGGATAAAGGTGCGGGTTTTAATGAGATTGATGAGTTCAATTACAAGTGGCTTAAAATAGCTAAAGATAAGCTTACCGATAATGGTAGTGTGATGATCAGTGGTACTTATCATAATATCTTTTCGATAGGTAGAATACTTCAAGCACTTGATTATAAAATTTTAAATATTATCACTTGGGAAAAAACTAATCCACCACCCAATTTTAGTTGTCGCTATTTGACGCATTCCACTGAACAGATCATTTGGGCACGTAAAAGTGAAAAGTATAAGCATATTTTCCATTATGATCTAATGAAATTTTTAAATGATGGCAAGCAAATGCGTGATGTCTGGCGCTTTAATGCAATTGCGCCATGGGAGAAGTCTAACGGAAAGCATCCAACACAAAAACCGATGTCACTTTTAGTACGGTTAATTTTGATGGCAAGTGATGAAAATTCTTTAATTTGCGATCCCTTTAGCGGTAGTTCCACTACAGGGATCGCTGCAAATTTAATAAATCGGAATTTTATAGGGATTGAACAAGATGAGAAATTCTATAAAATTTCTATTGCTAGAAAAAATGAGCTTGATAATTCTAAAAAAATTTTTAGAAAAAAAATTATGGATTTAGTTAAAATTGATAGACAAGAAAAACATCAAAATATCTCTTTATATGAAACCGATCCATGACGACATTTAAAAAATTTATGGATAATTATAGCATAGTAGGATCAAAAGAATATTGGCGCCGTTTTACGCGCTAAATTTTAAAATTTGAAGGGTAAAAAATGAGCGAAAAAATAAAAATAGCGGTTTTGGGATATGGAAATTTGGGTCGCGGCGTCGAGCTTGCCGCGCGAAATAGCAAGGATTTAGAGCTTTCGGCCGTTTTTAGCCGCAGAAATCCAAGCGAAGTAAAGACATGCGGCGCTCCGGTATTTAGCGTGGACAAAATTTTATCGCACAAGGGCAAATTTGACATTTTAGTTCTTTGCGGCGGTAGTGCGACGGATCTGCCGACGCAGACGCCCGAGTTTGCGCGGAGCTTTAACGTCGTAGATAGCTTCGATACGCATGCAAAAATCCCAGAGCACTTCGCCGCGGTAGACGCCGCCGCCAAAGCGGGCGGAAATGTAAGCATCATCGCCGTAGGCTGGGATCCGGGGCTGTTTTCGCTAAGCCGCCTATTTGGCGAGAGCGTGCTGGAAAACGGCAGCAGTTATACGTTTTGGGGTAAAGGTGTGAGCCAAGGCCACTCCGACGCTATCCGCAGGATCGAGGGCGTCGTGGACGCGCGACAATACACCGTGCCGATAGAAAGCGCCTTGAGGCGAGTTCGCGCGGGCGAAAACCCGAGACTTAGCACGCGCGAAAAACACCTGCGCGAGTGCTACGTCGTGGCCGAAGAGGGCGCCGATAAAGCGCGCATCGAAAAAGAGATAAAAACGATGCCGAATTATTTCGCCGACTACGACACGAGCGTGCATTTCGTAAGTCTTGCAACGCTTAAAAAAGAGCACGGCGGCATCCCTCACGGAGGATTCGTTTTGCGAAGCGGAGCGACGGGCGAACGCGGCGAAAATAAACATCTGATCGAGTTTTCGCTAAAGCTTGACTCAAATCCCGAATTTACCGCTAGCGTGCTCGTAGCCTACGCACGTGCGGCGTATCGCTTGGCGCAAAAGGGCGAGCGTGGCGCGTTTAGCGTGTTTGACATCGCTCCGGCGCTTCTTTCGCCAAAGAGCGCAGATGAACTAAGGCGCGAAATTTTATAAATTTCAGGAGGCGTTTAGGCGGAATTACGAACGAGGAAATCTGAGTGATAAAGATAGAAAATTTAAAGAAATTTTACGGCAAAACCTGTGTGATCGACGATGTGAGCCTGGAGGTGAAAAAAGGCGAAATTTTCGCCATCGTAGGCCACAGCGGCGCGGGTAAAAGCACGCTGCTGCGCTGCATAAACGGCCTTGAGGACTATCAAGAAGGAAGCCTTAAGGTAGAGGGCAGGGAGGTAAGAGAGCTAAGCGCCGCGCAGATCCGCGAGCTGCGCAAAAATATCGGTATGATTTTTCAGCACTTCGCGCTTATGAGCCGCCGCAGCGTCGCGCAAAACGTTGCCACTCCGCTTGCGTTTTGGGGCCATCCTGAAGATCGCACGAAGCGCCGCGTTGCCGAGCTTTTGGAGCTCGTGGGGCTTGCGGATAAAGCAAATGCCTATCCTAGCGAGCTTAGCGGCGGACAGAAACAGCGCGTAGCGATCGCGCGCGCGCTTGCATTAAGTCCTAAAATTTTGCTTTCTGACGAGGCGACCTCGGCGCTTGATCCCAACACCACCGCGCAAATTTTATCGCTTCTGCGCCGCATCAATCGCGAGCTGGGCATTACGATCGTGCTCGTCACGCATGAGATGGAGGTCGTAAAGGGCATCGCGCAGCGAGCGATCCTGCTTAAGGGCGGGCGCGTGAGCAACTCGGGCGATATCGTATCGCTGTTTTTGCACCCGGATGAGAATATGAAGGAGTTTTTGGGCGAGGAGGAGGTGCTGCCCGCAAGCGGTGTGAATATCAGGCTCTTTTTCCCGCCTGCAGTCGCGTTTGACAGCGTGATCACGCACATGGCGCGCGCTTTGGAGATAAATTTTAATATCGTCTGGGGCAAGCTCGAGCGCCTTGATAAAAACGTCGTCGGAAGCCTCGTGATCAACGTGGAGCCCGCACACGTCGCGCGCGTGGAGGAGTTTATCAAAAACGCGGGCGTGATCTATGAGATCGTAAGCGAGGATGAGATCAAAGGCTGTGCCGCGATCTAGGTGCGATTTCGCACCCTGTGCGCTTACGCCGCACTAAATTTAAGGGCTTACGCGGCATGGCGAATTCAAAAGCTCGCGCGATGCCGCAAATTTAAAGACTCGCGTGGCGTTTTAAATTTAATGACCGAGCCGTGGCATTATAAATTTAATTAGTTTCGCCGGCGGTTTAAATTTTTATCTCGCCGCGGTAAAGCAAGCTCGGCAATGCGCTGTTGGCGTGCGCTCTGGCTAGCTTTGATTTGCGTTTAGAATTTGACTAGCCGTAGCGAGGCGATTTAAATTTCAGAGATCGCGACCGACCGAGCGCATTTAAGCCGCGCCGCATTTGAATTTACAGGCGTTTAAATTTAAATTTGAATTTTTTTCGGAATTTCACACATACTTCACTTTTACGGAAGTATAATTCCGCTAATTTTTTTTAAGGAGTACGTAATGAAAAAACTTACTTTGTTTGCGCTTAGTGCGCTATTTGCTGGCACTTTTGCCGTAGCTGCCGACATGGGCATGAAAGATGAGATGAAGGACGCCAATACATCAATGCATAATGGTGCGAAAGAGATGAAGGGCGACATGAAAGATATGCACAAGGATGCTATGAAAGAGGGTAAACATATGAAGGATGAGATGAAAGGCGAAATGAAAAAAGAGATGAAAAAAGAGATGTAGTGAGTAAAATTTTACTCGTAGAGGACGATGAGACGCTTTGCGATCTCATCGGCGAATATCTAAAAGACGCGGGCTTTGACGTATGCGTTTGCAGCGACGCTCAAAGCGCCGCGGATCTTGCTTATGAACAAAAATTTGATCTTTTTATCTTTGACGTAAAAATCCCCAAAGGCGACGGATTCTCACTTTTAAAAGAGCTACGCAAGAGCGGCGATCGCACCCCTGCGATATTCGCCACGTCGCTAAATACGCTTGATGATCTTGAGGTTGGTTTTAAAAGCGGCTGCGATGATTATCTCAAAAAACCATACGAGCTAAAAGAGCTGTTGCTGCGCGTTAATTCTCTCATAAAGCGAAACTTCAGCCACAATTTTGATGATTTTGTAACTATTGACGACGAGTTTAAATTTTACTTTGCAAGCAAAGAGCTACGCAGATCGGGCGTGCCCGTCGCGCTTTCAAACAAAGAGCGCGAGCTGCTGGCACTTTTTTTACAAAATAAAAACAGGCTTTTAAGCAAGGATGAAATTTTCTCCGCGATCTACGCTTTTGACGAAACTCCGAGCGAGGAAGCGCTGCGAACTTATATCAAAAATTTGCGCCGCGTCCTAGGCGAAGAGCACATCATAAATCGCCGCAACGCAGGGTATCTGTATGTCTGAAAAGACCGCTTTAACACTTAAAATTCTATCTTTGTATCTCATTTCAAGTGCGTTGTTTTTGGGATATTTTTTCAAGATAAATTACAGTATGAACGAAGCCGCGCTGCTTTCGCACAGGATAAAAGAGCTAAAAGAGATCAAAATGATGATCTATATGAAAGCGAGCATGGACGGGCTGGAATCACTAGCGGACTTCGAGCGCGAAAAGGGCGTGAGTGCGTGTATATTTAAGCCAAACTCTGATGAAATTTACGGCTGCGGCGGTGAGCTCGGAGCGCTTGACAAAGCAAAGCTAAAGGCGGAATTTATAAGTGGCGGTAGGCTAGGAATTTATGAGAATCTGCAAAATATGGAGGAGCGAAACGCCTTTTCCAAGGCTAAAATCATTCTGCTTGGAAGTAGCGTGCAGGGCGAAATTTTAACGCTTCGTATCAAAACAGCAGCGATGATGATAGCGCTTTTGGGCGTGATATTAGCCGTGGCGTTTTATCTGGTGCGGCTAGGCACAAAGCCGCTTTACGACAAGATAGACACGCTAAATCGCTTCATCAAGGATAGCACCCACGAGATCAATACTCCGCTTAGCATTATTTCTATGAGCGTCGAGACGATGCGGCACGCAGAGCTTGGAGAATACAACGCCAAGCGCGTCGCTAATATCGATCTTGCCGCTAAGACGCTTTCGCGCATCTACGAGGATCTCGTGTTTTTAACCTTCGGTATGAATAAGGAGGGCGAGATTAGCTCGATCGATCTAAAGAGCCTCGTCGCTTCGCGCTGCGAATACTTCGCGCCGTTTATTCAAAAGCGCAGGCTTAGCCTTAAAACCGATCTTTCGGATGCGAGCATGAACGCAAACGTTTATGAAATTTCGCGCCTGATCGACAATCTGCTAAGCAACGCCGTAAAATACGCCGATGCAGGCGGCTACGTGGATGTGCGGCTAAGGCACGGCGAGCTAGCGATCTCAAATAGCGGCGAGGGGATCGATAGGAAAAGGGGCGACGAAATTTTCAGGCGCTTTGCGCGCTTTAACTCAAGCGAGGGCGGCTTTGGAATCGGGCTTAGCATCGTAAGCGAGGTCTGCAAAAAATACTCCTTTTCTATCTCCTACGACAGCGTGCCGGGCGAGATAACGACCTTTCGCCTTACGTGGCGCGAATAAAATTTCAAAATTTAGTGAAATTTTAAAATTTAAAAGCGGCCGCTTGCGGTTTAAATTTAATCGTAGTTTGGTCGCTTAAATTCCGCGCAAAAAGGCTCTAATTGCCGGAGCGTTTAAATTTAATCGTCGCTTGTTTTTGTTCTAAAACGGAGCGTGGAATTTTATCAGTCGTTCGCTTTGCGCTCGTAAAATGACCCTAAAAGTTATTGGTGCGGAATTTTATTCGTCCGCGATTTTATAAAATTTAGCTTTTATTTCTCGATAGATATATCCAGTGGACTATAT
>NZ_CALIBH010000242.1 GCF_938045775.1 uncultured Campylobacter sp.
GGCGTATAAGCACGTGCCGCTATGCGAGTTTAACCCGCATCTAGCGGTTAAAAACAATGTCGTCGGCACAAAAAATGTAATTGATCTGTCTAAAAAATACGGCGCGAAAAAGGTTGTTTTGATCTCGACCGATAAGGCGGTGCGACCGACGAACATTATGGGCACGACGAAGCGTATCTGCGAGCTTTACGCGCTAAATTCCAACGACGCGGCAAGCGATACGCAGATCGTCGCGGTGCGCTTCGGAAACGTGCTCGGCTCAAGCGGCAGCGTCATTCCTAAATTTAAACGCCAGATCGAAGCAAACGAGCCGCTTACCGTTACGCACCCCGAGATTACGAGATATTTTATGCTCGTTAGCGAGGCGTGCCAGCTCGTGCTTCAAGCGGCCTCCATCGCGCAGGGCGGCGAGCTTTTCGTGCTGGATATGGGCGAGCCCGTAAAGATCGCCGATCTTGCCAAGCGAATGCTGCAGCTTGCCGGCAAGGAGGAGCTGGGTATTAAATTTGTAGGTCTGCGTCCCGGCGAGAAGCTTTACGAGGAGCTTTTGATCGACGAAAACGACAAGAGCACGAAGTACCAATCCATATTCGTAACCCACTCCGCAAAATACGACCTGCAAGAGCTAAGCTCGCAGATCGAGGAGCTCTCGGAGTGCGAGGACGCGCAGGTCGCGGATAAGCTAAAGCGTATCGTGCCCGAGTTTTCGCACCGATTGAATGATATGAAGGGCACGGCTTGATCGGTATCGTGGATTACGGCGCGGGCAATATCCAAAGCGTGATGAACGCGTTTAGCTTTTGCGGCGCTAAATTTTGCCGCGCGCGCAGCCCTGAGGAGCTTTTGAGCTGCGATAAAGCCCTGCTTCCCGGCGTGGGCGCATTCGGCGAGGCGATGGATAAGCTTCGCGCAAGCGGTATGGACGCCGCGATTAAAGAATTCGTCGCAAGCGGCAGATATTTTTTAGGCATCTGCCTAGGGATGCAGCTTCTATTCGAGCAAAGCGAGGAATTCGGCGCGCGCAGCGGGCTTGGAATTTTGCCTGGTCGCGTCGTAAAATTTGACAAAACGAAATTTAATATTCGGGGGACGGAATCCAAGTCCGAGGATATTAAATTTAGATCGGACGGGGCGGAATTTAATTCAGACGGGGCAGAGCCTAGTGAGCGCTGCGGGCAAAATTTTACCTGTGCCGAAAGCCTAAAGATCCCGCACGTCGGCTGGAACAGCGCGCATTTTATCAAGCACTCGCCGATAAATGCGGGCTTGGGCGAGTTTGAGTATCTGTATTTCGTGCACTCCTACCACGTCCTTTGCGAGCGCGAGATCACGCTTGCGAGCACGTTTTATGGCTATGAGTTTGCAAGCGCGATCTGGCGCGAAAACGTCTTTGCCTTTCAGCCGCATCCCGAAAAAAGCCACGATGCGGGCATAAAAATCATTAAAAATTTTACGGAGCTGTGATGGAAATTTTCCCTGCGATCGATCTGAAACAAGGATGCGCCGTGCGCCTTAGCAAGGGCGAGATGCAAAGCGCAAAAATTTATTCCAAAGACCCCTGCGATCTAGCCAAAAAATTTGAAGATCTCGGCGCTAAGTGGCTGCATCTGGTTGATCTCGACGGCGCGTTTGCGGGCGAGGCGGTAAATTTCAAAGCGATCGAGCGGATCGTAAAAAGCACGCGTCTGCGCGTAGAAGTGGGCGGCGGCATCCGCGATGAAGCGCGTATAAAGGAGTATTTGAGCTTAGGCGTCGATAGATTTATCCTGGGCTCGGCGGCGCTAAAAAACCCAGATTTCGTAAGGGGGATGGCGAAGCTTTACCGCATCGTCGTGGGCATAGACGCAAAAGAGGGGCTCGTAGCGACCGAGGGCTGGGCGGAGCTAAGCCGCGTAAAAGCGACCGATCTGGCGCGAGACTACGCGGACGCAGGCGTTTGCGCAATCATCTGCACCGACATATCGCGCGACGGGATGCTAAGCGGCGTGAACGTAGAATTTAGCCGCTCTATCGCGAAAGCTTGCGGCATCGACACTATCGCAAGCGGCGGCGTAAAGGATATGAACGACATAATCGCGCTGAAAAACGCAGAGCTCATCGCGGGCGTCATCGTCGGCAAGGCGTATTACGAGGGCACGCTCGATCTTAAAAAGGCGTTTGAAGCTCTATAAAAACGCCCGAGCGTAAGCAAAGTTTGAACTAAATTTTAGTAATATGCAAATTTTAAAATTTAAAGGCGATGTGAGGCGATGAAAGATTTTTTTTATGAGATGATCGTAAAAAGCGCTAATGCAAGCGAGCTTTTCAAAAGCTTTGCATTTGAGCTCGGCGTTACCTGCGTCGAAGAACGCGGCGAGAGTTTCATAATCCGCGACGAAGAGGATCTGCAAAATTTAAAATTTGCGTTTGAAGAGTTTAAAAAGGCGCTCGCGCGATCTCTCAATTTAGACGCCGATCTGCAGATCGAAATTTCAAAAAAGCAAAACAAAGATTGGCTAGACGAATATAAAAAAGGCGTCGCGCCCGTGGCGGTCGGTAAATTTTACGTCCGTCCGAGCTGGTGCGAAAGATCGCAAGATTGCGCGCTAATCGATCTGCTGATCGATCCCGCTCTAGCGTTCGGCTCAGGCCATCACGAAAGCACCAATATGTGCCTGGCGCTGCTTAGCGAGCTCGCTCGCGATGGCATGAGCGCGCTTGACGTGGGCTGCGGCAGCGGAATTTTAAGTATCGCGATGAAAAAACTGGGCGCAAAGGTAAGCGCCTGCGATACCGACGAGCAGGCGGTGACAGCTACGCAGCAAAACGCCGAGAAAAACGGGGTGCAGATCGATCAAATTTGGCTCGGCAGCGTTTCAAGCCTAAACGAGCAAGGCTCAAGCGCAGCCGCGCAGCCGCAGTTTGATCTCGTCGTCGCAAATATCATCGCCGACGTGATTTTGATCCTAAGCGCGGATCTGAAAAAAGCGCTAAAACCGGGCGGCAAGCTCGTGCTGTCGGGGATTTTAGAAAAATATAAAGATAGGATCGAGCAAGCTTTTTCGGATTTAAATTTCGTGCAGATGAAAAAGCAAAACGAATGGCTTAGCTTCGTTTATGAAAGGAAAATATGAATAACAACCCAAATAATCAACCCCCTCAAAACGGCGGCGGAAACAATTTTTTTAATAAAAATCCGATCGGCGTTTTTATAATTTTCGCGCTTATTTTGATAGTCGTGTTTAAAGCGATATCCCCAAGCGGCGGATTTGATAGCGGTGGAGTGCTGGGCTCCGTTTCGGGCGAGAGTAGAAACGTAACTTACTCCGAGCTAAAATCGCAAATCAAAAACTCCCAAGTAAGCATGGTTTCCATCGGAAGCTCCACGATTAAAGCGCAAGTAGGCAACGTAATCTACACCGCCAAGCGCGTGGATGATCCCGAGCTAGTTCAAATTTTAGAATCGCGCAAAATTCCATACGGCGCGTATAACGAGAGCAATTTTTTGACCGATCTGCTCTTTAGCTGGGTCTTGCCGCTCGTGATTTTCTTTGGAATTTGGATGTTTTTAGCCAACCGCATGCAGCGCAATATGGGCGGCGGCGTGCTCGGCATCGGAAGCTCTAAAAACCTGGTAAGCGCCGAAAAGCCGAAGGTTAAATTTAGCGATGTAGCGGGCGTCGAAGAGGCGAAAGAGGAGGTTAAGGAGATCGTAGATTTCTTAAAAAACCCCGAGCGATATATCAGTCTCGGGGCTAAAATTCCAAAAGGCGTGCTTTTGGTGGGTCCTCCGGGCACGGGTAAGACGCTGCTAGCCAAAGCGGTCGCGGGCGAAGCGGACGTGCCGTTTTTTTCGGTATCGGGTTCGAGCTTCATCGAGATGTTCGTAGGCGTGGGCGCCAGCAGGGTGCGCGATCTATTTGATAACGCTAAAAAGCAGGCTCCGGCGATCGTTTTCATCGACGAGATCGACGCGATCGGCAAAAGCAGAACTGCAGGCGGTATCGGCGGCGGTAACGACGAGCGCGAACAGACGCTAAATCAGCTGCTTGCCGAGATGGACGGCTTCGGCTCGGAATCAAGCCCGGTGATCGTCCTTGCGGCTACCAACCGCCCAGAGACGCTGGATGCGGCGCTTCTGCGTCCGGGCAGATTCGATAGGCAAGTTCTAGTCGATAGACCTGATTTTGACGGCAGAATGGCGATTTTGAAGGTGCATATGCGCGACGTAAAATTTGCCCGCGACATCGATATCGAAGAGATCGCGCGCCTTACCGTGGGTTTTGCGGGAGCCGATCTTGCAAATATCATCAACGAAGCCGCGCTTTTAGCGGGTCGCGAGGCAAAGGCGGAGGTCGAGCAAAAAGACCTGCTCGAAGCGATCGAACGCGTCGGTATCGGACTGGCTAAAAAATCGCGCCGCGTAAGCCCGATCGAAAAGCGGATCGTCGCCTACCACGAAAGCGGTCATGCGCTCATCGCCGAGCTTACCAAAGGCGCGATGCCGGTATCTAAAGTAACTATCGTGCCGCGCGGATTGAGCGCTGCGGGATATACGCTAAATTCGCCGTTTGAAAATAGATATCTGCATCAGCGCCATGAAATTTTTGCAGAGATTGATACATTTTTGGCGGGGCGCGCGGCGGAGGATGTGTTTTTAGGCGAGATCACTGACGGAGCAGGCAATGATTTACAGCGCGCTACCGATATGCTTAAATTTATGGCTACTCAGGTCGGAATGACCGATGCACTCGGGCTTGCAGTGCTAGAAAAGCAGCAGTATTCCTTCCTAAACGGCGGACAGAGCATCAAGGATTATAGCGAGGTAACGGCGGTTAAGATCGATGAATATGTCCGCAAGACGCTGGACGAGCACTACGCGGCGGTAAAAGAGACGCTAAGGACCTACGCTCCGGCGATCGAGGAGATGGTAAAGGCGCTGTATGAGAAGGAGACGGTCTCTGGAGAGCAGATCGTAGAGATCATCTCTAAATTTGAAAAAGATAACGGCATGCCTACCCGTCTGGTGCGAAATTTAGGCGCTAACGATGATATCGAAAGCGCAAAGAGCGAGGCTTAAATTTAAAGCCTCGTGCAGGGCAAGAACTTAGCGCTAAATTTTAAGAAGGTCGTGCTAAAATGCTTTACGCGCGATCCGCGGCACCGAATGAAAAGCGGTGTAAAAATAAAATTTTAAAGAGTAAGAGATGGAAGAGGAAAAGGGAAAACTAATCTATATATTGCCGAATTTTTTCACGGCGGCAAGTGCATTTTTAGCAGTCATCAGCATAATTTCTACGATCAAGGGCAACTTCAGCGCCGCGATCTTTTATATCATTTTATCCTTGATCTGCGACGGACTCGATGGCCGCGTAGCGAGGCTAACGCATGCGACATCGAAATTCGGCGTGGAGTTCGATAGCCTTGCGGATATCGTGGCTTTCGGCGTAGCGCCGGCGCTGCTATTTTACTGCGCGGTCGGGCACGATTACGGTAAGGTCGGCTCGCTCGTAGCAGCACTTTACGTGGTTTTCGGTGCGATCAGGCTGGCGCGATTCAACGTCACCACAGGCACCTACGAGCCTAGCGTTTTTATCGGGCTGCCGATACCAACGGCAGCGATTACGATGGCGTTTTGGATCGGAATTTATCTAAAATATGAGCTCTCCAAAGGATTTGGCGTATTTTTGATCATCGCAATGGCGGCGCTATCGTTTTTGATGGTAAGCAACATACGCTTTCCGAGCTTTAAAAAGATCAGCCTAAAGCGCCCCAACGCGATTAAAATTTTAGTGCTTCTAATCGTCGTATTTTTCTCACTTTTATATCTTTTCAGGCTGGAATTTCCGGCGGTGCTCACTTTGGTTTATATCGTTTACGGTTTGGTTCGCGGAGCTTTAAATTTAAGCGCGGCTAAATTTCATAAAAAAGACAAACCCGAGGAAACGGCGAAATAATCTCAAATATGTTTATCGCCGCGATTGTTTTTAAGTTTGCGCGGCTATAATTTTGCCAAATTTTAACCCTTTGAAAGGATTTGTAATGGACAAAAATAAAATCATAATCTTCGATACTACGCTTCGTGACGGCGAGCAAAGCCCTGGAGCGTCGATGAATACGGACGAGAAGATCCATCTTGCGTTGCAGCTTGAAAAGCTGGGCGTAGATGTTATCGAGGCGGGTTTTGCGGCGGCGAGCCCCGGGGACTTTGACGCGATAGAAAAGATCGCGGGTGCCGTTAGCAAGGCTCGCGTCTGTTCGCTTGCGCGCGCTTTAGAAAAAGATATCAAAGCCGCAGGCGAAGCGATAAAGGGCGCGAAGCTCGGGCGCATCCACACCTTCATCGCCACAAGCCCTATCCATATGGAATTTAAACTCAAAATGCAACCGCAAGAGGTCATAAAGCGCGCCGTAGAGTCTGTGCAATACGCTAGAAGCCTATGCGATGACGTGGAGTTTAGCTGCGAGGATGCGTGCAGAAGCGATATTAGCTTTTTAAAAGAGATCTGCGACGCTGCGATAAACGCCGGAGCCTCCACCATAAATATCCCCGATACGGTGGGTTATCTCTATCCGGATGAGATCACCGCCCGAATAGGTGAAATCGTTAAGCTTATCGGCGAGCGCGCCGTAGTTTCGGTGCACAATCACAACGACTTGGGAATGGCTACCGTAAATTCCTTAGCCGCTATCTTGGCAGGAGCCAGACAGGTAGAGTGTACGATAAACGGTATCGGCGAGCGCGCGGGCAACGCGGCTCTGGAGGAGATCGTAATGGCGATCAAGACGCGCAGGGATAAATTTGCGCCGCTTTATACCGATATAAATTTGAAAGAAATTTATCCATCCAGCCGCCTAGTCGCGAGCATCACCGGCATCGAGCCGCAGCCTAATAAAGCGATCGTGGGTAAAAACGCCTTCGCGCATGAAAGCGGCATCCACCAAGACGGCGTGCTAAAACACAAAGAAACTTACGAGATCATGCACGCCGAGGATATCGGACTTGATAAAAACTCGCTCGTACTGGGCAAACACAGCGGCCGCCACGCCTTCAAAGACAAGCTGGTATCTTTGGGCTATGAACTTAGTAACGAGCAGATTGAGATCGCGTTTAATAAATTTAAAGCGCTCGCCGACAGCAAAAAGGACGTTTTCGACGAGGATATTAGAGAGCTCGTAAACGACGAGTTCGTGGGAGCCGAAAAGACCTACGAAGTGCTGGTTTTAAGCTCCAATAGCTGCAACAAAGGGCACGCTAGCACCGCGCTTACGCTAAGATATAAGGATGAAATTTTAAGCGATAGCGCGCTTGGAAACGGCGGCGTGGATGCGATATTTAAGGCGATAGACCGCATCAGCGGTATCAGCGGTAGCCTGAAAGAATACCAAGTAAAAGCGGTCTCGCAGGGCAAAGACGCGCTGGCGAAAGTAACCGTTAAGGTGGAATTTGCGGGCGAGGGCGCCATCATCGGCAGAGGACTTGACGTAGATACGATGCTGGCGTCTGCAAAGGCCTACGTTGCGGCGCTAAACACATATCTGGACGCTAAGCGCTAAGATGTCGGAGTGTTCGGCGGGATTTGCTAAATTTAACGCAAATTCCGCCAGATTAAACAAATCAAAAGCAAAATTTTAATAATATTTCACACTTAAAACGTTGGAGTAGGGGGTATTGAGCCGAAACTCGTTTTAAAATTTATTTATGGAGACTTTTATGAAAAAAGTTCTTGTATTGTTATTTGCGCTTTGCGGCGCGGCTTTCGCTAGCGAGCAGCTAAGCGCTTACACTCAGATCGTTTCTTTTTCTGCAATTACCGTTGCAGTCGTTTTAGGTCTAGCCGCTTTGGGTGGTGCGCTAGGTATGGGAAATGCCGCTAGTGCGACGCTTAACGGTATCGCTAGAAACCCAAGCGTAGCTAGCAAACTATCGACTACAATGTATATTTCGCTTGCGATGATCGAAGCGCAGGTTATCTATGCGTTGGTTGTTTCATTCGTCTTGCTTTTTGCCAACCCTTTTTTGACAGAAGGTTTAAAGGCTGCTGCAAATTAATCACAAGCCCGAGAAATCGGGCTTTAAACTTATATAACTCAAGGCTTAATATCAAGCTTTAAAATTTATGCGACCGTGGTGGAATTGGTAGACACGCTATCTTGAGGGGGTAGTGCCGCAAGGTGTACGAGTTCAAGTCTCGTCGGTCGCACCATCTATCAAAATTTTCCCTATTTTTTTCGTTTTTTGAATTTTAAAATAATTTTTTGAGCCCTATTTTTGGTAATTTTAAAATTATTCTTAAAAAATTCTTAGCACCGAAAATCATCGATTCATACATATATTTTAAGAAAATACTATATATTAAAAAATTGTATAGTAGCTTTTTTTGCGCTCCTGCCTTGTTAATCCTTTGAGGAAATTCTATAATCTGCCTAAAATTACTATACAAAGGAAGAAATATGACAGAAGTTTTTACCAAAATTAAGGATAATCCAATTTTCAAATCAGACCCCGACAAAGTAGTCAGGAATTTTATTTTGCCGCAATATAAGCGCACTATGGTCGAAGTCTTAGATGATTTTATAGCCGTTAAATTTTATAGCTCGCTGGCTAGAGACGGAACGGTTAAAACACACAGGCACTATCATTATACGCAAGGCGGCAAGTTAATCAAGGTTCTAGGCAATGCCGACGAAATAACATTCGAAGGGGCCAGAATATTGTTAATATTCATAATTTGTGCTACCAAATACATGCTCTATGCTGCTCCTAGCGTATAGTTTGGGTTGCTATGGTGCATAAACATATAAGTTTTTGCTTCATTGCTGTTTATGGCAGGTATGGTTACTTTTATGAATTCACCTTTTTTTAACTCTCTACTAAGTGAGATTGTAAAATTCATCTTTCCTGCTTTTTCTACTGCATTTGCATTTGATACATTTACTGCTATCTCATCTGCTTTGTGTAGGGTTATGTCAAGATACTCTTGGTATGGATTAAAGTCTTCTATAATAAGGCTATCATTTACTATAAGCTTATTATCAATTAGTTCATATTTTATATTGTCTTTTGTTTTATATATGTTTGAGCCTTTTTCTATTTGAGTGCCGTCTGTTAGTTTGCGACCATGAAAATATACCTGACCTTTTCCATCCTCATCTCTTATAGTGTCTTTGCCGTCGGTAAAGTATGTATCATAGCCGGCTCCGCCAAGAAGCAAATCATCGCCATTTCCGCCTTGAAGCAAGTCATCTCCACTACTGCCGAACAATACATCGCCTTTCCTGTTGCCAAATATAGAACCACTTGGCTCACCATTAATGTTTAAAATTTTTCTAGCTTGTGCCGATAATGGTCTTGTATAAATAGAACCATCATTATTCCTAACTTCTATAAAGCCATTTGAAGTAATATTTATATTATCGTTATCTTCTCCATATATTTTCTTAAATATACTTCCCAAATCCCAATCAACAAGAGATAATGCCAAATTTGCACCAGTAATTATCCAACCTTGCGGTGTCAATAATGCCGCACCAGCAATAATTGCATCTCCTAACGCCCCAACCATTTGTTTCATTTTGCTTTCACCCATAGTGCTATCAATTAATACATTTCCTGCTGCAGTTTCTACAAACAAAACAATAGCCCTAGCTTTGCTTTTTAAAATCTTTTCGGGTATATCAGTGAAATTTTCAGCAATACTATAACCACTGCTTGCACTATTCCACATTTTACGAATATTTTTTAAATTATCTTTACTATTTTCAGAAAGATTGAATTTAGTAAATTTTTCAATAATAATTTTTTCAGCTTTATCCAAAGCAACTCTTGCTTTCGCTTCTCTGCTACCTGTTGAATTCATCGTTCGCTCCTTGTGTTATAAAAATTTTTATCAAAAATTCCAAAGCTAGTTTTAGCATTTGAAATATTTAATTTCACATTTTCTAAAAAGTATTTTTTAAATTCTTTAAATTCTTTGTCGTTGCAAATCATAATATTCATCACTTTTCCATTTTTGCTGTAAATGGTAAGACAATCATAAACGCTATCATTGATTTTGCCACCATTTATTGTATGAGTTATAATTTTTGGAATTGCATAAAATACAACGATAAGTGCAAAAATAAAAAACAAAATAATAGGCTCATTAAATGCAAAAATTGCGTATATGTATGTAGAAATAATAATCAAAAGTAAAATTTTGGCAACTAGTGAAATTTGTTCGCTTCCATCTCTAAAATCAACGCTAAATTTAACATTTTTAATATTTTTTACTTGCATAAAATCAAAAGATTTATCATTTTTAATTTGGCTTATCATTTCATTTTTCAGAATAAAATAATTTTTGCCCAAAAATTTCATAATGTAAGGAATTGCTACCATGAGAGATAAAATCGTAAAACCATTGACTTTTTCTGGTTTTGCGATACACAAAATAATAAAAGCTAAAATCATTAAAAATATACCAATCAAATTTACTTGTGGTTTGTAATCTTTTATAACAATCGGCTCTTTATCATAATCCCTTAAATTTTTGTTTTTATTAAAAACATCGTTTACCAAATTTGATCCTTTTTATAAAATTTCCTAGCAAATTCAATCTCGGTCAGTATCGTTTGATACTGAATTTTATGAATTCATAAATTTAAACTTGCTATTGCTTTTAAATTCAAGCAACAAGTAAATTCAAATTTAAAAATTTGATATTTGGATCTGTTTAATCTGAATTAGCCCCCGGTTAAACCTAAATAGCATAGCAGTCTTTTTTATACCACAGCTTGTTAATTGTTCAATCCCTTATACCCCTCCCATGGTGGCTCTGCATATGTTTTTAGCGCCTCAAACTTTCTCATTTTCTATCCTTTCTGAAGAATTCCTCTATCATCTTTTGATTACACTTTTCTATTGAATTAGTTTCATTTTTGTTACACATCCAAAACTCACCGCCAGATTGCGGACCCAAAGCACTCACTAGAGCTTGCAATATCCAAGTGTGATAAGACTCATAGATGTATATATTGTCGGCTAGTATCTTGCCCGTATTTATATCTTTTATGATTCCACCGTAGTTAAATCCCATGCCCAGCATATTATCGAATATAGTTTTTATATTAGGCTTTGGTTCTAGGAGATGATATGGATCTTCCACTATAAGCTCGGTAGGCGCTATTTCATCTTTGGAGATTTCTTTGCGAGCTACACATTTGTCTTTATAAATTTCTTGAAGCTCTTTTACATCGTATTTTATATATCTTAATATTTCGGTCGCTTTTCGTTTCAAATCAGTCTCTGAGATGTTTGCGTCATCAAGCAACGATTTTATCTCTTTGGTTATTTTATCTTCGCTTTCATTATTTGGCTGTAGATCGTTTAGAAATTTAACTATTTCTTTATACGGTATTGAGACGTTTTTTGAAAAATTTCTTAATGTTCGGTCAGGAGAGAGGAAGCACTCTTTTGAAGTGTTATCATCGACGTAAACCCTAAAATATTTACCGTTATTGGGACTATTTTCTGCTTTGACCTTGTAATCTATATAGTCCAAATTTCCGTTTATCAATACCTTGAAAGCTGTATCGACCGTATAGTCTCTGTCATTATTATCATCTAAAACCGGAAACCACCTATCAAATTTCTTTTCTCCGGCATAATATGCTCTGATAGCTGGCTTTTCATAGACGTTTATTTTGCCGTATAGATATCCGTAGCAATGAAATATGGCAGAAACTATAAATCCGTCACCAAAAAATACGACAAACCAAACAAGAAGCCAAAAACGTTTGCGTTTGCCTTTGAGGGCAATTAAGGCGACAAAAAAGCTTATGGTAAAAAAAGCGGGTATTATGAAAAGAAATACTATACTGCGCATATCTAACCCTTATAAAAATACATATGCAAATTTGTAGAGCCCAAAGAGCTTCTTTAGTAGCAATATTTTATTGCTCTATATCTTAGCTCGTCATTAAATTTCATATAAATTCATCGGCTTAAATTTATATGGAATTTTAAAATTAGCTTGAGTATCTTAAAGTTATTTTCGGTTTTTTAAGTCTTTTTGGCTCTTCAAGCTTCTGTTTTAATTGAGCTCTTTATAAACGGAATCTCGATGCATTTTATACGAAAGGGGATTAAAATTTTATAAAACAGCGGATGAAATTTTGGTTTTGCCGTCACGATAAACGGGCGATTTGATCCGCGATTTTCAGGAGCAAAAAGAGTGCTTTAAAAGCCTCGTGAGCCGAAGCGGAATTTGGGCGTAACGGCGGCGTTTTGCTTTGCAATTTGAGTTAAAATTTGATATGATTGTGCGAAATTTATATTGAATGGCTTTTTAAAATGAATAAATTTATAACCCAAAAAATAGGCGCGCTCGCGAGCTTTAGCGATGAAATTTTAAAAATTTTAGCATCATTTGGCGCAGATGTTTCGGATGTCAGGCTCGCTCTGCAAATTTCAAAAAACGCTCCCCTCGCGGATAAAATTTTAGATTTAGCATTTTGCGGTTTGTCTAAATTTAGCGCCGAAGGGCTTGCGAGGCAAAATTTCGCTACTGCAGATGAGCGGTGCGATCTACAAGGCGCGGAGCCTATAAAGTATGGCTTGCAAGACGCCGCAGACGAGTGGCGGCAAAACGAGTGTATCTCGAGCGAGCAAAAAGGTGCAGACTTAGCAGAGCAGGGCGATAGTCTTAAATTTAATCACTCAAATGACGCAAACGGCGTAAATTGCAGCGACGACGATTTTAAATTTAACCCCTCACAAGCAGCAAGTGATACGCAGCGGCAAAATCAGCACGTCGCCGCGAGGGCTGATTGCACGCTAGGTTCGAGTATCTCTACGCAAGCCGCACAAACGCAACAACAAGAACGAGAGCAGGAGCAGGGGCAAGCGCAGCAGCAAAAACAGGGGCAAGAATGCGGGAGAGCGCAGGAGCGGGGACAAGAGCAGGGCGCCGCGGCACTAAAAACGCTAAATTTGCAGCGAGCGTTTGAGCTTTACGGGCGCGAGCAGATGCGGGCGTTTTTTCTATTCGCCGTATTTGACGATATGCTAAAGCCCGATTTGCAGGCTTATCGCATCGACCGCGAGAAGCTCACGCAGGTCTCGCTGCTGCGAAATCTGCTTATGTTTTCGTGGATCAAATCCTATCCGCAGATAGAGCAAAACATCCTTTCAAGCGTGATTTTAGTGGAGTTCGGGCGGGTTTTTATCGACGAGCAGGTGTGTGCGGCGGGCAAGGCGGAGGAATTTTACCACGCCATCAAAGGCTCGATCTTCCCGCAGGATTTTACCGACGTGGAGATGAAATTTAGCGGCACGAGCCGCGAAAGCGTCTCGCACGCGCTATTCGCGCATTTCGGGCTAGAGCAAATCGCGCAGGATGCGCTGTATTCAAACGCCCCCGACGACGCGCCTTTTGAGAACAAATCCCGCTACGCGATGCTAAAGATCGCCAAAACCGCGGTCAATATCTACCACCACTTCGACGAGCTTAGCATCGACAACGCTTTAAATTTGCTAGTCGAGTTCGGCTTCGAGCAAGAGGCGTTTTTAGAGGCTAAAGGCGAAATTTCGATATGAGAGAGTTCCTGCGCGCCTTTAACTCGGGCGTATTTGAAAAGGATCTTAGCGGCGAGCAAAAGGAGCTCGTGCGCAATCTCCTAAATATCGGCGCTATCAGCGCGCACAAGGGCAAGCTTTATCTAAACGACGGCTATGTTTTCGGCAGGCTCGACATCGCGCGCGACGGCACGGGCTATCTGCAAAGCTTCGACGACCGCTTCAAAGCTGATCTCATCATCGAAAACAGATATTTAAGCGGCGTGCATCTGGGCGATCTGATCCTAGCAAAAATTTTAAGCTCAAGAAAGTCCCGTCTGCACGCAAAGGTGCTGATGTGTGTCAAGCCCGCGTTTTTAACGAGCGTGGTTTATACCAAAAGCTTCGGGCGCGAAATTTTAGGCGTGAACGTCAAAACCGGCCTCGCAAATCCGCTCAAAGCCACGCAAAAATCGCTAAAGCAACTGCCGCCGAATACCCTTTTAAAGATCGATAATCTAACGAACGAAATTACCGAGGTGATCGGAAGCTTAGCCGATCCCTTCGTCGATGAGAAAATTTCTTTAGCGATCTACGATAAAAACGACGAATTTAACGAAGCGTGCAAGCAGCAAGCCGCAAGCTTCGGCAGCGAAGTGGACGAAGCGCTGTATCCGCAGCGCGTGGATTTGCAGCATTTGCCCTTTTGCACCATCGATCCTATCGACGCCAAGGACTTCGACGACGCGATCTATTTTGACGTAAAAGAGCGCACGCTTTACGTCGCGATCGCCGATGTGAGCGAATACGTAAGCGAATACTCGCCGATCGATAAGGAGGCGAAATTTCGCGGCTTTTCGATCTATTTCCCGCACAGATCCGTGCCGATGCTACCGCGCGAGCTTAGCGAAAATATCTGCTCGCTGATGCCGGATCTGCCGAGACTGGCCTTTGTTTTTAAAATCGCTTTGGATGAAAATTTAAACCCGCAAAAGCAGGAGCTTTTCGAAGCGATTATAAGATCAAAACGCCGCTATAATTACGACGAGGTCGATGAAATTTTACGCACCCGCAAGGCGTGCGAGCCTGAAATTTTAAGCTGGCTCTTGCCGCTTAATGAAATTTGCGAGCGCCTGCGCCGCGCGAGGCTGAAGCGCGGATTTGATTTCCGCACCAAGGAGCTTCGTATCACGCTTGATGGGCACGGCCTAATAAGCTCCACTCGCTTTGAGACCGACACTCCGTCGCACAAACTCATCGAGGATTGTATGCTGCTAGCCAATAAAGCCGCTGCAGCGCGCATCGAGCGGGGCGTTTTTAGAAATCACGGCTCGGCGGAGCTTAAAAAAATTTACGCGCTGCTTGACGATCTGGCGCTGTTCGGCATCGACGCGCCGTATCAGAGTAACCTTGCCAAAATGATCGGCGAAATCCAAGCGCAAGCCGATGCCATGGGGATCCGCGAGGAGGTCGATAAGCTCATCATCAAGGCTCAAAAGCGCGCCGAGTACGGATCCGAATCGCGCGGGCACTTCGGGCTCGGATTTGATAACTACACGCACTTCACAAGTCCGATCAGGCGCTATTCCGATCTCATTTTGCACCGATTGCTAAAGGCGCAGATGAGGGGGGATGAGAAATTTTATAATTACCTGCTTTTAAACATAGATGCGACGTGCGCGCGGCTAAACGAGCTTGAACGCGAGGCGGACAAGGTTGCGTTTGATTTTATGGACCGAAAATTTGCGCGCTGGGCCGCGGAAAATTTGGGCAAAAAATTCCGCTGCTACATCGATGAAAACGGAAATTCCGTCACCGCAAAGCTAGACGACAAGCTAAAGGGGGCTAAAATTTTAGTTTCAAATTTCGCCGGCGACATTTTAACGCCCGTGCTGGTGGAGCTTACGGACGCAAACATCGCTAGCGGAGTGATTTTAGGCAGGGTGGTAAAGAAGATCTGATGTATAGGAAAGAATTTGACGGGCTTATAGCAAGCGGCAGGGTGCCGAATTTCGTGCTTTTGCGCGGCGGAGACGATTTTTCAAACGAGCTTTACGCGCAGCGATTGAAGCAAATTTACGCCTCGGAAAATTTTTTGAGTTTGTATTTTTTGGAGTATGATTTTGAGCAGGCGCGAAGCTTCTTGGAGCCCTCGCTTTTCGGCGGTAGCAACACGCTTCACATCAAAACCGCCTCGCTCATCAAAAAAGAGGAGCTGCGAAGGCTCATCGCGCTATGTAAATCAGACGCGAACAACCATCTGATCTACGAGCTAAACGATAGCGAAATTTCGGTGAGCGCGGATTTTATCAAGGAATTTGAACGAAACGAGGTCAGGTTTTTCAAACCCTCGGGCGTAAACGAAGCCATAACGCTGCTTGCGCAAAAATGTGAGATGTGCGGGCTTTTTGCAAACACCGCCGCACTTAGCAGGATCTACGCCATCCACAACGAAAGCCTGAGCCTAAGCGCGAGCGAGATAGAGAAATTTGCAAGTCTGGGGCTTGAGCTTAGCCTGCAAAACGTAAATTTGATGGTTTATGGGCTCAGCGAGGTGAGCTACGACGAGCTTTTCGATAAAATTTTCGGCCTTTGCGACTTTCGCGTAGATTTTTACAAAATGGCTCTGGGCGGCGGATACAACGAAATGGAGCTGATAAATTATTTCTACCGCCTAATTTATAGAATTTTTCGCCTGCATGCTTACGTAAAAATAAACGGCAGATTTGATTTTAAGGCGGTTTTAGGCTATCAGCCGCCCCCTTCCGTGGCCGCACAGATGCAGCGCTACGCCACTAGCTTTTCTACGCGGACGTTTTATAAAATTTTCGCTCACTTAAACGATTTGGAATTTGAACTCAAAAGCGAAAAGAACGCGGCGAAGGACGAGCTTTTGCTCGCGTCGTTTTTGAGGTTGCAGCGCATGCTGCTAAGTTCGCTCGGACAAAAAGCAAATATTAAGTGAAATTTTAGTAATATCCCTTTGCATTTTTTGCAAAATCCTTGCTCGCAGGCGCTGTTTGCGAGCTAAAATCCATAAGGAGAATTTATGAGAAACTACGAGGTTTTATTCATCGTTAAGCCCACGCTTACCGACGATGAAGTTAAAACAAAAGTCGATTTCGTCAAAGAAATCATAACCAAAAATGGCGGAGAGATCGCTTCCGTGATCGAAATGGGCGCTAGAAAGCTTGCCTATAAGATCGACAAATATGAGCGCGGAGTTTATTTCGTAATCTATTTTAAGGCCGAGCCGAGCTTGATCTCCGAACTTGTTAGAAATCTGCGTATCACCGAAGATATCATTAGATTTTTGACCGTCAAATATGAGACTAAGCGTGAAATTTCCGCTTGGGATAAACTAAGCAAAGGTATCAAGCTAAGCCCTGCGAAAAAAGAGCGCGAGCCAAAAGCACCGGTAGAGCCAAAAGAGCCTGAAGAAGCAGCCAAAGAGGGCGAATAAAGGATAAAATATGTTCAATAAAGTAGTTTTGGTAGGTAATTTGACCCGAGATATCGAGCTTAGATATCTGCAAACGGGTACCGCCGTAGGCAAAACTGGCATCGCCGTCACACGCAGATACAATAGCTCAAACGGCGAGAAACGCGAAGAAACGTGCTTTATAGACATAGATTTTTTCGGTCGTACGGCCGAGATCGCAAATCAATACTTGCGAAAAGGCAGTAAAATTTTGATCGAAGGCCGCTTAAAGCTAGATCAGTGGCAGGATCAAAACGGACAGAACCGAAGCAAGCACTCCATCAGCGTAGATACGATGGAGATGCTAGGAAGCAATCAAGGTGGAAGCGGCGGCTATAACCAAGGCGGTAATTACGAGGGCGGCAATTATGGTGGAAGCTCCGGCGGCTATGGCGGGGGAAATTCTAGCTATGGCGGCGGCGGTAATTACGGCGGTGGAAATAGCTATGCTAATAGACAAAACTCAAATTCTAGAGGCGCAAAAAACGATTATAACGCGCCTAAACAAAAAGAGCAGAGTTACGAAAGCACGATTCCGGAAGTCGACGTCGATGCCGATAAATACGATGACGGCAACGACACGATCCCATTTTAATTAAGGAAAAATCATGGCAGATAAGAGAAAATATACTAGGAAGTATTGCAAATTTACGGAAGCAAAGATCGAATTTATCGATTATAAGGACACGGCGCTGCTAAAGCACTGCCTAAGCGAGCGCTTTAAGATTATGCCGCGTCGCTTAACCGGCACCAGCAAAAAATACCAAGAGATGGTAGAAAAGGCTATTAAGCGCGCACGCCAAGCAGCCCTTATACCTTACATCGTAGATCGCAAAGACGTGGTCGTAAATCCATTCGAAAATCTTTAAATTTTAGCGGTACAAAGCCGCTAAAATTCCCCCTATTTTAAACTCTAAATTTTAAAATTTAAGCTCGCTCTTATATATATATAATTTCACCCATATTTTTTCAAAGGAGAAATTATGGCAGAGAATGAACAAGCGGAATATTTGGAATGTCCTTTTTGCGGCAAAGACGACATCAAATACGGAGCGGTCGTATGCGGTGGGTGCCAAGCGGAGATCTCTTATAGCACCTTGGATAAAGACGCTTCTTATTTCTATAGTTTGGCTTTGGTTTGCGGGAGCTCTTACTAAGAATAGTGATACCGTATTTTACATTGTTATAGCTGTAGGAGTTATAGGCGTAATTAGTTCTTTTTTTATGGCGCGAGATCACAGTCCGCGATTTCATAGGACTATGAAGCACGTTAAATAGTCTATATTCCGCCGTTCACTGGCGGAGAAATTTTGTAATTCTCCGATTAAATTTAAATTTGGAGAATTGCACTACTTAAATTTTTAAAAGATAAATTATGAATTTTTTCCTAGGCTTTCTTGCCGGTAGCGGTTTGGGTGAGGGGCTTGTAGCTATTATTTTAGTCTGTATGCTCGTATACGTGATAGGTGGTGGCTTCAATGCCGTTCTCGCTTTTATTCTGGGCTTTATAGTGTTTTGCATTGCAAAGGCATTTTTAGAAGGCTTGACTTCTAGCGTAAATAATAGATTTGTTGCGTCTGTCGTACCAATTTTGGGAGGTTTAGTTCTAGGGTATTTAGCGGGTGCTTCCGTATATGAAAGTGAGCAGGCAAAAGATGCTGAGCGCGAAGCGCAGAAGCAACAAAATATGACGCAGCAAGATAAAGTCTATTATATCCAGCGAAGTTTGATGTTTAGCGGC
>NZ_CALIBH010000243.1 GCF_938045775.1 uncultured Campylobacter sp.
AGGATTTCAGCGCCACGCTAAGCGGGCTAAGCTCGAATTTCGCCGAGCCTTTCGGCATCAAAGCAAACCTTATCGCGGGCGAGATCACCGCTAGCGCGGACGGCAAGGCCAGCATCGCGCCGCTTAACGTAGGCGTGAGCTTCAGCCTAAATGCGCCGAACTTGGGCGTCTTTAACAGATACGCGGCGGAATTTATCACGGGCTCCATCGCAGGCGAGCTCGCTACGCAAGGGCAGCTGAAGCTTTCAAACGCCTTCTCGCTCGAAGCAAAGCTATCCGGCAAAGGCTTGGCGTTAAGCTCGGGCGGGGATAAAATTTTCTCCCTTGCATCGCTGAATGTCGCGCAAATCGCGCTGAGCCCAAACTCCCTCACGCTAAATAAGATCGCTCTTGGCTCACCCGCGGCAAATATCTCGCTAAATAAAGACAGGCGTTTAAATTTGCTCTCGCTGATAAGACCTACCGCGCAGGCAAAACAGGCCGCAAAGCCCGCCGAAGCTGCGCCTAGCAGATCCGCAAAAAGCAAGGCAAACTTTGCGTGGAGCGTAAAAAACATCTCGCTTAGCGGCGGAAGTTTAAGCTTTGCAGACGAGAGCCTAGCAGCGCCCTTTAAACTGCGCATCAGCGATATGAAAGCAAGCATCAGCGAGATCAGCCCGAAGCGAGCGGCAGATATTAAGTTTAGCTCGCTCGTAAGCGGAAGCGGGCTGGCAAGCATCACGGCGCACGCCTATCCGCTGGATTTTAAACGCAAAAGCGACATAAACGTCGTTTTAAAGGAGATCCCGCTTGTGCCCGCATCGCCCTATACCGCCAAATATATCGGCAACGAAATCGCGGGCGGTAAGTTAAATTTAAAGCTTTCTTATAAAATCGATGACGGCAAGCTAAATGCAAGCAACGATCTAAATTTGGACCGCTTCGAGCTTGGCAAAGAGGTGCAGAGCAAGGATGCGCTGAACCTTCCGATCGGGCTAGCGGTATCGATCCTAAAGGACAGCGACGATCAGATCGATATTAGCCTACCTCTAAGCGGTGCGCTGAGCGATCCGAAATTTAGCTACGGCGCGCTCGTTCGGGGCGCGATCAAAAAGTTGCTCTCGGACATCGTGCTAAGCCCGTTTAGATTTATGGGAAAGATCGCGGGCGTAGATACGAAAAAGCTCGAAAGTATCGATTTTGAGGCGGCGAGCAGTGAAATTTTAATCAGCGAAAGCTCTAAAATCGATGATTTAGCCAAGGTCGCAAAAGCCAAGCCCGATCTTAAGATCATCCTAAACTCCGCATACAACGAAAAGCTCGATACTCACGAGTTTCAAAGGCGCTCGCTGCAAAATGCCCTCACGCTGATGTCCAATAAACAAGGGCTCTCCACGGATGAAGCCATAGCGGCGCTTAAGATCAAATACGGCATCAAAGCTAGCGGCGATGAGGCGATGGAGGAGCTGATAAGCGCGCAGAAATTTACCCGCTCCCGTCTTGATGAGTTAGCCCTTGCCAGAGCGGCCGCCGTGCAATCGGCACTCGTGCAGCGCGGCGTAAGCGCCTCTCGTATAGAGATCAAAAAACCGAGCGAAGCGGAGCTTAAACGAAACAGCTTTATCCCGCTAAGTCTCGGCGTAGAGAGGTAGTGTAAGCAAAATTTGGTTATACTAAGCGGATTAAAATTTAAGGAGCGGCGATGATAAATATAGGAATTCACGGCGGAAGCGGCAGAATGGGCACGATGATCTACGAATGCCTGAAAAATTTCGATCAGGCGCGAGCAAGCGTGATCTACGCGGTCGCGCCGCTTGATTATACGCCAAACTGCGCGGTAACGAACAGCTACGACGAGCTTTTTAGCGGCTGCGACGTCGTGATAGACTTCACGATCCGAGACGGCGCAATAAATTTAATGAAATTTGCGCTTTCGCACCCAAAGCCGCTTTGCATCGGTACGACGGCCCTAGGCGAGGAGGGCGAGCGGCTACTGCGCGAATGCGGCGCGAAGATGCCCGTACTGCACGCTACGAATATGAGCCTGGGCGTTGCGGTGCTAAACAAGCTCGTAGCGCTTGCCAGCAGGAGCCTGCGCGATTTTGACTGCGAAATTTTAGAAATGCACCACCGCCACAAAAAAGACGCACCGAGCGGCACGGCGATGAGCCTTGCGGAAAGTGCCGCGAGCGCGCGCGAACTAAACTTAAAAGACGTGCGCATAAGCGGTCGCGACGGGCTCATCGGTGAGCGCAGCAAGGACGAGATCGCCGTGATGTCGTTGCGCGGCGGCGATATAGTCGGGCGCCACACCGTGGGATTTTACGGCGAGGGCGAGTTCGTTGAGCTAAATCATACGGCGACTTCGCGCGCGACCTTTGCCAGAGGCGCGATAAAGGCAGCAGTATGGCTAGCATCGCAAAATAGCGGGCTTTACGGCATCGACGACTGCTTAGGAATCTAGGCTTTGCGGCTAAATTTCAGAGGAAAAAATGCCAACTAAAGATGAAATTTTAAATTTTTTGCGCGAGCTAAAGCCCGAGCTTGAAAGCTTTGGAATTTACAAAGTCGGACTATTTGGTAGCTACGCCAAAGGCGGAGAGAGTATCGCTTCGGATATCGATGTGGCGATCGAAAGTAGCGAGCAAACAATCACTCGTCTTGGCGGCGGTATGCGAGTATTTATATATTTAGACGAGCTAAGAGGACGAACCGCTAATAAATTTAAAATTTCGGTAGATCTATGCGATACTGCATCGATGAGCGATGAAAAGAAGCGAAAGCTACTGAAAGGGGCTATCTATGTATAATAAGAGGAATTTGCAAAGGCTTGAGTTGATCTGCAAAAAGATAGATGCGATACAACAAATCTGCAAAATCGGTGTTGAAAAAGCGCTTGCTGACGAACTTCGCGACCGACCCGCCATAATAATGCATCTAATCTCTTGCAACGAGCAACTGCAAAAAATTCAAGATAGCGGCGATATAGAAATTCTAAGTATATTCGCACCAAGCGATATAGTAGGATTTCGCGGGATCAGAAACGCTTCGGCGCAGGATTACGAAGGATTAAATTTAACCATCGTTCAAAGCGTAATTAGCGACTACCTGCCGAATATAAAACAAAATATAGATAAATTTCTAAAAAATAAAATTTAAGAGGTTAGAAAATGTGCGCAATCGTGGGAGTCATAAATTCCGAAGGTGCGGCCAAGACCGCGTATTACGGGCTTTTTGCCATGCAGCACCGCGGCCAGGAGGCAAGCGGCATCAGCTCGAGCTTTAATCATCACATCAAAACGATCAAAGCCACGGGGCTCGTGACGGAGGTTTTTAGCCCCACGAGTTTTGAAATTTTAAAAGGCAACATCGCGATCGGCCACAACCGCTACGGCACCGCGGGCGCAGACAGCCTAAAAGACGCGCAGCCGGTAGCCGGCAACTACGCTCTGGGGGAGATCTCGATCGTTCATAACGGAAATTTGATCAACAAAGACGAAATCCGCCGCAAGCTCGTAAGCGAAGGGGCGATCTTTCAGTCCAGCATGGATACCGAAAACATCCTGCACCTCATCGCACGCAGCAAGCAGGAGCATCTAAAAGACCGCATCATCGAGGCCCTGAATCAGTGCGTGGGCGCGTACTCGCTTCTGATTTTAAGCCGCTCGAAGATGTTTGCCGTGCGCGATCGCTACGGCGTGCGTCCGCTCAGCATCGGCAGGCTCAAAGACGGCGGCTACATCGTCGCGAGCGAGACTTGCGCGTTTGATCTCGTAGGAGCCGAGTTCGTCCGCGACGTAAAGCCCGGCGAGATGGTGATCTTCGAAGAGGGCAAGGACGAGTTCAGCTCGCTTGAAATTTTAAAAGCCGCGGAGGCTAGAATTTGCGCGTTTGAATACATCTACTTTGCGCGCCCCGACAGCGTCGTAGAGGGCAAAAATGTATACGAGGTCAGAAAAAAGCTGGGCGCTGCACTCGCGCGAAAATGTAAAGAGCTAAAGGCCGATTTCGTCGTGCCCGTGCCCGATAGCGGCGTGCCGGCGGCACTGGGTTTCGCGCAAGAGAGCAAGCTGCCCTTCGAGATGGCGATCGTGCGCAACCACTACATCGGCCGTACCTTTATCGAGCCGACGCAAGAGGTGCGAAATTTAAAGGTCAAACTCAAGCTAAACCCAATCGGCGCGGCGCTACACGGCAAAAGCGTCGTCGTCGTGGACGATAGCATCGTGCGCGGCACTACGAGCAAAAAGATCGTGCAGCTTCTGCGCCATGCGGGCGCGGCGCGCGTGCATATGTGCATCGCAAGCCCCGAGCTAAAGTATCCCGAGCGCTACGGTATCGACACGCCGAGCGTGCGCGAGCTGATCGCCGCGAATATGAGCACGGATGAAATTTGCAAATTTATAGGCGCCGACAGCCTCACGTTTCTTAGCGTACCGGAGCTCGTAGAGGCGCTTGGAAGCGAGCGCAAATACTCGCTCGTAAGCTTCGACGGCGATTATTTCATCAAAGATTAGCAAATTTAAGGAGCAAACTATGACAGAATTTAAGATTAAGCGCGTCTATGAGAGCGCGGAGGAAGAGGATGGATTTCGCGTGCTTTGCGATAGGCTATGGCCGCGCGGCATAAAAAAAGATGCGCTGGAGCTTGATATGTGGGCGAAAGATATAACGCCTAGCACCGAAATACGTAAGCTTTTCGCGCATAAGCCTGAGAATTTCGCCCATTTTAAGGAGCTTTACCTGGCTGAGCTTGAGCAAAATTCCGCCGTGGCCGAATTTTTGAAAAAGGTTAAAAACGAGCCGGTCGTCACGCTGCTATATGCCGCAAAGGACGAGCACTGCAACCACGCGATGATTCTGCGCGATTTTTTGCAAAGCAAGGTGCGCTAAAATTTTGCGCTCAAAGCGCACCGCTCGCCATAATTTTAAAGCAAATGTAAAATCGCCTCGCTCGCCAATCCACTCGTAAAACCGATGTGCGAGGCGTAAAATTCAGCGAAGAGGCGTAAGCGGAGCGCTCTTAAAGCCTTGCGATGCGCGATTTGCGATAAATTTTATCTGGATGTGCATAAAACAAACGCTAAATTTTGCGTCAGAGCTCTAAAAAACGCAGAATTTTATAAAAAGCAAATAAAATTTCAAGGAAAATAACTCGATTTAATATATGCAAATTTAGAATTTCATCTATTTTTTAACGCTACTTTTAATAATGCAAGCTAGGAATTTAAAAAGTGGGCTTAATATAAATTCGCAACAAATCAAATTAATTTCTTACACGCAGCATTTTTAAATTTCATTTAAGGATTTGCCGCTAACATTGCTCGTAATTTTTTACAAGGAGAAACAATGGCAATAAGTGCTAGAAATCAGCTTCACGTCGTAATCAGCGACGTAAAAACAGGTGCGGTAAATTCGCTAATCACAGCTAAAACTCAAGGCGGCGACGTGCTAAAAGCGACTGTCACGACCGATTCTGAAAAAGGTCTAGATCTAAAAGCGGGCAAAGAGGCGGTATTTTTATTCAAAGCCCCAAGCGTCATCATCTCCAAAGGCGAGAACGATCTACGCTTAAGCGCGACCAACCAAATAAAGGGCAAAATCACCGCTGTTAAAGAGGGCGCGGTAAATGCCGAGATCAGCGTCAGAAGCGTCGGCGGCGAGAATTTAAGCGCAACCGTCACAAACGAATCGGTTAAAAATTTAGCGCTTAAAAAAGGTGATGAAGTAACTGCAATCATCAAAGCTACTCAAATCATCGTCGGCGTGAAATAATCTTGCATTGCGCGAAACGATGTGCACGCTTTAAATATCACAAAATCAAAGAGTGAAATTTTATAAATTTCGCTCCTTCTTCAAAAATCTCTTTTGATAAATCAAATTTCGTAGCAGCTCAAATAACGCTATAAGCGCTCTTTTCTCTCATGCGCGCAGATACACCCCGCGCGGCGACATCCAGCCCCAATCACACCAAGAGCAGTCTTACCCCAGCTTACGCTGCGCGCGTTTTGCACAGACCTTTGCGTCTATGCGGTGCGAAAGCCCACGCGCGCAAGACATCTAGAAACGCAGACCCGCCTTTGCCTCGCTCGCTTATAACGATGTGCTTTCATATTTTGCGTGCTCGCGATGCGCCGCCGCTTTGCGCAGTAGCGACCGATCCTCGCGCAGATATCCGCACTAAGGGCGGGCCGATCTAGATCAAAGCGGTATGCACTAGCCGCACCCGCCGATAGATAGCAGCGCGGACAGATCGTCTAACCGCTCGCCTCGCCCTAAACCGGGGCGGTTTTTGAGCTTTTGCCGATCGGTTCGTTAAAAGCGGCAGTTTCGCGGCTAAAATTCGCCCTCGTAAAATTTCGGCTCATCGTCGCGAGTAGCAGGCATTTGCTTTGCTAAATTTGATACTCGCCGGAGCTCAACTCGCCTCGTAAAAGTTTGCCGAAGCGTGCGGCTGCGGCATCTACGGCATCGTCGCTAAACTCGCCGGGCTCAAACCCGCCGCTGATAAACGGCACGGCAAAGTCCATCCCGCAGTAGTTTGCCGCGATCTTAAGCGGCGTTAAAATTTCATCCATGCTAAAGCCGATCGCGCCCTGTTTGGAGTATTCGCTAAGCGGCGTACTAGCGCTTAGCGCGAGCTGCAGGACTTTGCCTCTAAGCGCGCCCGAAGCCACCAGCTCGTGAGAAAAAACGGCGTCGAGATAGGCCTTCAGCATAGGCGGCACGTTTAGCCAGTACAGCGGGTACAAAAACACGATACGATCCGCGCCGCGTAGCGCGTCTTGCTCTGCGCGGGCGTCGATGCGCGTAGTATCGGTGCCGTAAAGTCCCTCCAAATGGCGTACCTCTACGCCGGCAGCGCCCTTTGCGACCTGCGATAGGGCTTTGTTCACGCGCGAGGCGGCGAAATTGGGATGCGATAAGATCACGAGAGTTTTCATGTTGTCTCCTTCGTTAAAATTTTGAAAAATTATATTGCCAAAAGGTTAAAAGTAGATTAAGAAGGCTTGCGAAAGCGAGGCGTTATTTTGCCTGTGAGGAATGGGATTTGCGTGGCACGATAGATACGAGGCGCTCTCGTACCATGCTACCTCAAGGCATGTGCAACAAAATGTTTTTACGCGTGCCGTAAAGCAAGCCCCTAGCCCGCCCTCGTCTAAAACGATCTTACTTACAATCCGTCCAATGCGCGCGCAGCTGCCGCGCGGGGCAAAATTTCATCCAAGCAAGGATAAATTTATGAAAAAAGATTAAAATTTAGCCGCGATTTGGGCT
>NZ_CALIBH010000244.1 GCF_938045775.1 uncultured Campylobacter sp.
CAGTTTTAAAGACGGTGAGCTATCTTTATGAAGCCAGCAAGCAGGGCTGCGAGTATTTCGTTATGGAGGTAAGCTCGCACGCAATCGCACAGAACCGCATCCAGGGGCTAAATTTTGCGCTTAAAATTTTTACGAATTTAAGCCAAGATCATCTCGATTATCATGGCAGCATGCAAGAATACGCTGCGGTAAAGAGCTCATTTTTCGCTGACGACGCGCCAAAGCTCATAAACGCCGACGATGGGCATATTAAATTTAACCCTGCAAACGCCCTTACCTACGGCATCAAAAACGCCGCGAGCTTCGGCGTAAGCGGATACGGGCTAAAGGGCGGTATCGACGCGCTCGTGCGCACTCCAAACGGCGATAATGCGCAGCTACAAAGCGATCTCATCGGCGAGTTTAATCTCTACAACCTTACCGCGGCGTTCGCGGCGGTTAAAATTCTAACCAAGCTGCCGAACGAAAAGATCGCAAAAGCTCTGGCAAACTTCGGCGGCGTCGAGGGTCGCGTACAGATCGTAAATAAAAATCCGCTTGTAATTGTTGATTTCGCTCATACCCCGGACGGTATCGAAAAGGTGCTAAACGCGCTACGCGCAAGCGGCGAGATTATCGCGGTTTTCGGCGCAGGAGGCGACCGCGACCACGGCAAGCGTCCGAAAATGGGCGCCATCGCGGAGCACTTTGCCAAAATTTGCATCGTCACGAGCGATAATCCGCGCAGCGAGAATCCAGATGAGATCATCGAGCAAATTTGCGCCGGGATGCGCCGAAAGGATAAAATTTTAAAGATCGCAGATCGCAAAGAGGCGATCGCGCGCGCGCTAGATCTTGCCAAAAACGGCGAGATGATCGCTATTTTAGGCAAGGGCGACGAAACTTACCAGGAGATCAAGGGCGTGAAGCATCCTTTCAGCGACAAACAGGTCGTAAGCGAGCTCGTCGCGGCGCGAGGCGGATCAAATTTAGACCAAATTTAAAGGACGGCCGATGAAAATCGAAATTTTATCAAGCAAAATCCACCGCGCGCGCGTGACGGACGCCAACCTCAACTATGTGGGCTCCATTACAATCGGACCCGAGCTCATCGAGGCTGCGGGGCTTTGCGAATACCAAAAAGTCGAGATCCTAAACGTCAATAACGGCGAGCGCTTCGCCACGTACGTGATTCGCGGCGAGAAAAAGGGCGAGATCTGCCTAAACGGCGCGGCTGCGCGCAAAGTCTGCGTCGGCGACGTCGTCATCATCGTGGCCTACGCACAGATGAGCGCCAAAAAAGCGAAAAATTTTGAACCAAAAATCGTGCAGGTAAACGAAAAAAACCAAATAACGGAGTAAAGATGTTTGAAGGAATGGATTTTTCAAAAATGGGGCAGATGCTCGATCAGATGCAGGCCAAGGCTAAGCAGATCGAGGAGGAGAATGCGCGCAAGGAATTTACCGTAAAATCGGGCGCGGGCATGGTCGCCATCAGGCTAAACGGCGCGGGCGAGGTGCTCGATCTGAGCATCGACGACAGCCTTTTTAGCGACAAAGAGAGCTTGCAGATCCTGCTAATTTCGGCGATAGGCGACGCGATAAAACTCGTCGAAAATGAAAAGAAAGGCGCCGCAGCGTCCATGCTAGGAGGGCTCGGCGGATTAGGTGATTTGCTTGGCAATAAGGGCTAAGCGTAGTTCAAAAATGGTGAAAATAGGCTTTTTAGAGAGGGCGACTACTTCCCGCCTGGCGAGCGGTTTGGATTTTACGAAGCAGGCGGTTTCGGCGACAGTATAAATAAAGCCTAATTTTATGGAGAGGCAAATTAAATTTAGATTTTTGTAGCGGTGTAGCTTACATAAAGTGAAACTTGTTTGATTTGACGCTAGGTTATTAAATTTTTAACCTTAGCAAATCAGTCAAATTTAACGGGCGGCATGAGGGCAAATTCTAAAATTTCGGCGAGCTGCTACGCTGCGGCGCAAAGTAAAATTTAACTCGCACGGCTTAAATGTAAAGCGGGCGAGCCGTTGCGCGACATCCGCGAGCAAATCGAGCGTAAGATGCGGCTCAAAAAAGCGGAGCATCCTTCGCCTCGCGCACTGCGTAAAGCTAGGGAAATTAAAATTTAAAATTTTAAGCGGCATGATTACTTCTACGCGACGCACAAACGGCTCGCGACAGCAAATTTTAGCTGCGCGACGAAAAGGTATTCGAAGGGCGCGAATTTGCATTCGTCAAGGGCGCGCCCAAGCAGAGTAAATCAAAACCGCAAGGTAGGATTGATGGATATTTTAGAAAAATTTAAAGACTACTTGAAGCGCAACGAGCTGAAGGTGCCGAGCTTTCATCCGTACTTCGAGGAGGCGCTCAATTACATGCTGCAAGCGGGCGGCAAGCACTTTCGCGCGCAGCTGCTGCTAGGCGTCGTCTCGGCAGTGGATGAGCGGCGCTTTGAGGGCGCGCTGGCGATCGCGATGGCGCTTGAGATGATCCACACCTACTCGCTTATCCACG
>NZ_CALIBH010000245.1 GCF_938045775.1 uncultured Campylobacter sp.
TCTATGTCGTACAAGACGGCAAGGTCGCCAAAAAAGTAGTCAAAATTTCGGCTCAAGATACCCGCACTGCGACGATCTCAAGCGGGCTGCAGGACGGCGATCAGATCATTTTGGATAATTTTAAAAAGATCAACGTGGGCTCCAAGGTCACTCCGGTGCCAGCCAGTACCGATCCCTACGTAGCGGGGCAGCCTGAAGCGTCTCAGAGCAATGCGGAAAGCGGGAAATAATGTTTTCTAAATTTTTCATCAACCGCCCCGTCTTTGCCTGCGTCGTTTCGATCATCATCGTAATCGCGGGCGTTTTGGCTCTTAAAAATTCCTCCGTCGAGGAGTATCCGCAACTCACGCCGCCGCAAATCGTCGTTAGCGCTACATATAGCGGCGCGGACGCGCAGACGATCGCCGACGTCGTCGCAGCCCCTCTTGAAAACGCGATTAACGGCGTTGAAAATATGATCTATATGGAAAGCTCAGCAAGCTCCTCCGGCTCTGTTAGTATCAACGTATATTTTCAAATCGGCACAAATCCAGCAGATGCGAAAGTCAATGTAAACAACCGCGTCACGCCAGCTCTTACGCTACTTCCCGATGAAGTGCGCCGCTATGGCGTAACCGTCACCGAGCGTAGCAGTACGATGCTCGAAGTGCTTGCGTTTTACGATCCTAGCGAACAGATGGATGTTGTAGAGATGCAAAACTACGTAGCTATCAACGTCGTAGATGAGCTAAAGCGCGTGCCGGGCGTCGGCGAAGCGCAGGCGCTGGGAACGAAAGACTACGCGATGAGGATCTGGGTAAAGCCTGAGCTACTTAAGAAATTTAACGTTACGACTGCCGAGATAATTGCCGCAATAAGCGAGCAAAACAGCCAATACGCCGCGGGTAAGATGGGCGAGCAGCCGATGAACTTAGGCAATCCCTACGTATATGCGATCAAGCCTGAGGGTCGTTTAAAAACCGTCGAAGAGTTTGAAAATATCATCATACGCGCGCAAAAAGATGGGAATTTCTTGCGCGTAAAAGATGTCGCCGAGGTCAAACTAGGCGGCGCAAGCTACAATATCTCGGCAAAATTTAACGGCAAAGAGATGGTGCCTGTGCTTATCTTTATGCAAAGCGGTGCCAACGCTCTAGCCGTAGTTGAAGCGGTAAATAAGCGCATAGACGAGCTTAAGCCTAATTTTCCCGGCGAGCTGACCTACGACGTCGCCTACGATACGACTAGCTTCGTAAAAGTATCGATCGAAGAGGTCATTCATACTTTCATTGAAGCGTTAATCCTCGTCATCATCGTTATGTATATGTTCTTAGGGAACCTTAGAGCGACGATCATTCCGACGCTTGCCGCTCCGGTGTCGATCTGCGGCGCGTTTATCGGAATTTACGCCTTCGGATTTTCAATAAATTTAATCACTCTTTTCGCGCTTATTTTAGCTATCGGCATCGTCGTGGACGACGCCATTATCGTGATCGAAAACGTAGAGAGAATTTTGCACGAGGAGCCGGATCTTAGCGTCAAAGAGGCTACCACAAAAGCGATGGGCGAGATCGTAGCGCCCGTCATCTCCATCGTGCTCGTGCTTTCGGCGGTTTTCGTGCCGGTTGCGTTTATGGAGGGTTTTACCGGGGTTATGCAGAGGCAATTTGCTTTAACGCTAGTATCTTCGGTATGTTTTTCGGGCTTCGTAGCCCTTACGCTGACGCCCGCACTTTGCGCTCTGATCTTGCAAAAAAAGGAGTCCGAGCCGTTTTTTTTCATAAGATGGTTTAATAATCTTTTTAGCATCTCAACTAAAATTTACGCCGCAGGTGTCGGCATGGTTTTGCGCCATGTGCTAATCAGCCTCGTTTTTGTGGGCATCATCATCTATGCAATGATAGAGCTTCTTAAGCTTACTCCGAGCGGCCTAGTGCCTAACGAAGACAAAGGCTCGATTATGGCGATGACTACGCTTCCATCGGCATCTACGCTGCCCAGGACGGAAGCCGATCAGGATTTCATCGCAAGCATCGCTAAAAAGTATCCAAACGTAAAAGATATAACCCAAATCACGGGATACGATATGCTAGCCGGAGCGCTTAGAGAAAATGCGGGAGCTTTTTTTATGAAGCTAAAAGACTGGAAGGAGCGCCCCGGCGATGAAAATTCCAACTTCGCCTTAGCTGCCGCTCTAAACGGGCAACTCTACGGCGCAGATCGCAACTCGATGACCTACGTCGTCACGCCGCCGCCTATTATGGGGCTTTCGCTTACGGGCGGATTTGAGCTCTACGCGCAAAGTACGACGGGCAAGAGCTACGATGAAATTCGCGCCGATATGGATCGCGTAACCGCCAAAGCCAATCAACACCCAGCTCTAACGCTCGTGCGAACGACGTTAGAAACGGACTTCCCGCAGTATAAGCTCTATATAGATAAAGAGAAGATAAAGATGCTAGGCGTCAGCATAGCAGACATTTTCACCGTGCTAAATTCCACCATCGGGCAGTATTATATCAACGACTTTAACCTGATGGGCCGCACGTTTAAGGTCTATATCCGCGCTACGCAAAACTACAGAGACGATCCTAACGATCTAAAATCGCTCTACGTCCGCAATGCTAGCGGAGATCTGATCGCGTTAAATTCTTTAGTTAGACTTGAGCGCTCTTTGGGTCCAGATTCCGTTAATAGATTTAACGCCTTCCCGGCTGCGCAGATTATGGGCGAGCCAAATACGGGCTATACCTCGGGCCAGGCGATAGCGGCGATCCAAGAGGTCATAAAAGAGGAGCTTCCTAGCGGATATTCGATCGGCTGGGCGGGCTCTGCGTATCAAGAGGTCAGCGAAACCGGCAAGGGCTCGCAGGCATTCGTATTTGGAATGATCTTCGTGTTTTTGATCCTAGCGGCTCAATACGAAAGGTGGCTCATGCCGCTTGCCGTGCTTACCGCCGTGCCGTTTTCGGTATTCGGCGCGCTCGTGTTTACATATTTCCGCGGGCTAAATAACGACATATATTTTCAGATCGGTTTGCTGCTTCTAATCGGTCTGGCGGCGAAAAACGCGATTTTGATCGTGGAATTTGCGATGAATGAGCACCTAAACAACCACCGCCCTATCGCTGAAGCTGCCGTAGAGGCTGCCAGGATGAGGTTCCGCCCTATCGTGATGACGAGCCTTGCGTTCGGTCTGGGCGTACTTCCGATGGTTATCGCCACCGGCGCTGGCGCTGCTAGCCGACATGCATTAGGAACCGGCGTCGTAGGCGGAATGCTCGCGGCATCTACGATCGCGATCTTTTTCGTGCCGCTGTTTTTCTACCTGCTCGAAAGCTTCAACGCTTGGCTTGATAGACGCGGCAAAAAAGTCCAAACTAACGAGGTGAATGATGAAAATAAATAACGCTCTTTTAAGCGCCTTGACGCTTGGAATTTTACTCTGCGGTTGCAACTTCAAGCCCGTCACGCCGCAAAAGCAAACCGGCTTTAAGGCGGATTACGCAAGCACTAACGTTAGCACGCAGTGGTGGAAAAGTTTCAACGATCCGCAGCTAAACGCCCTGATCCAAAGCGCGCTGGAGCAAAATTCCGATCTGCAAACCGCGCTGAATAACGTCGAGTACGCGCGCGTAAATTTGGGACTGAACAAGCTTGAGTACCTGCCGAATGTAAATTTAAGCGGCAGCGCGGTGCGCCAAAATAATTTCGGCAACCGGCCCGATCGTAACTCCCACGGCGCGTATCAGATCGGCGCCGTGCTAAGCTACGAGATCGACCTTTGGGGGCGCGTGCGCAACAGCGTAGATTCGGCGCGATCTCGATTTAATGCGACAAAATACGACTATGAAACCGCCAAAAACACGATTACTAGCACGGTTGCGACGACCTATTTCACGCTACTAGCGTTAAAGCAGCAGGAACAAATTTTAAAAGACAGCCTAAAAAGCTATCAGGATACGCAAAACTACCGCAAAAAGCAGCTCGATGCGGGCGCGGTTAGCGAGATCGTATTTTATCAAGCTAAAGCTGCGGTGCAAAGCGCCGAGGCAAGCCTCATAAGCGTGCAAAATCAGCTCTCCGCAGCGCAGACCTCGCTAAATATCCTAACGGGCAAGAGCTATGATGAAATTTTACGCGGCACGGCGCAGATCGCCGCGAAAATGCCTAGCGCACCGCAGATCCCAAGCGGGATCCCAAGCGACGTGATCCTACACCGCCCCGACGTCGCAAGCTCGCTCGAAAATCTGCGCTCAAGCAACTTCTTAGTGGGCGTCGCCAAGGCGGGCTACTTCCCTACTTTCTCGCTTACGGGCTCAGCGGGATACGCAAGCGGCGAGTTTGACAGGCTGTTTACCGCAAGCGCGAGCACGTGGAGCATCGGCGGCTCGCTCGTAGGGCCGCTACTTGATTTCGGCCGCCAGAAAAGGCGCGTAGAGCTTGCAAATTTAGAGCAAAACGCGAGCTTCATCGCATACGACAAGGCGCTTAAAACCGCTTTCGGCGACGTTCGCGACGCGCTTGTAGGCGTGCAAAACGCCAAACTAAGGCAGGCAAGCCTCGCCGATCTCGTCGCTTCGCAAAGCAAAATTTATTCAAACGCCTCAAGCAGGTATCAGACGGGCTACAGCGACCATCTGGAGTTTTTGGATTCACAGCGAAACCTGCTTAGTGCTCAGCTAAACAAGGTGCAGGCCGATCTTGACGTGCTAAACGCGACGGTAAACGCCTACAAGGCGCTCGGCGGTGGCTTTAGCATAGAAGATAGCGAAATAAAGGCGCTTATCGGCGCCGAACAGGACGTGCAGCCCGATATGTCCGCCTTCCCGAAGGATAGAATTTTTAATTAGCTTTAAATTTACGGGCAGCACAAAATTTTAAAATACCCGTAAATTTAAAGCGCTGCCGAAATTTTACGGCGCAAGCGGATTTTTCAAAAGCTCTGCTTGCGCTTTTTAAATTTAGCGCTACGGCGGACGGCAGGTCTAAATTTAAAAAGTAATCCAGATTTTAAAATAGCCGCGGCAAGGTAAAATCGCGCTCAGCTAGGAAGCGTAAGGCGGCTGGGTTTAGCGGCGCGGTAGAATTTCAAGCGCTGCGGTAAAATTTCCAAGCAGCACGGCGGAATTCTAATCGCTGCAGAAAAATTCCAAGCATTGCGATAGAATTTCAAGCGCTGCGGCGAAATTCCAAGCGCCGCGTTTTAAATTTAAAGGCAGAACAGGTTGCGCGCCGAAACGGAATTTGGCAAAATTTTAGATTTTCGCTATAATCGCGACTTTTAATTTAGATGGGTGTCCGAGCGGTTGAAGGAGCACGCCTGGAACGCGTGTAAAGTGCAAGCTTTCGAGGGTTCGAATCCCTTCCCATCTGCCACTACTTTAAAATTTCGTCCTCGCAAAACTCTAAAATTTCGCTTTTCAACTCGGCGCAAATTTTATAAATTTAAAGCCAAAATTCCACCCTTGCCGCAAATTTAACGATCAAAGATAAAAATTTCCTCCGCCTAAAATCAAACCCGAAAGCCACCTAAATTCTATCTCTACGCCCGCCGTTTACCGATATTGCGCTAAAATTCTTTTTAAAATTTCACTTTAAAGGAGAGAAAAATGAGTGAAGAAAAAAGTTGCGCCTGTGCGCATGTCAAATCCCAAAACGTAACCGACGCGCCCGGCAACAACACCGTGTTTATGATCTGGCGCTTTAACGCAGACAAAACCGCCTGCAAAAAGGCTTTCGAGGGCCTTTGCGCTCTGGTGATAAATTTAAACAAAACCGCCGTTACGAGATTCGGCGCGGCTAGCGAAACAAGCTGCGTGCTGGGCGTGGGCTTTGAGGCGTGGAAAATGCTCGGCTTGCCGAAGCCTTTGCCGAAAGAGCTAAAAAATTTCGAAGAGATTAGAGGCGATAAACACATCGCGCCCGCTACCGGAGGCGATATCCATATCCACATCAGAGCCGCAAATCAGGCCATTTGCTACGATATGGCAAGCGAGATCAGAGCCGCGCTAAAGGGCATCGCGACGTGCGAGGAGGAGATCTGCGGCTTTAAATACTACGACGGGCGCGCTATCATCGGCTTTGTGGACGGCACCGAAAATCCCCAGGGCGCAGACCGCGACTTTTTCGCCAAGGTAGGCGACGAGGATGCGGCGTACAAGGGCGGCAGCTATCTTTTTACGCAAAAATATATCCACGATATGAGCGCGTGGAACGCCGCGGGCGTAGCCGAGCAGGAGCACGTCATCGGCAGATCCAAGCAAAACGATATCGAGATGAGCGAGGAGCTAAAGCCTAGCAACTCTCACTCCGCCGCAGCCAACGTAGGCGACGACAAAAAGGTCGTGCGCGGCAATATGCCGTTTATGCAGGGCGGCGAGACGGGAACCTACTTCATCGCCTACGCAAGCACCTTCAGTACGCTGGAGCTGATGCTTGAGAGTATGTTTATCGGCCGCCCGCGAGGCAACTACGACCGCCTGCTCGATTTCAGCACCGCAAAGACGGGCGCGCTCTTTTTCGCTCCGACCTTCGATATGCTCGAGACTTACGATGCGGGCT
>NZ_CALIBH010000246.1 GCF_938045775.1 uncultured Campylobacter sp.
TCTTTTTCCAAAATCGCATAGCCTAAATTTCTAGTTCCCGGATCGATTCCTAAAATTTTCATATCCACCTTTCACACTTATTCACAGTTTAATCACCGGTGAATAAACTTAAATTTACCGCAAATTTAGCGAAATTTAGCTAAAATCTTAATCTAATTTGTAAGGGAATTTTATGGCGACGTCGCAAGCACAAGAAATTTTATCGAATTTAGAGAAGGAAATTTTACCTACCGAATACTCTAGATACATTAAAAATTTGAAATTTAACGATAAAAACTCGACCCCGGAATTTTTCATATACAACGCAACTAACGAGTTTATCGCTAAATACACTCAGACAAAATACGGCACTAAAATAAAAGAGCTTATCAAAAAACAGTTTGGGCTCAACGACGTGATCGTCAAAATCACCTCAAAGGCTAAAATTTCGCCGAAAGAAAAGGTAAAAATCATCTCCGAAAAGCCCAAGAGCACCATTTTAAGCGAAAATTATAACTTCGAAAATTTTATCATCGGCGATTCAAATAAATTTGCCTTTGAGTGTTCGGTCTCCGTCGCAAAAGAGCCCGGAATTCGCTTTAATCCGCTCTTTATCTACGGGCCTAGCGGGCTTGGAAAAACTCACTTGCTTCAATCGATCGGAAATTACTGCATCAAAAAGGGAAAGACCGTCATCTGCGTCACCAGCGAGCAGTTCGCTAATGATTTCGTCTTTAATCTCAAAAACAACTCGATCGATAAATTTAAACAAAAATACCGTAACTGCGACGTTTTGCTCATCGACGACATTCAATTTTTGATCGGACGCGATAAAGCTCAAGAGGAGCTTTTTTATACATTTAATGAGCTAAAAGACAAAAACTGCCAAATTGTCCTTACCAATGACCTGCCGCCAAAATTTCTAAAAGGCTTTGAAAGTCGCCTTACAACGCGATTTGAAAGCGGCATAATAGCAAACATTACCCCGCCGGATCTAGAAACAAAAATCGCTATCATCAATAAAAAAAGCGAAGAAAACCGTGTTAAAATTCCACACGACGTCGTAGAATACATAGCCGCAAATATGGGCGATAATATCCGCGAAATTGAAGGCGCGATAAACAAACTAAATGCCTATTCGTCGATACTTCGCACGAAGATCACGCTGGAATTTACTAAAAGTACGCTGCAAGATCAGATCCATCAAAAATATTCAAGTGTGAGCCTCGAACACGTCATCGAGGTCGTCTCAAAAGAGTTAAACATAAAACCTAGCGAACTAAAGAGCAAAACGCGAGCTAAAAACGTCGTCGAAGCACGCCAAATTTGCATATATCTAACCAAACAGTTAACTCAAAACTCAATGCCTAAAATCGCCGCATTTTTTAATCTAAAAGATCATAGCGCCATCAGCAAAAATATCAAAAAAATCAACGAGCTCATTCAAACCGACGAGATATTAAAGATAAAAATTGAAGAGCTAAAAAACAAAATAACCAAAAAGGATAAGAATGAAATTTAAACTTTATGAAAATAAAGTAAAAAAGGTGAATAAAAGTGAATAAAACAAAACTACTTACTCACTGGATAAACTACCTAAAGACAAGCTTTAGGATAAGTTTTTCACAAAAACCGCTTACCAACTACTACAACGATAAAAATTCAAAAGGATAAAAATATGAAAGTATTAATCACTAAAAAACTTTTAGAAGAAATAGTTTCCAATACCAGCTCCTATCTCGATAAGAAAGATCTAAGCTCAATAACTTCACATCTTTTAATGAGCGCTAAAGATGGAATTTTTAGTATAAAAGCTACCGATCATGAAATCGGTTTGAGCTATAATCTACAAAATATATCAATAGAAACAGATGGAGAAGCTACAGCAAATGGAGGCAAGCTCCTTAGCGTTATCAAAGGCTTAAGCGACGATAACGTGACTTTAGAGACCGTTAACGGAGCGCTATTTGTAAAGCAAAAAAAATCCAAGTACAAGCTTCCGATGTTTGAAACGAGGGATTTCCCGAGCTTTCCTACAATAGATGGTAAAAACAGCTTTGACGTAAATGCTGGAATTTTAGGAAGAAGCCTTAAAAAAATATATCCCTCGATCGATACGAACAATCCAAAATATGAGCTAAACGGAGCCTTAATCGACGTAAAAGAGGGATTTTTAAATTTAGTCGGAACCGATACGAAGCGACTTAGCGTTTATAAGCTGATCACTCAGTCAAAAGCGGGCGAGCTCGATACTAAAATTTTAATCCCTAAAAAGGCAATAGGTGAAATTCAAAAACTATTTTCGGATAAAATTAAAATTTACTATGACGAAAACGTGCTGCTAGCGGTGAGCGAGAATTTTGAGTTTTTTACAAAGCTTATTAACGGCAAATTTCCAAACTACGAGCGCGTGATCCCAAGCGATACGGCATATAAAATTTTAATTCCGCGCGATAAGATGGTAAGCGGCGTGCGAGCGATAAACGCGATGTGCGAGGAGATGAAGGTTACCATTAAAAAGGACGGAATGATTTTTGAGAGCATTAACGAAGATAATTCCGAGGCAAAAACCGAGATTGAAGCGGCGATCGAGATAAACGGCGAGATAGTTTTTGGCGTGAAAAACCGCTTTCTGCTTGATTTTTTAAGTAATATTGAGAGTGAAATTTTTGAGCTTGATTTTAACAGCTCCGATACGGCGTTTGTGCTTAGCGCGGATGGCTTAAAAACGGTCGTCATGCCGATAAATAATATTTAAAGGAAAATTATGAAGCAAAATTACGGCGCTAGTAATATTAAAGTTTTAAAAGGTCTTGAGGCTGTTAGAAAGCGCCCCGGAATGTATATTGGAGATACCAATATCGGCGGACTTCATCATATGATTTATGAGGTTGTAGATAATTCGATCGATGAGGCGATGGCGGGGTACTGCGACACAATCGACGTCGAAATCACAAACGAGGGAAGTTGTATCGTTAGTGATAACGGTCGTGGGATTCCCGTTGATATACATCCGACCGAAAAAATTCCTGCCGCGACGGTGGTTCTTACGGTGCTTCACGCAGGCGGTAAATTTGACAAAGACACTTATAAAGTCTCCGGTGGTCTGCACGGCGTGGGCGTTAGCGTCGTAAATGCGCTCTCAAAAAAGCTCGTTGCTACAATCAAACGTGACGGAAATATTTATAGACAAGAATTTGCTAAAGGAATTCCTACTACCGAGCTTGAAAAGATAAAAACTACTAATCGCACGGGCACTACGATCGAGTTTTGGCCTGACGGCGAAATTTTTGAAATTTTAGAATTTGATGATGAAATTTTATCAAAAAGATTTCGCGAGCTAGCGTATCTAAATCCAAAAATCACGATAAATTTTAAAGATAACCGCACGGGCAGGGACGAGCACTTTCATTTTGAAGGCGGTTTGGAAAGCTTCGTAAATGATATGAATAAAGCGCCAGCTATATCCAAAGCCGTATCGTTTAGCGATAGTGCGGATGATGTTATGGTAGATTTTGCGCTTATGTATAACGAAAGATATGAGGAAAAACTGTTAAGCTTCGTAAATAATATCAAAACTCCGGACGGCGGTACTCACGAGGCGGGTTTTAGAGCGGGTCTTACGCGCGCGATAACAAATTACGTCGCGGCAAATGCGGCTGCGCGAGAAAAGGACACGAAGATCACCGGCGATGACGTTCGCGAGGGACTCATCGCGGTAATTAGCGTAAAGGTTCCCGAACCGCAGTTTGAGGGACAAACTAAAGGCAAGCTAGGTTCCAGCTACGTTAAGCCGATCGTACAAAAGATGGCGTTTGAGGTGCTTAGTAAATATTTTGAAGAAAATCCGATCGAAGCGCGCGCCATTATGAATAAAGCTCTTTTAGCCGCGCGCGGTCGCGAAGCGGCAAAAAAAGCACGCGATCTAACGCGCAAAAAAGACAATATAAATTCTGTAGGAACCCTTCCAGGAAAGTTAGCCGATTGCCAAAGCAAGGATGCGAGCATTAGCGAAATTTATCTAGTCGAGGGCGATAGCGCGGGCGGCTCGGCGAAGCAGGGAAGAGATCGCGTGTTTCAAGCGATCCTGCCGCTTAGAGGTAAAATTTTAAACGTAGAAAAGGCGCGCCTGGATAGAATTTTACAATCCGAAGAGATTAAAAATATGATCACGGCCTTTGGTTGCGGTATCGGTGAGGAATTTAACGAAGAGAAGCTCCGCTATCATAAAATTATCATTATGACCGATGCGGATGTCGATGGCAGTCACATCCAGACTCTGCTTTTAACCTTTTTCTTTAGATTTTTGCGCCCTATCGTAGAAAACGGCTATGTTTATTTGGCACAGCCGCCGCTTTTTAGATATAAAAAGGGCAAAAAAGAGATTTATCTGAAAGACGAAAAAGCGCTGAGTGAGTTTTTGATCGAAACCGGCATTGATATGGGCGAGTTTGAAGGTATCGGAAATGAGGATCTGATCGATTATCTAAAAATAGTCTCAAACTACCGCTCGCTTCTTAATGAGCTTAAAAAGCGCTTCAGCGTGCTTAGCGCGATCAGATTTTTGATAGAAAACGACGAAGCGCGAAGCCTTGGTTATGAGGAGCTATTTAAAATTTTAAAACCGCGCCTAGAAAGTGAAGGATTTAATATTTTGAATTCCTACGTAAATGATGAAGGGATTAGAATTTACGTTCAGACGCCAAGCGGTCTAGAACAGCTCGTGATAGATGAGAATTTATTCGGCAATTATATCTTTGAAGAGGCGATCAGAATTTATTCAAAGATCAAAGATCGGGATGTAAATTTTGGAAAGGATTTTATTAAAATTTTAGATGAAATCGAAAAAAGCTCGAAAAAAGGCGCTTATATTCAGCGCTATAAAGGTCTTGGAGAGATGAATCCGGAGCAGCTTTGGGAAACCACTATGAGCCCTGAAAATCGAAGGTTATTAAAAATAAATATCGCCGATGCGCAGAGTGCTAGCGATACCTTTAATCTTTTCATGGGTGACGAGGTCGAGCCGCGTCGAAACTATATCCAAGACCATGCAAAAGATGTAAAACATTTGGACGTTTAGATGCTATTTAGTGAGACCAAAGAGCGCGAAAATCGTTTCATAACGGCACTTAAAATTTCTGTGCCATTTACCTGCGTTTTGATTGTTTTTGGAATTATTTTGTTTCGAAACGGAGAGTTTAAATTTGACGACGTAATTTTATTTTTGATACTTTTAATCTGCTATGTTTATTATGTCATCTATCAAATTTACTTCGGCTTTCAAAAGACGCTAATTGATCCTGTTACTCATGTGTTTGTGCGCGAAGAGATCGAGAAAATTTTAAGCAACGATCTAGCCAAAAATCGTCAAATAAATATTGTTCTTTTGCGAATTAAAAATATTATCGACATAAACGATCGATACGGATATAAAAACGGCGATGAAATTTTATACGAGTATTGTAAGGAGCTTTCAAATTTTATGGCGGAGCAGGGCTTTAAGGACCTTCCGATCGGTCGCTTTATAAACGGCTACTTCGTATTCGGAGTGGAATCAAAAGCTACAAATTTAAGCCATATTTTGCGGATGTTTGAGCATAAAATTTCAAGTCAAACGATCAAAAATGTAGAGATAAAAAGCGAATTTGCAATGCTTCCAAGCTCATATGATCGCAATCTAAATAATATCGTAAATGCGCTATTTTACAAGATAAATCACCTGGACGACGAAGAGCACGGCGAGAAGGCGATCGACGTAGAAAAAGTACTAATCGACGTATTTTCCGCCGACGTTATGGAAGCGATCGATAGTGAAAATTTTAGTTTTAAATATCAGCGCGTCGCAGATAAAAACGGGGTAAAATCTCATATAAATTTAATTCCGAAGCTCGATCTGCGAAGCGGCGAAAAGATCACAAAAAGTAGAATTTTAGATATCTTGCTTCTAAATCATTACGATATTAAATACGATATTTCGATGATGAGACAAATTTCTAGAATCATCTATTTTAAGGATATCGACGCTAAAATTTTTATCGAGATTATGCCTCAGACGCTGCGAAATAACGAGTTTCGCAATGAAATTTTAAAGCTCATTGATAATAACCTAATCGATCCGAAAAAGATTGTGTTTGAGTTTAACGAAAAGCTTATCTATTCTGAGATCAAGCGCTTTGATGAAATTTTAATTAAATTCCGCGAACTCGGATTTAGCTTCGCGCTGTCGCAGTTTGGCGGCTCAAACGCTAGCTTTGAGTATTTAAAGTTTCTAAACGTCGATTTTATAGTTTATGATATAGAATTTAATAAAAATTTAGACGATGAAAAGATTAAAAATATCTTTATAGGCATTAACGAAGCTTGCGCGAAATCGGGCGTTGTAACCGTGATGCGTTTCATCGACAAAGAGGAATTTCAAATGCAACTTTATAAAATGGGTATCGATTATATTCAGGGATTTTGCGTCGAAAAACCGAATGATATATCGAATTTAAGGAGAGTGCAGTGAGATACGGCGAAGAGGAAATTAAGAAATTTGACATCGAAAATTTAGAAGTTTGGCCCAATAAACAGAAGCGCGATTATCTGATAAAAATTACCCTGCCCGAGTTTTGCTGCCGCTGCCCGCGCTCTGGCTATCCGGATTTTGCGACGATCTATTTGGAATATATCCCGGATAAGCTCGTAGTGGAGCTTAAGGCGATTAAAATTTACATAAATTCCTTCATGGATCGCCATATCAGCCACGAGGATAGTATAAATGAAATTTACGGCGCGCTTCAAAGCAAGCTAAAGCCTAAATTTATGAAAATCACGGGCGATTTTAATCCGCGCGGCAACGTCCACACGGTAATCGAAATAAACTCGGATCAAATTTACCGATGATAAGCTCAAATTTAGTCGAACAAATTTTTAAATCCGCAAGTATTAGTCGCTGGAACGATTACCCAAAGATGGTAAGTCTAGTCGAGCTCGACAAGCAGGCGCATAAATTTATCATCGCTTATTTCATCGCTAGTTTTGAGCGCGATGTGGATATCAACTATGTGATAGAAGCGGGGATTTTCGAGTTTTTAGCGCGCATCGTCGTAACCGACATCCGCCCGGACGTCTTTCATCAGATCCAAAAAACCAAGAAAAAAAAGATCAACGAATGGGTTCTAAGTGTCCTGGAAAGCGATCTTTTGCCTATTCAAAATAGCGCTTTTTTCGAGCGATTTAAAAAATATCTAAATTCCAAGGATCATAAGAAAGAAGCGGTGATCTTAAAGGCGGCTAGTTACCTCTCTACGCGGTGGGAATTTAACATCGTCTATCAAACTAGCCAGTTTTTAAACGATATTGAAGAGCTAAAAGCCAAGGTTGAGGAGGAGCTCGAGGATTATTATGAGCTAATCGGCGTGCGAAAGATCGTGATGAACAAAAAACTCGCTCGCATAGTCGATCTTAGCGGCAGACTTCGTTTTCAAAGACGCTGGGCGCAGACGCCGCGCATCCCTGAGACATCGGTGCTAGGGCACATGCTGGTAGTTGCAATTTTAAGTTACTTTTTCTCACTTGAAGTTGGTGCGTGCCGCTCGCGCACGGCGTATAATTTTTTCTGCGCGTTATTTCACGATCTACCAGAAAGTCTAACTCGCGACATTATTAGCCCCGTAAAATACGGCGTCAAGGGCCTTAGCGACATCATCGGCGAATATGAGATGCGGCTAATAGACGATAAAATTTTACCCTTCGTGCCGGAACATATGCGAGATGATTTTAGCTATATTTTAGGCATCCGCAAAGAGGGTGGTAAATTTATAAAAGATGAGTTTGAAAACCGCACCTTCGAGCTAGGCAAGGAGCCTAAATTTGCAGAAGGTAGCCTAAAGATGTTTAACGAAGATAAATTTCGCGCAATCGACGGCAAGGCGCTTAAGTATTGCGACAAACTAGCAGCATTTTTTGAGGCTGGAATTTCGATCAGTTACGGCGTGAAAAGCAAGGAGTTGCTTAGCGGGTATAATTCGATGCTAGAGTTTTTCAAAGCCAAGCCAAAAATCGAAGGCGTCGATTTTCAGAGTGTTTGCGAGGATTTCAAAGAACATTTCGGACTTAATAGGATCGATTTATAAAACCCCTTCCCAGATGGCTGCGGCACATGCGAGATCTAAGTGCTCTGCTGTATTCCTACCCTGAAGCGGTGCCTAAAAAAAGCATTGCACAGGTCTAAGAAAGGGCAATCGGGATTATATGGAAATGTTTCTTAAAGTAAGGTTATAAATGAATTTCAAAAATCATCTTTTATCCGTATTTCGCGAGGTTTTTATCCCTCATCATCGCTCTATTGAGTTCAGAGCCAAAATTTTTGCCGCTATGCTACTTGCCAAAAAGAAGCAGACCGACGAGGATTACGACGCGATCAAAGATATAGCTGGCGAAATTTATCCGGGTGATGAGCAGCGCATCGGCGTGCTGGTCTCCATCGTAAAAGAGTATATCTTAAAGGCGAAAACCTATAAAAGCTTAAATTTAGATTCGCTTTTAAAAGAGATAGACAGAGATATCAAAAATAACAAAAAATATATCAAAAAGATTGATTTTTCACATCTTCGCCGTCTGATTAGCGACGATGACGAGGACGCGTTGATCCAACAGCGCGTGTATGAGTTTTTTGTCTGCGAAGTCAAAGAATACTCGTAAATTTTTATCTTAAGAATTTTTTTAGTATAATCATCAGTTTTTGAAATTATAAACGGAGAGAAATTTGGAAAATATCAGAAATATCGCGGTTATCGCGCACGTTGATCACGGCAAGACCACTATCGTAGATGAGCTTTTAAAACAGTCCGGCACCTTTGGTAATCACCAAGAGGTCGGCGAGCGCGTGATGGACAGCAACGACATAGAGCGAGAGCGCGGCATTACGATACTATCTAAAAATACCGCCATCCACTACGGCGGCGTTAAAATCAACATCATTGACACTCCTGGCCACGCCGATTTCGGCGGCGAGGTCGAGCGCGTGCTAAAGATGGTCGACGGCGTGCTTTTGCTCGTCGATGCGCAAGAAGGCGTTATGCCGCAGACAAAATTTGTCGTGAAAAAAGCGCTATCTTTGGGGCTCAGACCTATCGTAGTCGTAAATAAGATCGACAAGCCTGCAGCCGATCCGGACCGCGTGGTAAATGAAATTTTCGATCTTTTCGTAGCGCTTGACGCAAACGACGAGCAGCTTGAGTTCCCCGTCATCTATGCCGCGGCTAAAAACGGCTATGCAAAATACGATTTAAGCGATGAGAGCACCGATATGAAGCCGCTTTTTGAGACGATTATCTCTCACGTCCCTACTCCGAGTGGTAGCGACGATAATCCTTTGCAGCTGCAGGTTTTCACGCTTGATTACGACAACTACGTCGGTAAGATCGGCATCGCTAGAATTTTTAACGGCACGATAAACAAAAACCAAAGCGTTATGCTAGCCAAAGCCGACGGTACGCACATCAACGGCAGAATTTCAAAACTCATCGGCTTTAACGGGCTTGAGCGCGCCGACATTGACGCGGCGGGCACCGGCGACATCGTGGCGATCGCGGGCTTTGACGCGCTTGACGTAGGCGATAGCATCGTCGATCCCAATAACCCGATCCCGCTTGATGCGCTGCATATCGAAGAGCCGACCCTTAGCGTAATTTTTAGTGTAAATGACGGACCGCTAGCCGGCACGGAGGGTAAATTCGTAACCTCAAACAAGATCGACGAGCGCTTGGAAGCGGAGATGAAAACCAACATCGCGATGCGCTATGAAAACGCGGGCGAGGGCAAATTTAAAGTAAGTGGCCGAGGCGAGCTGCAGATCACGATTTTGGCCGAGAATATGCGCCGCGAGGGCTTTGAGTTTTGCCTCGGGCGTCCGGAAGTTATCATCAAAGAGATCGACGGCATCAAATGCGAGCCTTTCGAACACTTAGTTATCGACGCGCCCGATGATTGCACCGGCACTGTCATCGAAAAGCTCGGCCGCAAAAAGGCCGAGATGAAGGTGATGAACCCTACCGGCGACGGGCAGACGCGTATGGAGTTTGAGATCCCGGCGCGCGGTCTTATCGGCTTTCGCTCGCAGTTTTTGACCGATACTCGCGGCGAAGGCGTAATGAACCATAGCTTTTTGGAATTCCGCCCTTTCATCGGCGCGGTCGAGAAGCGACAAAACGGCGCGCTCGTGAGCATGGAAAACGGAGTGGCGCTGGGATACAGCCTGTGGAACCTGCAAGATCGCGGCGTGCTTTTTATCGCTCCGCAGGCGAAGGTCTATCTGGGCATGATCATCGGCGAACACAGCCGTCCGAACGATCTGGACGTTAATCCGATCAAGGGTAAAAATTTAACCAACGTCCGCGCTAGCGGTAGCGACGATGCGATCAAGCTCGTGCCGCCGCGTGCGCTAAATTTAGAGCGCGCACTGGAGTGGATCGAGGAGGACGAGCTTGTGGAGGTTACGCCCGTAAATATCCGCGTGCGTAAGCGATACCTTGATCCTACGACGCGCAGACGAATGGCGAAAAAATAAAATTTCAAAATGAAATTTTAAAATTCGGCGTGAAATTTAGCTTTAAATTTCACGCTTTTTTTATAGACAAATTTTAAAATTTACGCTTCTGAAATTTTGCTAGGAGAGGCAATGAATCTTGTTTTATTCGACTTTGACGGCACGATCACGCGCGATGATTCGCTGCTCGAGTTCGTCGCCTACGTAGTCGGATTTAAGAAATTTTTTCGCGGGATTTTGGTGCTATCTCCCATTTTGGCGGCGTATAAATTAGGTCTTGCGAGCAATAATTTTACGCGCAGAAAGCTCTTGGGCTACTTTTTTGCAGGTATGAGCGCCGATAAATTCGATAAAATTTGCAAAAAATACTCCACCACCCACATCGAAGACATCCTAAAACAAAGCGCGATGGACAAGATCGCAAGCTACAAAGCCGCGGGCGATAGGGTCGTCATCGTCACCGCCTCGCTCGAAGACTGGCTGCGCCCGTGGTGCGACGCGCAGGGCTTGGAGCTTTTAGGCACCAAAATACGGCGCAAAGGCGGCATCATCACGGGCGAGATCGAGGGGCAGAACTGCTACGGCGCGCAAAAGGTCGCTCGCGTGCGCGCAGCATACGACGTTCAGGCTTTCGATCGCGTTATCGCTTACGGCGACAGCAGGGGCGATCGCGAGATGTTAGAATTCGCCGACGAGGCGCACTACAAGGCGTTTGAGTAAAATTTAACGACTGAAAGCTGAATAACAGCATCTGCGGCGACTGCGCTTTTGCTGAGAGCTAGGTTTCGCCTTACGCGGAATTTTATCCTTTTAAATTTATCACGCTTATCTGCAGGATTCTACACCACAGGATAAATTTTATATTTCATCACAGCGTAAAAGCCATGAGTTACGAAATTGTGTTGCAGCACGGGATTTTAAAATTCTCGGTGCAGATAAAATTTTAAAATTTCGTCGTGCGTAAAATTTTAAAATTCTATCGTAGCGTGGAATTTTGCTCCGAATGGAATAGATGTTTTTAAACCGAGCGTGAGATAAAATTTTAAATTTTGAAATTTTGCGGAATTTCTCGCTTACTAAAATTTCAAAATTTGCAGGTTTCAGAATATCTACTCGCCGCGTGCGAAGCGGAATTTTAAAATTTCAAAATTCCGCGCCTTAGAATTCTAAGGCCTAAAGCATGTTGTAAATTCCGTCTAGCAGGAAGTATTTTTTATCCGCAGTGCCGCGGTAAAACGGCTCGAAAGTGTCCTCATAAGCCTTTTTGAAAAAGCCCTCTTTGCTTAGCTTAATTAGATCGGCATTGATGAAATCAAGCAAGCTTTGATTGCCTTTTTGCACGCCGACGCCTAAGAATTCCGCTGCGCCTAGGTTTTTAAACGGCACTTCGAGCGTATCGTCCACGACAGCATAGGCTAGGACGATGATGTTGTCATTGGCGTAACCGTCGGCTCTGCCGTCCTTCATCATCGCATAGCACTCGGAGGTATTTTTGCAGTAAACTAAATTGCTAAATTTCTCTTTGCGCAAATAGCGCTCGGTCATCGAGCCGTTTGGGTTCTTTTCAATTGAAATCCTCATATCGCGAACCTGCGCAAAGTCCTTCACTTGATCCTCTTTACGCGTTACAATGCCAAAATTTACCGATAGATACGGCAGTGAGAAATCCACCTGCTTCTTACGCTCTTGCGTAATCATAAAGGTGCCGATAACCATATCGACCTTGTTATTTTTCAAAAACGGGATTCTATCGCCTGCGGTTACGGCTACGAACTGCACTTCGCCCTTTTTATCTCCGAAAATGTCTTTGGCGATTGAGCTAGCAAGCTCGATTTCAAAGCCCTCAAACTTGCCGTTATTAGACTCGCTTAGCGGCGGACGACCTTCGCGCACGCCCACTCTGATAACCCCTGCTTGCCTGATTTCATCTAGTGTATTTGCAAAAATGCTAGCGCAGAATAAGGCTAAAATAAAAAGTAATCTCATAAAAAGCCCCCTACTTTTTAGTCTTCGGAATAATTATAGCACTATATATTTTAGAGAAAATAAATGCAAGCGGTTTAAAATTCAATCACCGCGCGTATGCAAGTTTGAAATTTAGGGGCGAATCGGGGATTTAAAATTTCGCAAATTCTAAATTTTAAATCCCAAGATTTATTCGTTATGCAAACTGCCTTCGATAAATTTTATATTTTAATTTCTAGCTCGCTTTTATAGCAAGTCATAAATTCCATCTAAAAGGAAGTATTTTTTATCCGCCGTACCGCGGTAAAAAGGCTCGAAAGTGTCCTGATAAGCCTTTTTGAAAAAGCCCTCTTTGCTTAGTTTTACAAGCTCTGCGTTGATAAAATCAAGTAGCTCCTTATTTTCTTTTTGCACTCCGATACCGATGAAATCGGGTTTGCCGAAGTTTTGAAACGGCACTTCGAGCGTATCGTCCACGACGGCGTAGGCTAGCACCGTGATATTTAGATTGACGTATCCGTCGGCTTTGCCGTCTCGGATCATCGCGTAGCATTCGCTAGTGCTTTTGCAGTAGCTTACGTTGCTAAATTTCTCTTTTTTGAGGTAATTATCTACGGTCGTGCCCTCTTCGGTTATGAGCCTCATATCACGCAAACGCGATATATCTTTGATGGCGTCCGCTTTGCGAGTTAGTACGCCGAGATTGGTCGAAAAATACGGCATCGAGAAGTCCACGTGATTTTTGCGCGCCGAATCGATTACGAAGGTAGCTGCAACTATATCGACTTTATTATTGACTAGATACGAGACGCGATCGGCGGCGCTTAGAGAGACAAACTGCACTTCGCCTTGTTTGGCACCGAAAATCGCCTTTGCGATCGCATTGGCAAGCTCGATCTCAAAGCCTTCAAATTTACCGCCGCTAATCTCGCTAAAAGGCGGTCTGCCATCTCTGACGCCGACTCTGATGACGCCGCTATTTCTGATCTCTTGCAGCGTGTTTGCAAAAAGCCCCGCACAAAGCAAGATCAAAGTAAAAAGTAGTTTCATTTGCCGCTCCTTTGTTTAGGTTATTTATGGCTAATTCTAGCGAAATTAAAATCAAAAGGCGCTTTTTTGGGCTAAATTTATTTGCCGTTTGCTTTTTATGAAATTTCAAGGCGCCATTAAATTTAGCCTTAGATTTGATATAATCGCGCAAAATTTAAGCGAGGGCGATATGAAAAATTTTATCTTTTTGTGGCTTTTACTTGCGGGCTGCGCTTTCGGCGCCGATAAAGAGGATGCAGCTTCTACTACGCAACAAGCGGCGTCAAATTTGCCGCAGCCGAATTTTGAGGCCGTATATGACGATAACGCCAGCGACGAGCAGATCGATGCGGGCTTGGACGCACTTTTAGCCTTCGCGGCGCAAAACAGGGGCAGGATCGACGAGGATTTCGGGGAGTTTAAAGATAGAATTTTCACCGCTTTCATTTTTAATCCAAAGGTGCTGCGAAATTCAAAATTCGACTTCGAGCGGATAGAAAAAATCCTTAAATTTAAACCAAATCTCAATTACGGCGGAGACGGCGGTTTTTTCTCGCCGCTAAAGCTCGCAATCTTTTTCGGCTCGAAATTTAGCGGTGAGATGGCGAAGCTTTACCATTTTGATAAAGCCGATGCGATGCGGCTTTTAGAGCTTTTGGTACAAAACGGCGCGGACGTCAAGGCTAGCGGGCTGCTGCGAGATGCCGCGGCAAACGATAATTTTGAGGCATTTAAGTTTTTGATTGCAAACGGCGCGCGAGATACGAAAGACGTGGTCGGCTCGGTTGCGGGCAGCGAATTAATATTTTTAAGCGACAACAACGTTTCTATTCTCGGATATAAGGAGGCGCTGCCGCTTGCCGCGAGGGAGTTTGCCGCGGGCGCTAAATTTAAAGAATTCCGTGACGGGAGGCTACGCTATGTGGAGGAAATGTTAAAATTTCAAAGCTTTGCGAGCATCGATAAAAAGGAGATCGAAACGCTTATCAAAGTAGCTGTGGTGCTGGATGACGAGATGACGGCGGAGTTTTTGCTCGCTCACGGCCTTTGCAAGCAGAAGGGGCTTTGCGAATTTCTAAAAGTGCAGGCAAAAACTTACGACGCTGCAAAAATTTCTAAAATTTTAAGCCGTCAAAAGGGCTAAATTTTAAAATTTGAGCAGCTACGGCGTGTCAAGCGGATAAAATCGCTATTATAATTGCGTCAGTCGCAGCCGCCCTACTTTGTC
>NZ_CALIBH010000247.1 GCF_938045775.1 uncultured Campylobacter sp.
TTTATGCTTGCTGCGTAGCTTTTTTCGTCATAGAGCGGATAGCCGTAAAGCTCGTGCGCAGTGATATTTCCAAGCCAAAAATCATTCGTCTGCGCAGCTCTTTTGGTCGATAGAATTTGAGCTTTTTTAAAATTTGCCAGCTCGCTATCTTTTGCGCCGGAGCTTTCGATCTGTTTTAAAATTTCACTCACGCTTGCTGCAACCGCACTGGCGTCTTTCGGCTCGGTAGAAAACGATACGTTCAAGCTCGCTGCGATTTGTGGCTCACGCACATAGGCGCTATGCACCATCGCCGAGTAAATTTGTCCGCGCGCCTCGCGGATCTGCTCGACGATGCGATTGCTTAGCACACTTTTTAACGCCTGAAATTTATAAGTGTCTGCAAAGTCGAAATTTTGCAGCTCATAGTTTGAAAAAATCATCCGAACTTCGCTTTTATCACTATCGCCGTAGTCTTGCACAATCTCTCCGCTAGAAGTATTTAGCATCAAAGTTTTAGGCGTAGCGCTGCTTGTGCCGGGCTTTAGATTGCCGATATATTTGGCTAGAATTTGTTTCGCGCGCGCAGGCTCAAAATCGCCGCTAAGCACAAAGATAAAATCTCCAACACCTGAAAAAATTTCATCCGCATCGCGCTGTAAATCGGCAAGATTTGCGCTCTTTACGTCATCTACGCTAAGCGGCTGTTTGCGAGCCGTATCTCCCGAATATAGCGATTTTAAAATTTGCTCGCCGAATTTAAATTCCGCCGTCTCGTCTCGTAGCGCAATCGCCGAAAGCGCGTCGGTTTTGTATTTTGTAAGCGAGCTTGCATGAATTAGCGGCTCGCTAAATCTCGCGTAAAGCTCGTGTGCCATCGCCTCCAGATCCACCCCTGCGCCTCTAAAACCGCAGTCTGAGTCATCCATCCTAAATCTTAGCTTATAATCAAATTTTGAGGTCAAGCGTCCCGCTTCGTATTCGTTTAGCTCGCCTATGGTGCCCGAGTTTAGCAGCGCGGTTATAATTTCGCCACGAGCCTTGCCGAAATGTGCGTAGCCGCCTTTTTTAACGGCTGCGAGGGCGATTTTATTTTTCTCGCTTTTAAGGGGTTTTAAAATTACGCGAGCGCCGTTTTTAAACTCCAAAATTTCAGTGCCGCTAGCGCCTTTTTGTGCTTTAAATTCCGTCTCTTTTAAATCTGCTCCCGCAAGCTGCTTGGAAGCAAGCTTCGAAGTAGCGAAATTAAACGGCACCGCTTTTTCGTAGAGCAGCTTCGCGTCTTTTTGGCTAATGCCCAAATCCTTTGCCGAGATAATCTCCGTAAATCTCGCTCCATCCGTTATCTTTGAGAAAAATTTATTAACATCTGCTAGCGTTATTTCTTCTAACGCCTTGAGGCTTAGATCGTGCTCGTCTTGCTTACTAAGCTTTACATTGCCGTTTTGTACAAAATCGAGTAGTGCCCCTATTTGCGCACTTTGTGTATCGTTTTTAAGCAGATCGGCTTGCACTTGATGTTTAAATTCCGCCTTAACGCTATCAAAATCGTCATTGTTAAATCCGTGTTCGCGTACCCCTTTGATCGCGCTAAAAAGACTACTTAGCGTGGCGTTGGCGTCGAAATTAAAAATATTTGCGCTTATGCTGTATAGTCTGCGGTTTTTAAACAGATCGTCCGAGCCGAAATAGGCTTTAAGCGGAATTTTGGCATTTACATTCATCGCGTCGTATCCAAGCTCCATCAGCCTCGATACGTAGGCTTGCAGCCACTCATTTTTAAGCGCACCGTAGCTCCTTAGCGGCTCATATTTGCCTGCGTAAAGCAGGCTAGCGACATTAGTGCCGAGCTCGGGCTCTACGGTGCTTGCTAGCCCGCCTTCAAATGGGCGTAGGCTAAGATCGCGCGGGATTTTTTCGCCGTGCGCAGAAAGAGAGCTAAAATTTTGCTTGATTAGGTTTTTAATCTGCTCAATGTTTACGTCGCCTACGACTATGATGCTAATGGCGCTAGGAAGGTAGTTACGCGCATAGAATTTTTTTAGTTGCTCGCCGGTGGCGCCTTTGATGATTTCATTTTGTCCAATCGGAAAGCGTCTGGAAAATATGGAATTAGGGTATAAATATGTGGCGCGCTTTTCGTAAAAGCGCCTCTCAAAGCCTTTTTTTGCTTCCTCTAAGATGACGCCTTTTTCCTTTTGTGTTTCGTTCTCGTCAAATTTCACGCCGCCTGCATAATCGCGCAGCACCAAAAATACGTCCTTTAGCGTCTCGTCGCTTACTTGGGCTTGGATGTTGTATGTAGTGTTTTCAAAGCCAGTCTGTGCATTGAGATCGGCGCCGAATTTTACTCCCAGACGCTGCAAGGTATGAACGAGCTCGTTTTTATCGAAGTGCTCGCTGCCGTTGAACGCCATATGCTCGACGAAATGCGCAAGACCCTGTTCGTCGTCATTTTCATCAACACTGCCCGCGGCTACGTTGAGGTAAAAAAGCGCACTATTTTTCGGCACGTCGTTTTTGAGGATATAAAATTTCACGCCATTTGCTAGCTCGCCGTGCACGACGCTAGGATCGAGCTTAAGCGGCGCGTCCGGGTTAGCGTCTGCGGAGTAAAGGCTCAAAGAGCAAAGTAGGGTAGTGATAAAAAATATAAGCTTTTTCATAATTGTCCTTGGATTTAAAAACTTGTAATTGTAACAAAAGCTAGTTTAAAGTATGATTTTACAAGCTTTTCTATGGGTTAAATTTTGCCAAGGATTTGGGATTTTACTTGCGGTTTTGAAATTTTACTTGCAAAATTTCAAGAAACGGAATTTTTGGAATTTTTGGAATTTTTGGAATTTTTGGAATTTTTGGAATTTTTGGAATTCCGCCGCGACTTAAAATTTTGGCAGCGGAATTTAGAAAGCTTCGCGAGCTTTAATAGCCCGTGTAAGGCTAAATTTAAACCTTACGCGGTTAGAACTTCATACGCTCGCGCGAAGAATTTTACAACTTATAGTTTGCTCGCATTTTTGCCTAGATAATCCGCGACGCCCTTAGGATCTGCTTTCATTCCTGCGTCGCCTTTGTGCCAGCCTGCCGGGCAAACCTCGCCGTGCTCGTTTGTAAATAGCATCGTATCGACCATTCTTAGCATCTCGTCGATGTTTCTGCCGAGCGGTAGGTCGTTGATGACGGCGTGGCGGACGGTGCCGTCTTTGTCAAGCAGGAAGCTGCCGCGAAGCGCTACGGCATTGCCGAACAGCACGTCGAAGCTGCGTGCGATATCTTTTGTGATATCCGAAACTAGCGGGAACTGCACTTTGCCGATACCGCCTGCGTTTACCGGAGTGTTTTTCCATGCAAGATGCGTAAACTCGCTATCGCAGCTAACGCCGATAACTTCGATACCTTTGGATTTGAAATCTTGATATCTGTGATCGAATGCGATGATCTCGCTCGGGCAGACGAAGGTAAAATCTTTTGGATAAAAGAATACGACCGCGCCTTTTTCGCCGATATTTTTATAGAGGTTGAAATCCTCGACTATTTCGTTATTGCCTAAAACCGCAGTTGCCGTGAAATCAACGGCTTTGTTGGTTACTATCATTTGTTTCTCCTTGTTAATAAAATTTATGATGGCGATTATACATTTTAAAACTTTAGATTTGCTGAAATTTGATGAAAATTTTTATATAATAAATTTTATTTATCCAATAATATTACTTTTATCATTTTTTAAATTTAGTATGTTATCATCGCGCTTCATTTTTTGATAAAGGAGAAAAAATGGCTGTAAAAATTACCGATATTTGCATTAGCTGCGGCTCATGCATCGACGAGTGCCCGGTAAATGCGATCGTGGACGATAGCGATAACCCAAGCGGCGAGGATAGCTACTACGTATATGCCGATAAATGCGTCGAGTGTGTAGGTTACAACGACGAACCGGCTTGCGCCAGCGCCTGTCCGACCGACGGCTGTATCGTCTGGAGTGACATCGTAGCGGGTCAACCTAGCAGGGATAGTATAGGTGCGGATCTGCGCAGCGGAGATACCCCGGTATTTGCTTAGCAGATAAAATTCCGCGATCAAATGCGCGGAATTTTAATTCATTCAATCCTTAAATAAATTTTAACCTATTTTTCGATACAATCCGCCTTTCACTTTAAGGAGATTATATGCAGCAAACGCTTTCTATTATTAAGCCTGATGCCGTTAAAAAGGGCGTTATTGGCAAAATTATCGATCGTTTCGAAAGCCACGGACTAAGAATCGCAGCGGCTAAAAAATTATGCCTAAGCGCTGAAGATGCGGGTAAATTTTATGAAATTCACAAGGATCGCCCTTTTTATAAGGATCTGATTGAGTTTATGACTAGCGGTCCGGTGGTCGTAATGGTGCTTGAAGGCGATGATGCGGTAGCTAAAAATCGCGCGCTAATGGGCGCTACCGATCCGAAAAAAGCAGATAAAGGCACGATCAGAGCGGATTTTGCGGATAGCATCGACGCTAACGCCGTTCACGGCAGCGATAGCTTAGAAAACGCAAAAACTGAGATCGCATTTTTCTTTGCAAAAAGAGAAATTTGCTAAGAGTGCCGCGTGAAGATCGCTTTTGCTAAAATTTCCGCATCGCCCGTGCCGTTTGAAATTTCACGAGACGGACTTAAGCTTAGCGGAAATTTAAAACGAAAAGACTCTAAGTTTATCGAGTGCAAGGGCGAAATTAAGGGTAAAATTCCATACATTTGCGACCGCTGTGGTAAAGAATTTGATCTTGACGTAAACGAGAGCGTGAATTTGCTTTTAAGCGAAGGAGTTTTTAACGACGAAAGGCACGAGAGCTTGGACGTTATGGAGTTTTTCGGCGCCGAAGTTGATCTGGATGAAATTTTAAGAAGCGAAACGGAAGCTTTCAAAAGCGACTATTTTTATTGCGAAGAATGCAAGAACTAAATTTATAAAGGAGAAAAAATGGCAGTTCCAAAGCGAAGAGTTAGTAAAACTCGTGCGGCGAAAAGACGCACTCACTACAAAGTGACCCTTCCGATTCCCGTCAAAGATAAAGACGGAAGCTGGAAAATTCCGCATAGAATAAACAAAACTACGGGCGAATATTAATCCGATGATTTCCGTTGCTATAGACGCGATGGGCGGTGATTTCGGCTGCGAGCCGATAATAAACGGAGTCGTAGATGCGCTGCGAGAGCGTAAATTTAATGCATTTTTGGTAGGCGACGAAGCGCAAATCAAGCCTTTTATTCCACAAGATCAAGGCTTTGAGAAATATATCACTTACGTAGCTGCAAGCGAAGTTTTCGAGATGAAAGAGGGCGCAACCGACGCTCTCAAACGCAAAGAGAGCAGCATCTTTAAAGCGGTCGATCTAGTAAAAGACGGCACTTGCAAAGCCGTGGTATCAGCAGGACACAGCGGCGCTACGATGAGCCTTGCGACGCTTCGCATAGGCAGATTAAAGGGCATTTTGCGCCCCGCAATCGCTACGCTGATGCCAAATTCCATAGGTGGACGCACGCTCGTGCTGGATGTGGGCGCTTATGTGGATTGTAAGCCTGAGAATTTGTTTCAATTCGCGATTATGGGCGAAGCATATGCCAAGGAGATTATGGGTTTAAACGCACCACGCATCGGCTTATTATCCAACGGCGAGGAGGATAGTAAAGGCAACGAGGTGACAAAAGAAACCTTTCATATGCTTAAGAAGATGCAAAATTTTATCGGAAATGTCGAAGGCAATCAAATTTTTGACGGCTCGGTAGACGTGGTCGTGTGCGATGGATTTATTGGCAACATTATGCTAAAATCCAGCGAAGGCGTCGCAAGCGCTATCGGCAAACTTATTAAAAACGAAACGAAAAAATCCCCGATCGCCATCGCAGGCTCCATCTTGATGAAGCGCGTCTTTAAAATTATCAAAAAAAGCACAGATTATGACGAATACGGCGGTGCGCCGCTTTTAGGCGTCAAAGAATGCGTCATCATAAGCCATGGCAAAAGCACTCCGAAAGCCGTTAAAAATGCAATCTTTCAGGCGCTTAAATTTGCAGATTCCAAAATCAACTCCGCGATAGAAAGCGAAATTTCTTCAAACGAGCAAAAATGAAAAAAGCCTCGATGATCTCGATCGCAGCATACGCACCGAGCCAAATTTTAACTAATTTCGATCTTGAAAAAATGGTTGAAACGAGCGATGAATGGATCGTCAAGCGAACAGGCATTCACGAGCGCCGCATCGCAAAGGACGAGACCACTAGCGATTTGGGTATGAAGGCCGCGGCACTTGCGATCGAGCGTAGCGGGTTGCAAAAAAACGAGATCGATGCGATAATCTGCGCCACGATCTCACCCGATTATTTCTGTATGCCATCGACCGCGTGCGTCATCGCGGATAAGTTGGGTTTGAGCTTCGGCATCACGGCGTTTGATATAAATGCCGCCTGTACGGGCTTCATCTATCTTTTAGAGCTTGCAAAATCCCTCATCGAAAGCGGCGCCAAAAAACACGTGCTGATAATCGGCACGGAAAAGCTAAGTTCGATAGTCGATTGGAACGACCGCGCTACGTGCATACTCTTCGGCGACGGCGCAGGCGCTGCGGTTATCGCGGCGCGCGAGCAAAACGAAATCATCGACATTCATACCGCTAGCGACGGCAGCAAGGGCGATCTTCTCATCACCCCGGCTCCGGGCAGCGTCAATCCGCTTAGTAGTAAGATCATCGACGAAAAGCTGGGCTTCATGCAGATGGCGGGGCGCGAGGTCTTTAAAATCGCGGTACCGACGCTTAGTAACGACGTCGTGGAGATTTTGG
>NZ_CALIBH010000248.1 GCF_938045775.1 uncultured Campylobacter sp.
AAGAGCCGCAGAGAGCTGCAACTTCTGCTTGGATACGAATTTAAAAGACGGTCACGAGCCTGCCTGCATCGAGGCGTGCAGATACGAGGCGATCGTATTCGGCGATCTAAACGACGAGGGCTCGCACATCAGCAAGCTACTTCGCGTAAAAGATAGCCTGCGCATGCATCCTGAGTGCGGCACGAAGCCGAGCCTGCGCTATATTCCTGCGGTAAAACTAGGGGTGTGATATGAACGGAGCTATAAATTTCACTGCGACCTTCTCGCACGGCGTGGAGTGGGGCTGGCCGATTGCGGTTTATCTTTTGCTAGCGGGCATGAGCGGCGGCGCTTTAGTAGTCGCGATCCTCGTTAGGCTTTATAAAAAACAGACCGAGAGCACGCCGCTATTTAAGGCTGCGTCGCTGCTATCTTTCGTAGCGATCCTTCTGGGTATGGTCTGCCTGGTAGCCGACCTTGAGCGGCCGCTTCTTTTTTGGAAAATTTTGATTAATTACAACTTCACCTCGGTTATGTCCGTGGGTGTGGCGGCGCTTTGCGTCTATATCCCGCTTAGCTTCGTAGCCTGCCTTTATGCGTTTGAAGCTGATCTTAGCGGATTTTTATCGCGCAGACTTACTTTTTTAAAAGGGCTTTTCGCGCTCGTAATGAAAATTTTAAACGCGCTTCGCCCGCTGCTTCTTGCGCTTACGCTAGTTTTTGCGGTCGCGATCTGTGCCTATACGGGCTTTTTGATCTCGGTTTTAGTTAGATTTCCTATCCTTAATACCGCCGTTTTACCTGCGCTTTTCGTGGCGTCTGGCTTATCGGCGGGAATTGCGGGCTCAAGCCTGATAGCTGCGCTTTTCTTTAAAGCGGACCCGCACGGCGGCGATCTTAAAATTTTACACGCGGTCGAGTGGCCGGTTTTAGCGATGGAAATTTTACTAATCGGCATGATTTTCGTCTCGCTAGTAACGGGCAGCGACGTGCAAAAAGCCGCGAGCGTCGCATTTAACGAGGGATTTTATGCGAAGATGTTTTGGCTAGGCGTCGTGGGCGTAGGCTTTTGCGTACCGCTCGTTTTAAATTTCGCACTAGGCAAAAAGATCGCTCACACCGCGTTTGCATTCTACGCGAGCGCGCTTGCCAGCGTCATGGGCGTGCTGCTTCTTAGGATGTTTATACTATACGCAGGTCAAACTTACGATATAATAATGTAAAAAATTCGAAAGAGGCGATTTTGGGCGTAAATTTATTTAGATTTTTCACTTCTTACAAATTTGCGCTCTGCCTCCTCTTTATCCTAGCCACAGGCGCCGGCGTCGCAACCTTTTTAGAGAGCATTTACGACACGCAAACAGCTAAAATTTTAGTCTATGAGGCGCGCTGGTATGAGTGCGTCATGGGCGCTACGACGCTGAGCCTGCTCGGCATTATAATTAAAACCAAAATGTGGCGCCGCTTCGGCTCATTCGTTCTGCATGCGGCATTTATCGTTATCTTTATCGGCGCGGCGCTGACGCGTTATTTCGGTACCGAGGGCGTGCTACACGTAAGGGCGGGCGAGAGCGAAAGCGAGATGATAAGCGTCAAGCCATACTTACAAATCCGCACGCAAGACGCGCTGTTTGAACACCCGCTAAATTTAAGCCAGATCGGCAATAACGATTTTAGCTTCACGCAAAGTATAAATTCTAAAAGCTTCACCGTTAAATTTAGCTCCTATAAACCCGCGCCCAAAGGCGAGCAGGGCACGCTTGCGGTACAAGCGGGCTTTGAGGGCGGAAGCGAGCAAGAAGTAGAGCTGCGCGGCGGCGCGGGCTGGCTGGGCGAGCCTAAAATTTTAAACTTTGACGGCGAGGAGATAATGCTAAGCTGGGGCTCGAAACTCATAGAGCTTCCGTTTGCGGTAAAGCTTTTGAAATTTAAGCTCGAGCGCTACCCAGGCTCGCAAAGTCCATCATCCTACGCCAGCGACGTTGAAATTTTAAAAGAGAGCAAGAGCGCGGGAGAGCATGAAATTTATATGAACCACCCGCTAAACTTTGACGGCTTTAAGCTCTTTCAGTCCTCCTACGACACCGACGAGCTGGGCACGGTGCTGGAGCTTAATCGCGATCCGGGTAAAATCCCCACTTATTTCGGCTATTTCTTGCTTTGCGTCGGATTTATCGGCAATCTTTTTACTGCGGGCAGCAGGTTTAAAAAGCTCGCTAAATTTATCAAAAATAACGCGCCCGCCGCGCTCCTTTTGATCGCGCCGCTTTTTTTCAGCATTGAGCTTCGCGCCGCGGATGAAAACTATCTAGCAAACCTTAAAACTAACTCGCGAGTTCATGCAAACGGCGCGTTCGCGGAGCTTTTGGTGCAAGATTACATGGGTAGGATCAAGCCGCTTAGCACCGAAGCAAGCGAGATCGTAAATAAAATTTCGGGTACGGATTCACTTTACGGCTTAAGCGCCGAGCAGATGATCCTAGGAATGAGCCTAAATCCCGCGTTTTGGCGCGATCAAAAGATCATTAAGATCAAAAACGACGAGATCAAAAAGATGCTAGGCTTGGCGCCGCAGGAGCGATATGCGAGCTTCAATTCGGTCTTTGATGAAAACGGCAACTACAAGCTCGCGCGCGCCGTGGACGAGGCGAATGAAAAAAGTGCCTCGCGCCGTGGCGTGCTCGATAACGAGCTGATTAAATTCGACGAGCGGCTAAATATCGCGTATCTGACCTTTAGAGGGGTGTTTTTTAAATTTATCCCCGTGCCGAACGACCCGCAAAACACCTGGCTCTCGCCGAACGACGCCTTTGCGGATTATAGTATCGCTCCGCAAATCAAAGGCGTGCTAAACGATTATCTAAACGGCCTGCAAGACGGAATTTCGGATAATGATTGGGCTAAAGCGGATGCAGCGTTAGCGGAGCTGAAAAACTACCAAAGAGCCACCTCGGCGGCTATTCTTCCAAGCGTTAGCCGCGTCAAAGCCGAGGTGTTTTACAACAAAGCTTCGGTTTTTAAAAAGCTAGTTTATTGCTATATGATCCTAGGCGGCGTAGCTCTAATATTGGCGCTTTTGGGCGCGCTTTGCGGTAAGCGCTTCACGCTCGTGCAAAAAATTTTATTTGCAGCCTTTGCTACAAGCTTTGCGGCACATACCCTCGCGCTTGCGCTGCGCTGGTACGTCGCGGCTCACGCGCCGTGGAGCGATAGCTATGAGTCCATGATCTACATCGGCTGGTCGGCGGCGCTTGCGGGGATCATATTTTTTAGAAAGTCCCTACTTACGCTAAGCGCGAGCTGCTTGCTGGCTAGCGTCGTGATGCTGGTAGCGCATATGAGCTTCGTAAATCCGCAGATTACCAACCTCGTGCCGGTGCTAAAGTCCTATTGGCTTAGCATCCACGTCTCGGTTATCACGGCTAGCTACGGATTTTTAGGGCTTAGCTGCCTACTTGGGCTTTTGGCTCTTGTTTTGATGGCTCTTAAAAACAGCGCCAATCGCGAGCGGCTTAACGCTCAGATCAGATATATAACGGCTATCAACGAGATTAGTCTCATCGTGGGGCTTTCGATGCTGACGCTTGGAAATTTCTTCGGCGGCGTGTGGGCGAATGAGAGCTGGGGGCGATACTGGGGCTGGGATAGCAAAGAGACCTGGTCGTATGTTTCAATCATCGTCTATGCGATCGTGCTGCATCTAAAGCTTATCCCGAAGCTCGGCTCGATTTACGTTTATTGCGTGAGCTCGACGATTGCGTATAGCTCGATCATAATGACCTATTTCGGCGTAAATTTTTACCTCACCGGCATGCACTCTTATGCCGCAGGAGATGCGCCGCAGATACCCGCGCCGTTTTATTGTATAATAGCGGCGGTATTTTTAATAATCGCTCTTGCTTTCAGAGGCAGGGACGTAAAAACGATATGAAGGAGTAAATTTGAAAAAATTTCTAATAGCGTTAGCCTTGGCTGCCGCGGCAAATGCGGGCTTTATCAGCGAGGGCATTCAGGCACAGCAAAGCGGCGATCATAAAAAACTCGCAGAAATTTACGAGCGAGCGTGCGGTTTGGAAAATAAAGCTTCGGGATGCTATAATCTAGCCGTTTTGTATTTTGAGGGCACCGGCAACGTAGAGAAAAATTTCGAAAAAGCGATCAGCCTCTACGAAAAAGCGTGCGGCGCTAAATTTGCGCTTGCGTGCAATAATCTAGGCTATATCTACGAAAGCGGCAACGGCGCGGATCAAAATTTTACCAAAGCCGCGGCTTATTACGAAAAAGCCTGCAAAGATAACGAAGGCTGCACCTCGCTCGGGCTTTTATACGCAAACGGCGCAGGGCTTGCAAAGGACGTCGCCAAGGCGGCGAGCCTTTATGAAAAGGCCTGCACCTACGGCGATATGATGGGCTGCAACAACCTGGGCTATCTGTATCTGAAGGGCGAAGGCGTGCAGCAAAGCTTCGCAAAGGCTAAAATTTTTTACGAAAAGGCTTGCGGCGGCGATATCGGCATCGGCTGCAACAACCTTGGCTATCTATACGCCTTCGGGCAGGGGGTAAGCCAGGATTATAAGCAAGCAAAGCAGCAGTATGAAAAGGCGTGCAACCTCAGCCACTTCGACGGCTGCAATAACTTAGCCATAATGTATGCCGAAGGAAAAGGGGTGAAGTCCGATAACGCCAAAGCAAAAGAGTTTTTCAAAAAAAGCTGCGAGGGCGGCATCAAGATGGGATGCGAGAATTTGGAATTTTTAAATTCGATTAGTAAGTAAATTTAAAACATCAAATTTTTAAGGAGACAGTATGATTTTACGTTCGTTTTTAGCTTCGGCTGCGCTCGTCGCGTTCGTTTGCGGTGCTTCGATGGACGGGGCCAATAAACAACCGGCAAAGCCTATGTTTCAAAGCGTGGATCCTAGCAAAGCTACGCTTGTAGGAAGCGGAGAGGGCAAAGAATACTGCGCCGTTTGCGGAATGAGCCTGGTAAAATTTTATAAAACCAACCACGTTTGGAACGGCAAGCAAGTAGCTTCTCTGCACTGCTTGTACGAGATTACGGGAGGCAAAATTCCAAGCGACGCGCAGGTCGTCGATACGAAAAATCTAAATTTAATCGACGTAAATAAAGCCTTTTACGTCGTGGGCAGCAAGATCAAAGGCACGATGACGCGTAATAGCAAATACGCCTTCTCGAGCGAAGCCGATGCGAAGGAATTTCAAGCCGAAAACGGCGGCGAGATAGTGAACTTTGCCAAAGCCTACGAGATTGCGGGGCAGGACTTCGCGGGCGATAATAAGATGATTAAAGCCAAGCGTGAGGGCGGCGTTTACGCGCACGGCAAGGAATTTTACGAAACAAACTGCGCTAAAACGGACGCCAAAAGCTTCAAAGCCATCTCCGAGCTCAAAGCTCATCTCAAAAAGACTTGCGACGCAAAAGGCGCTAGCAAGGCTCCAGAGTACGACAAGCACCTACAAGCCGCAGCGCTATATTTGTGGGATGCGCCGGCAAATTTAGGCAGCAGCGGTAAAGATGCAAAAGCGAAAAAGGCTGAAAAGATCGTCGTGCCTGAGGGCGCTAAATGCCCGGTCTGCGGCATGCTAGTGGGTAAAAATCCTAACTGGGCGGCGATGATAGAGATTCAAGGCGGCGAGAACTTGTATTTTGACGGCGTGAAAGATCTGATGAAATACTACTTCCAAAAGGGCAAGGGCTTTGATAAAATTTTCGTAACCGACTACTATAAGCTTCATAAGATTGATGCAAAAAGCGCTTTTTACGTGCTCGGCTCCGACGTCTTAGGACCGATGGGCGACGAGCTCATTGCGTTTGATAGCGAGAGCGCGGCCAAGACCTTCGCCAAAGATCACGGAGGCAAGAGCGTACTTAAATTTGACGAAATTCAAGAGAGCGTAATAGAAGGGCTATGAGGCTCATTTGCGCTTTGACGATCTTTTTTGCCGCCCTTTACGCGCTCATTGCGGTGCATTATGTAAGCTTTGATCGCGCAAAGAGCGAGCAGTGTCTGCAAAAGCTCGCGCGCGAGATAAGGGACGTGCGGCTCTCAAGCAGCTTTAAGAGCAAGGCCTACGCGGAGTTCGTCTATGATAAGTAAAAGCTTCATCGATTACTCCGTAACTCTGCTGCGAAAAGACAAAGCCGATCACTCCTTTAGCTTCGCGATATTTGCCTTTATCGTTTTTATTTTAAGCTCGGTGCTTTTCATCTCGGGCTCCATTCAAAACGATCTCGAAAAGGTCATCAAGCTCAGACCCGACATCGTAGTAGAGGCTCTGCGCGCGGGTAAACGCGATCTGATGCACGACGGCTATATCTACGACATCTCTAAGATCGCGGGCGTCAGCGAAGTGCAGGGCGCCGTGGACGGGATGTATTACTTCGCTCAAAAGCGCGTTTGGTTTCATATTGTAGGCGACGAAAGCCTGAGCGAAAACGAAATGATCGTAGGCGAGGGGGTAAAGGCGGCGATGGGCGAGTGGTACTACGAGGACGAGTTTCACTTCTTAACCGAACAGCGCCTAATCGCGATTAAGATTAATAAAATTTCGCCGCACGAAAGCAGCATCGTCTCAAACGACGTGATCTATCTAAACCCCGTTACCGCGCGCAAGGTGCTAAGCCTGAAGGAGGGCGAATACACCAAGCTCTACGTAAGCGTACCCAACCCCAACGAAGTAAGTGAAGTAGCGCTTAAGATCGTAAATTTATACCCCAACACGGAAGCCCTTAGTGCCGAGGATGCGGTAGCTGAAGTGAGGCATCTGTATTATTACAAGGGCGGGATCTTTATGGTGCTTTACGCCGTGGCGATGATCTCGTTTTTCATCTTGCTGAAAAATCAAATTTCGCTCGCATACGGCGAGAAGAAAAAGGAGATCGCAATCTTGCGCAGCATCGGCTTTTGTATAAAGGACATCATCGCGATGAAATTTATCCAAAATTTTATCGTCTCGCTAAGTGCCTATCTACTCGGCGTCGCGGGCGCTTATGCTTATGTTTTTATCCTAGATGCGCCGCTTCTGCGCGATATATTCTTAGGCGGCGAGCTGCGAAATTTCATCACCTTCACGCCCGCGATAAATTTCAATATGCTCTTTTTGATCTTCGTCTTTAGCGTGATCCCGTTTTTAGCCTTCGTCATCATCCCATCCTGGCGCATCGCTATCGGCGATATGAGCGAGGCGGTCAAATGAGTAAGATAGAGATCAAGCAGCTTTTTAAAATTTACAACGAGGGCAGGGCGAATGAATTTTGCGCTTTAAAAAATATAAGCTTAAGCGTCGAGGAAGGGCAGATCGTAATCTTAAAAGGGGTTAGCGGCAGCGGCAAAAGCACGCTTCTATCCATCATAGGCGCGCTTTCTAAGCCGAGCAGCGGCGAGGTTTTAGTAGACGGCGCAAACGTCTCCAAGCTCGCCGATATCGAAAGCTCCGCATATCGCCACAAAAAAATCGGCTTTATCTTTCAGTCTTTCAACCTGCTTGAGGCGCTTAGCGTTTATAAAAACGTCCTTGCGCCGCTTAGTCTTGAACGGCTGGGCAGGGATGAGCTTGGCGCGCGCATAGATGAAGCGATGCAGATTGCTAATATCGCGCATAAAAAAGATCAGATCGTCTCTAGCCTTAGCGGCGGCGAGAAGCAGCGCTGCGCCATCGCTAGGGCGCTCGTGATGGGGCCGCAGATCATCTTAGCCGACGAGCCGACGGCAAATTTAGACAAACAAAACTCGCTCGGCTTTATCGAAATGCTCTCAAAGCTCAAAGAGCTTAAAAAGACCGTTTTGATCGCGACGCACGATATACTCTTCGACGAGTTAAGTTTCGTGGATCGATATGTGTTTTTAAAAGATGGAGAAATTTCAGCATGAGCGTATTTTTATCGGGTAGCGTGATCGCGTTTTTGGCCGTGGAGCTGATCGTAATAGCGCTGATGGCGATCTCGCAGTTTCACATCGTGCGGATCATGCGCTACTGGGACTTTAACGCCACCTCAAATTTACAATACGCCCTGGAGAAAAGAAACTATCTCATCAACACCATTTTGTTCTTCACGATAGCGTGCAAGATCATTTTGTTTATATTTTTCGCGCTCTGCCTAAATGAGCTCTCTTCGGTCGTGCCAGGTGCGATGTGCTCCGCAGGCGTCGTGGGCTCGAACCGCTACGGCAACATTCTGCTGCTTTTAAAAATTTTATTGATCTTCGGCTTTGGGCTCTGGCTTATTTTAAACAGCCTCGATCTTAAAGCGGGCAAATTTCCCTATCTGCGGCGCAAATACCTGATCTTTACCATCCTTTTTACGGGCGTTTTGGCGGAGTTTATTTTAGAAATTCTATTTTTTACCAATATCCCGCTGCGCGTGCCGGTATTTTGCTGCTCGGTCGTATTTCGCGCGCCGAAGCTTCCGTTCGGCTACACGCAGGCGCTTTTGGCAACCTTTTTCTACGCGATATTAGGCGCCATTTTGATCTTAAATTTCTTAAAGCAGTCGATGGCGAGCTTTGCTCTGAATTTACTCTTTTTGTTCGTCGCATACTACGCGATCACCTATTTTTTCGGGCTTTACGTTTACGAGCAGCCCAATCACAAATGCCCGTATTGCATGCTTTTGAAGGATTATTACTTCGTCGGCTATGCGATCTGGGGCTCGCTATTTTTGGGTATATTTTTCGGCATCGTGCCCTTTTTAACGGAGCTCATCACCAAGCGCGCCTACACCCACCTGCTTAAATACTCCTCGTTCTGGCTCATTCTAAACGCGCTCATCTGCAGCGCCTACGTCGTCAAATACTACTTCGTGCGGGGCGCGCTGCTATGATTAAGAAAATTTTTGCCGCGGTTTTGCTCGCCTGCGTGATGGGGCTGCTCATATCGTCTATGGATATAGCCGAATCCAAAATTTCCGTGCGCCACGGCAACACGGATAAGCAGCCGCTGCAGATCGAATTCGGAAAATACCTATGTCACGAGAGCGGCACGGTGATAAACGATCTGTACAACACCGCTCAGGCTGTTATGCCAAACGGCGATACATATTTTTTCAACGACATCGCAAACGTCTTCATGTGGCTGATGCGGCAAAAAAACAAAGATGAGATCGTGGTGTGGGTTTATTCGCAAGACACCGAGAAATACATCATCGCCAAGGACGCCTGGTACTCGCGCGTCGAGATCACGCCGATGGGCTACGGCTTTGGGGCGTATGAGTTTCACAACTATGGCAGGAGCGACTACTACTACGACGAGATTGTGCTGTGCGCCGCTCGCGGCGAAACGCTGCTAAATCCGCTCATCAACATCCTGCTATCCGAAAATAAAATTTAGCCTCGCGGCGGATCGGGAAATAAAATTTAGCCCCGAAACGGATGGGAAATAAAATTTAGCCGTGCGGTAGGTAGAAATAAAATTTAACTCCGCAGCGGGCGCAACTTGTCGCAGATACGGCTTGTCGTTTGAATTTTATTCGCGTGCGGCTTGAATTTTACCCGCGCCTTTTATTAAATTTTGCCCGCTGCTGCCGCTTTCGTTAAATTTAGCTCGCGTCCGAGTTTGCGTTCGCACGCAATTATTAAATTTGCTCGTATTTGCCCAAGCTCGCGCCCATTCGTATTCATTGAAATTTAGCCCGCATTCGCTCATTAAGCTAGCCTAAAATTCAGTTCGTATCGGCTTACTATTGTTAAATTTACCCGTCTATGTCCAAACTCTCGCTCGTCCGTCCTTACGGAATTTAGCCTACATTTGCCTGGGTTCGCATCGACTTGCTCTCGTTAAATTTAATCTACCCGCACCGCCTGTTCGCTACCCCATCAATATCGCTTGCTCGTTTGCCGCTTCGTCCGCGTTAAAATTCCAGACCGCACTCGCTCGTTAAAATTTCATGTTTGTCCGCACGTTTCAAATTTTAAAGCCGCACCGCGCTTTTAAAATTCCAAGCCGCATTCGTCTCTGCTCGTTACATAAAATTTTATCTCGCGCCTGTCGCTTGCGTTAAATTTGGCTCGCGTCTTCTTGGACGTTGCCCGCCGCGCGCCGAATAAATCTATATCAATACGGGCGCCGAAATTTTAAGCTATAATGGCGCTAAATTCCACATTAAAGGAGCGAAAATGAGCGAAATTTTAGATCAAACGCTGGAGTGCGCGAAAGAAATTTTAGGCGCCCAGGCGCTAGATCTTAAGATCGAGCGCGCGGTCGCGGGGCTGTTTTTTAGCGGCGTGAAGCTGCAAGGAGGCGCGTGCGGGCTTAGCTATACGCCGCTAAAGTCCCTATCGGGCGCCGTTTGCTGCCCCTCGCAAGCAAGCGCGATGCCCGATTCTGGCAATATCGCGGGCAAGAGCGTGCGCTATCTGCTGCGCGATCTGGGCTCCGCCGCGCCGCTTAAAAAGACGCTCGCGCTCGCTGCGCTAAATGCGCTAGGTAGGGCGTGTTTCGATAAAATCCGCGCGGATTACGACGTGAAATTCGGCGCCGATCCCTTTGAGCAGCTGCGGATCGAGCGCGGCAGCTTTAGCGTCGTCGTGGGCGCGCTGGTGCCCTACATCAAGACGCTGATGAAAAATGGCGCGGATTTTAAAATTTTAGAGCTTGACAAAAGCACGCTCAAAGAAACGGAGCTGCCGTTTTACCTGCCCGCAAGCGAGGCTAGCAGCGTCGTGCCGCGCGCCGATAACGTGATAATCACGGCTACGACGCTCATCAACGACACGCTCGATGGGCTTTTGCGCCTGAAAAAAAGCGGCGCCAAGCTCGTGCTCGTGGGGCCAACCACGCCGCTACTGCCGCAGGCGCTGTTTGAGCGCGGCGTGGACTTTGCGGGCGGCACGCTCGTGCGAGATGCAGACGCGGTACTCGATATCATCGCGCAGGCGGGCTCGGGGTATCATTTTTTGGGTAAATTTGCCGACAAAATCACGATCTGTAGGGGCTAGCGCGCAGATTGAAATTTTAAAATTTGCGCGCAAGCGGCTTTGCCGCGAATCTTTATAGATCTACGCGAACGTTTTAAGAGGTCTTTTTTAAAAAACGATGTAAAATGTCCGCTTTAGAAATGAGAGGAGCTATAGATGAATAGCAAAAGACGAAATGCGATGAAATTTAGCTTGGCGTGCGCAGCTTCGCTACTTTGCGTCGGTACCGCCTCGTTTGGGGTGAGCTTAAATTCGAAGGAGAAAAATATGCAAAAGTGCGTCTATATCGTGCACGGCTACGATGCTTCGCCTAAGAAGCACTGGTTTGCCTGGCTTAAAGGCGAGATCGAAAAATCGGGCGCGAGCGCGGAAATTTTAACGATGCCTACGCCTGCGCACCCAAGGCTTGATGAGTGGCTGAAAACTCTGCGAGAAAGCGTAAAATTTGAAGGCGAAGTTTATCTGGTCGGACACAGCCTCGGCTGCCCTACGATCTTAAATTTCTTACAAAGCAGTGCCGCAAGCGGCGCAGTAGAGGGCGTAGTGCTAGTCTCGGGGCTTGCAAAGCCGCTTAGCGATCCGCAATTTAAAATTTTAGACGAGTTTATGGAAAAAGGCTTTGATTTTGAGCGCATAAAAGCCGCCGCAAAACAGCGCGCGGTGGTTGCCGCAAAGGACGATTATATCGTGCCGTTTAGCTTTAGCCGCGAGCTAGCAGGGCAGATGGACGCTAAGTTTTACGAGGTGGAAAAAGGCGGGCATTTTTTGGATAGAGACGGCTTTACGAAGCTTGATCTCGTGTATGAAATTTTAGAAAAAATGATGAGACCAAAGGGCTAGGCTTCGGACAAATGCGCCCGCTTGGTTTTTGCTTCTGCATTCGCCGCTCGTATTTTTCTCTGCCGAAGCTTGGACTTGCTTTGCGGCTAAGATAAGGGTCTCGTATTTAGCCCGAAGGCTTCGCTACCCGCATAAATAAATAGATAAGCCCGCGGCGTAATCGTCGTTTGCGAGGCAAAGTTCTGCGCCGTTTTAAAATTTTGTAAACGCCGCAGCGGCATAAGGGTATTCTGCGCAAATGTCAAAATGCGACGGTAAGTAGGTTTCGGGTTACGGCGAGATAAAATTTCGCGTCCGCGGCGGAGCTTTTACGACAATAGAATTTTAAAATTTTAAGGCAAGCGAGATGAGCTAAATTTTAAATAGCACTCGGCTTGTGCGAGCTAAATCCGTGTTCAAGCTCATGCTGCGTAGGAGATAAAATTTAGTGGGCGCGAAAGGCGCATAAGTTTAACTTTTCTTTTCGTTAAACACATACGAGATCACGAAAACGATCAGACAAACGGGCGCGAACGCAAATGCAAACGCCACTCTCCAGCCTGCCACATGCTCGCCCCAAAAATACCCCGCTGCGAGGCATGCAAAAATCCGCCGTAAAAAGCTCCGAGCGATAAATTTTCTACCGAAAAAAAGCAGTAAACTAAGATTTGGATTTTTTACAAACAGCTTGCTTGGCTTAAAATTTTTATACCTTTTAAACAAATACCAAAGCAGCGCGCAAGCCAAAATTGCAAATATTGCCGTAAAAACAGCGATTCTAGGTGCACCTAACAAAGGCAAAACCGCCAAAATCAAAGCCGCTGCCCACCAAATAAGCAAGAAAACCACCCGCTAAGAGAGCAAATATCTCGCCACTCTGTGAAATTTATACCTTTGCTCTGCACTCACTATATCTTGCGCACTCCTTGACATTTTATCAGGGCATATCTGCCAATTCTTTTATCATACTCTCAACACTTTTGTCTATATCAGTTTTCGTAGTGCCGCAGTTATCAAATTCTAAATAACTAATATTTTGTTTAAGATCTGATTTGTGGTTCTCATACCAACTTAATTCTTTATTTATTTGCTCCATAAATTTTTCGTTATCAAAAAGATAGATATAAGTAAAAGCCAATTTATTTCTATTTAGAATTATGCCATCTCCATTATATAGATAATACTCATGCTCGCCTACCAATTGAATTATCGGAGTAGTAAATCCTGCACTATTTTTATCTAAATTTACGCTTATAAACTTCGGCTTCAAAACAATAGGCTTTAAATTGAGTAATTCAAAATAGATATATCTTGATTTATTATAAGAGATATTTCTATCTCGGTTTATTTCCAATACTTTATCATACGTTATTTTATTGCCGTACCCATAGGCAGCGTAATAATTCAGCATTTTATTATAGATATCTCTACATTCTTTGATGCCCTTAAATTTTTTACAATCGTTACTCCTCATCGTATAAAGAATTATTTTGCCTTTTTCTAAAAAATCCAAAATCGCTCTTTTATACAGCTCCTCTTTGGGCAAAATTCTATCCTCTTTTAGGCAGTATCCTTGATTGTATTTGTTGTAGTCGAAAGTAGAAACTATCACGAAGCCTCGCGAAGTGGAGTAGTCGGGAATTATACGGATAAATGCGGCACAGAGTATTATTATAAGAAGCAGCACTGCGGCTAGGATTTTAAATTTAAGTTTGCGAAATTTCATAATGATCCTTTAAATGCCGCCAGCGAAGCAAACGCATACTTCGCCGTCCTGTGAAATTTATACCCTTGCTTTGCATCCATCGGTCTTAATTCCCTTAAATTTTTTAATAAAATTCATATTAGAGATTAGCGCCTCTCTATATCTC
>NZ_CALIBH010000249.1 GCF_938045775.1 uncultured Campylobacter sp.
ACGAGCTTTACGGCTATCCGCTCTATGACGAAAAAAGCTACGCAGCAAGCATAAATGCTGTCAAAAGCGCGGATGTGCAAGAAGCTGCACAAATGCTAAGCGATAGGCTATTTACGGCGATTTTAAATCCAAAAAGATCCGAGAAACGCTAATGTTCGTTTCATTTTTTAAAAGCAAAAAATGGGCGCTTTTAGCATATACAGGGCTAGTATTTTTGATCGCGATTAATTGGTATCAAACTACGCTGAGGGTGCGTTTCAACGAATGGTATCGCGTATTTTATGATTTGTGTCAAAACGTAGATCGTCATACGTTAAACGATTTTTACGCGCAGATGAGGGTCTTTTTATGGATAGCGATGCCTGCTGTAGTAGCTGCTATTTCGGAGCGATACGTGGCGCGAATTTGGGCATTTAAATGGCGAGAGGCGATGACATTTTCGTATTTTTCATACTGGAAAAAAGTAAGTAAAGATATCGAAGGAAGCTCGCAGCGTATCCAAGAAGACATCTACCGCTTCTCAAAAATCATAGAAGATATCGGCACGCGCGTACTTTCGGCGGCGATGACTCTTTTTGCGTTTATCCCTGTTTTGTGGAGCCTTAGCGAGAAAGTACCTTTTGAGGCGCTCAAAAAAATCCCCGGCTCTCTCGTGTGGATCGCACTTGCAGTAAGCATCGGCGGACTGATAATTTCTTGGCTAGTAGGTTGGTTTCTGCCTAGGCTTGAATACAACAATCAAAAGGCGGAAGCTGCGTTTCGCAAAGAGCTGGTTTATGCCGAGGAGAATAAGGCGGAATATGCGAGCGAAGAGACTACAAAGACGCTATTTGGCAAACTAAAGCACAACTATTACAGGCTATTTTTGCACTACTGCTACTTTGATTTATGGCTAAATTCTTTCTCGCAAATCCTAGTCATCGTGCCCTATCTCATAATGGGACCAGGGCTTTTTACTAAGGCGATTACGCTTGGAGTGATGATTCAAGTGGGTAATGCTTTTAACCAAGTACGCGGTAGCTTTAGCGTTTTTATCGATAACTGGACGACGATCACGGAGCTGCGTTCAATCCATATGCGACTTAAAGAATTCGAAAAAAATATCGACTACAAGGGCTAGATAAAATTTCACCCGCATCTTGCGACCCTAGATTTCGCTTTTTAAATTTAAAGCGAAATTCCGAGGCTGCAAACTTTTAAAATTTCTACGCTTTTACTGCTCTCTTTTTTCTTGATGAGTAATGTTTAACTTTATAAATTTATAGCTTCCTACGAGCAAGATCATCCAAATCGCGATGAAAACTAAAGATTTGACCATTTTTAATCCTTAAAATTTTTATAATGCGGCGCGTAAAAAGCGCCGCCGGTATGAAATTTAACCAAGCGCAAAAGCACGCAGTACCGCGCACGCAAGCAGCTTCTTGCCACCACACGGGGCGCGCAGAAGCCGCGCTAGAGCGGGTGCCTAATAATGCTCGTTTACAAGCTCCTCTTTATCGAGCTTCTTAGCATCCATTGCGCGCCAAACATAGCTGATATAACCCAGCACGAAAGGCACTAGAAACGACACGTAAAACATCGTCTTAAGCGTATAGAGGCTCGAGCTTGCATTGCTTATCGAAAGCGAGCTTTGCAGGTCGAAATTTGACGGATAAAACGCCGTGTGATTTAGTCCTAGGATCAAAAATACGCTCGTTACCGCACATACGACGCCTACGCCGTAGAAAAATACTCCGCGCACGCTGCTTGTAAATGCGCCTTTGAATATCCCCACTAGCACCAGCACGACGCCTAGCAGCAGCAACACTAGCGCCGCAGGCAGGCTTAGGTAGTTATGCAGATACTTAAAGTTCTCGAGGCTTACGACGCCGCCCGCGCCGACTGCATAGCCCTGCTTTAGCAAGACCCACGCCAAAAACGCGATGAAAAAAACCAAAAACGCGCTAGCGTTAAATTTAAGCGAGGCTTTGAGCTTGGCGATCATTTCAGGCTCGGCGATATTGTTCATCAAATATAAGCTCGCTCCCGTTCTGGCGCAGAAAAATAGCGCAACTCCCAAGATGTAGTTAAACGGATTTGCTAACGCCTCGAGTCCGCGAGCCGGGTTTTTCCACTGCACGAAATTATTCTGCCCCAGCGCAAACTCGCTGCCACTAAAAAGCGTCGAAACGATGATACCAAGCAGGATCGTGCCCAGCGAGCCGTTTATGAAAAGAAAGGCTTCATAAGTTTTAGCGCCCAAGAAATTATCGGGCTTTTTTCTGTATTCGTAGGCAACGGCTTGGATTATGAAACAAAAAAGCAGAGCCATCCACGCCCAATACGCCCCGCCGAAGCTGGTCGCATAAAACAGCGGAAACGCCGCGAAGCACGCCCCGCCGAACATCACGAGCGTAGTAAACGTGAGCTCCCATTTCTTGCCGATGGAGCTTACGATGAGATCTTTTTCGCTCTCGCTTTTTGCCAGCGTAAAAAGCAGCGTCTGGCCGCCCTGCACGAAGAGCATAAAAACTAAAATTCCGCCCAGAAGCGAAACCACGCACCACCAATAAATTTGCAAAATTTCGTGCATCTTAAAATCCTATCTTTATCTGTTTTAGCATGATCTTTATCTCAGCTATGAATAAAACCGTAAATAAAACCGCAAAGAGCGCAAACGAGATCATTATGTTCGTCCCTGCCAGGCTCGTAGCCGCTACGCCCACCGGCATGAGATCTTGTATCGCCCACGGCTGGCGCCCTACTTCAGCTACTATCCAGCCCGCCTCGCACGCGACGTATCCCAGAGGGATGCTAAATACGCAAAGCCATAGAATTTTCTTGTATTCGGCGAGGTTCTTTCGCATCGCCAAAAATAGCGTCACGAAAAATAGCAAGATAAAATAGCTTCCCAAAGCCACCATCACGTGGAAGCTATAAAAGGTAAGCGCCACCGGAGGAACGATCTGCTTCGCATCGTCAAGGTAGCCGTAGCCTAGGTTTTGCATATTTTGGTTGCCGAATAAAATTTCGCGCGCCTGCTGCATAGCTGCGGTATCATTGGCGTCTTTGGCGAGCTTGTAATCCTTTAGCGCTTGCAGGGCGATTTTGCCTTTTTCTATCTTTTTATCCGCGCCTTCGATGCCGAATTTTTCGTTTCCGAATACCAGATCATCGATGCCAGGAGTGAAATTATCAAGTCCTCTCGTAGCCATCAGCCCTAGCGCATAAGGCGCTTTAATCTCAAACAAAAACGGCTGTTTATCGTCTCCCGGGGTTTTGCTCGGATTTAAAACTCCCGCCGCGACGATGCCCGCGTTTACTTCGCCTTTATACAGGCCCTCCATCGCCGCAAGCTTCATCGGCTGCTTTTGCGCGACCTGATAGGCGCTCTCGTCGCCGCTAAATAGCACGAAAAGCGAGCTTAGCATACCGAAGCTTGCCGCTACGATGAAGCTTTTTTTAGCAAGCGCGAAGTCTTTATTTTTTAGCATATAAAACGCCGAAATTCCAAGTACGAAAAGCGCCGCGGTAATGTAGCCGCCGCCAACGGTATGTAAAAATTTAGCCACTCCGAAGTGAGACAGCGCGATATCTAAAAAATTGCTCATCTCGTTGCGCATCGTATCAGGATTAAAGCTCGTGCCTACCGGGTTTTGCATCCAGGCGTTCGCGATTAGGATCCAATACGCGCTTAAATTTGATCCGATCGCCACGAGCCAGGTCGAGAGAAGATGAAATTTCTTGCTTACGCGGCCCCAGCCGAAGAACATTACCGCAAAGAAGGTAGCTTCTAAGAAAAACGCGAGCAAGCCCTCGATCGCAAGCGGCGCGCCGAAGATGTCGCCCACGAACCAGCTGTAATTCGCCCAGTTGGTGCCGAACTCAAACTCCATTATGATGCCCGTCGCGACGCCGATGGCGAAATTTATACCGAAAAGGCGCAGCCAAAATTTAGTGATCTTGAGCCACTCCTGCTTACCGGTCGCGACATATAGGCTCTCCATAAACGCCACGATAAAGCTAAGCCCCAGCGTTAGGGGCACGAAAAGAAAGTGATAAAGCGCCGTGAGCGCAAACTGCGCCCTCGACCAATCCACGCTAGCAAGCTCTTGCATTCCTACTCCTTAGTCAAATTTTTATAAATGAAATCGATTTTTTCTTGATCGGTTTTAAATTTAGAATCCAGATTTTCGTTGAAAATGAAAAATTTAAGTAGCACAAAAATTATAAATAGCTTGATCAAAATCACTGCCCATAGTGTTTTGCCAAGCTTCATCGAAGCAAATCCGTGCGCGTAAAATTTTAAAATTTTGCCGAAAAACATCAAATTTTAACCTTTAGCAATTATTAGTTTATATTTTTTATTGTATAACAATTAATTAAAATTTAGCTTTAAATTTTGAAATTTTGGTAGCAATTTTATCTTTTTAATAAATGAGTTTTTGCGCCACCACACTTAAATAAAGTTTCTACCGCATAATTCGCAACCGATCGCATTTTACTTAAACTGCACAAAATTTTAGTTTAGATTCGTCGTAAAATTTTAGAATAGAACATCCAAGAAACGAGCAGAAAAATGCGCGAGACTTTACCAAGCATCTTTATGCCTAATTCGTAGCGATTTTAAATAGAATTTTTTGTAGGCAAATTAACGCGCCTCAGCTGAAAGCAAACGTAAGAATTTTGAGGCTAAACGCCCGAATTACACGATATAAAATTTAAGAACGGATAATTAACTCGACGCAAAATTTAAAGCATTTCATTAGACTGGACGTATAATTGAAAAGCCTAAGAGTCGATTTAGCGTAAATTTGCAGCACGGCTCATCAGCGATACAATCTCTGCTAAGTCGAATTTACCGCCGAAAAAGAGATTGAAAGCAAGCGCGCCTTGATTTATCAGCATCTCTTTGCCGTCTTTTGCGGGTAGATTTTTTGCACGCGCGGCTTGCAAAAATGGAGTCTGCTTCCCGTAGATAGCGTCAAAAGCAAATTTCGCGCGGGATAAAATTTCATCTATTACTCCCTCGGGCGCTGGTAGCGCGTCATCTTTGAGCCCCGCGCCGGTGGCATTGACGATCAGATCGTAGTCTTTGGATCTAAAATTTTCATAGGTAAAAAATTCCTCGCAGCCGAAGTCAAAATCCTTTGCGCTGCGGTTTAGGATGTCAAATTTCACGCCGTTTTTGCTTAGCACGTAGCCGATCGCTCGCGTAGTGCCGCCTGCGCCTAAAATAAGCGCATTGCGAATCTTGCCAAAGCCCAAGATCGCGCAGAAAAAGCCTTGCGCGTCGGTATTAAAGCCGTGCAGCGCACCGCCTTTTAGCACTAGTGTGTTTACCGAGCCTATCTTCTGCGCCGCCTCGCTTAGGATGTCGCATACTTTAAATGCGTCAAGTTTAAAAGGCACGGTTATGTTCGCACCCGCAAGCCTTAAAGTTTCAAATTTAGCGCGCAGTTCCTCGCCGCGCTGCAGCAAAACTCGCCCATAGTAGGCGTCTAGGGCTAGAAATTTTATAGCGTAGTTATGAAGTAGCGGCGAGAGGGAGTGGGCGATCGGGTTGCCGAAAACCGCAAATCTGTCCACTATTTCACTCGGTAAATATACGCGCCGCTATTGATGCTGCGCATATCGCTAAGCGCCTTTTGTAGCGCCTCACCCTCGAAAGGCCCGACTAAAATTTTAGTCACGCTCTTACTGCCGACGTGAGTTTGCAGCGCAATTGGGCTGTAGCCTTTTTTGGTGATTTTTTTGGTATCAGACCCGTTTGGATCGTAGGCATTGGATGCGAAAACCTGCACATAGCTGCCGTTTGCCACGCTGGTGCTGGTACTCTTTGCTGCAACGCCAGCTTTTACGCTCTCACTTTTAGACTCCGGCTTGCTGGCTTCTTTTTTAGACTCAGGTTTTGCTGGCTCTTTTTTGGCTTCAGCTTTCGCATGTTCCTTTTTAGCTTCCGTTTTTGAAGGCTCTTTTTTAACTTCTGCTTTTGCTTGTTTTTCGGGTTCTTTTTTAGGCTCTACTTTTTGCTCGACTTTTCTAATTTCGGTTTTAGAAGGTTCTTTTTTGATCTCGTCTTTTGCAGATTCTTTCTTAGGCTCGGACTTTTTTACGTCCGTTTTCTCAGGCTTTTTGGCTTCGTCTTTAGGCTCAATCTTTTTACTTTCTATTTTAACTTCGGATTTTTTTGGCTCTTCTTTGATTTCGGACTTTTGGATTTCTACTTTCTGTGCTTCAGGCTGAGCGCTTGCGACGACCTTGCTTTCGGAATTAGGCTCTTGGGTTTTTATCTCTACTTTGGTTGGAGCTGCAGATGCCGCATTGGGTTCTGATTTCACTTCTACAGGCTCAGGCTGCGAAGGCTCGGGTTTTTGAACTTGCACGGCAGGCTTTTGCTCCGCTTTGGCAAGCTCTTCTTCACTAGGCATAGTAAGACCTGCATTGGTGTCAATATCGTCTTTATTAATAGCCTTCATTATGATTAAAATGATTAAGAATAAAACTACGACGCCAGCTGCGACGGTAAGACCCTTTTTCAAATTCGCGTTCTTATCGACATTGCCGCTATTTATCACTATATCGTCTATGCTGCTCATATCGAAATTTTTGTCGTTCATACTCTCTCCTAAGATTATTATTTGCTTTGTAAATTCTACCACGCAAAATTTACGAAATAAATAATTCGGGTAAGCTTACCCGAATTTATTAAATTTAATACATCGCGCGGTCGTAGATGATAAAGCGGTGCGCCAAATCTCGCACCTCCCCTTTGACCTGCGCCTGAAGCTTGGAATTTGAGATGTCACTTAGTACGTCGGCGATTTTATTTCCTATAAACTCAAATTCTTTCTCTTTCATTCCGCGCGCCGTAAGTGCGGGGCTTCCGACGCGGATACCGCTGGTGACGAATGGGCTGCGCGTCTCGCCCGGAACGGTATTTTTATTCGTCGTGATGCCTGCATTTTCAAGCGCGGCGCTAGCGTCCTTGCCGCTAAAATCTCTATTTAAAAAGCTCATTAAAATCAGATGGTTATCGGTGCCGCCGCTAACGAGATCAAAGCCGCGCTCAACCAGCGTCTCGCCCAAAACTCTAGCGTTTGCCTTGACCTGCTTGGCATAGACCTTCCACTCGGGGCTTAGATTGTGTTTAAAGCCCACCGCCTTAGCGGCGATGACGTGCATTAGCGGGCCACCTTGGATACCCGGAAAGATCGCTGAGTTGATCTTTTTAGCAAATTCTTCGTCGTTGGTCATTATGATGCCGCCGCGCGGACCGCGAAGAGTCTTGTGCGTGGTCGAGCTTACGACGTGGCAGTGCGGGAACGGATTAGCGTGTTCGCCCGCGACGACGAGCCCCGCGACGTGCGCTACATCGGCGAAAAGAAACGCACTCACGCTATCAGCGATCTGTCTAAATTTAGCAAAATCTATCTCGCGCGTATAGGCACTCGCACCGCAAACGATCATCTTCGGCTTTACGATCTGAGCGATCTCAAGCACCTTATCATAATTTATGCGGCCGTCAAGCTCTACGCCGTATTCGAAGCTCTCATACATCTTTCCGCTACTTGAAACCTTTGCGCCGTGCGTCAAATGCCCGCCGTGGCTAAGCGCCATGCCTAAAATTTTATCGCCAGGTTTCAAAAATGCGGCATATACGCCTTGATTGGCTTGGCTGCCGCTGTTTGGCTGGACGTTTGCAAACTCACAGCCGAAGAGCTTTTTGCAGCGATCGATCGCGATCTGCTCAATCTCATCTACGAACTCGCAACCGCCGTAGTAGCGCTTGCCTGGATAGCCCTCGGCGTATTTGTTCGTTAGCACCGAACCCATCGCCTCCATCACCTCGGGATAGGTGAAATTTTCGCTCGCGATCATCTCCAAATAATCGCACTGGCGAGCAAGCTCTTTGTTGGTTAAACTAAAAATTTCATTATCGAATTTTTCTAAATTTGACACGTTCACTCCTTCTCTAAATTTAGCGGCCTCATCGCAGGGAATAAAATCACGTCGCGGATCGATTTTTTATTCAGCAAAATCATCGCCAAGCGATCGATACCGAGCCCCCAGCCGGTAGTCGGAGGCATCGCGTAGCTAAGCGCGCGAACATAATCCTCATCCATCTCGTGAGCTTCGTCGTCGCCTGCATTTTTGGCGTCGATTTGCGCCTTAAATCTAGCGTATTGATCGAGCGGATCGTTCAGTTCGTTAAAGGCGTTGGCTAGCTCCTTGCCTGCGATGTAGAGCTCAAATCTCTCGGCTATCTGCGGATTTTCGTCGCTTCTGCGCGAAAGCGGGCTGATCGAGATCGGAAAATCCACGATGAAGGTCGGATTTATGAGCTTAGCTTCTACGTAATTATCAAAAAGTTCGCTCTGCAGGTGGCCTAGATCGAGCTTTTCATTGACTTCAAATTTATCCTCTTTGAGTTTGGCGATGATCTTTTCGCGATCATTTACGATCTGAGGCTCGATGCCGCCTATCTGAGTAAGCGCGTCGAGATACTTTATGCGCGCAAAAGGCTTTGAAAAATCGATCTCGCGCTCATCGTAAGTTAAAATTTCGCCCAGCCCGAGCCTCTTAAATAGCGCTTTAAATAGCTCCTCGGTTAGGTTCATCGCGTCGTTATAGTCATGCCACGCCCAGTAGAATTCTATGCTGGTAAATTCCGGATTGTGCGTCAGATCCATGCCCTCGTTGCGGAAATTTCGGTTGATCTCAAAGACCGCCTCCATGCCGCCTACGACGAGGCGCTTAAGATACAGCTCCGGTGCGATACGCAGATAACGATCGACGTCGAGGGCATTGTGGTGCGTGATGAAAGGCTTGGCATTAGCGCCGCCTGCGATTGGGTGCATCATCGGCGTTTCGACCTCTAAAAATCCATGCTTTTCAAAAAAGCTGCGGATCTCGCTAACGATGATCGAGCGCTTGATGAAATCCTCGCGGATCTGCGGGTTCATTATCATGTCGAGGTATCTTTGGCGGTAGCGCGTCTCGATATCGACAAGGCCGTGAAATTTCTCCGGAAGCGGGCAAATCGCTTTGGACGCGAGCGTTATTTTGCTGGCATGGATCGAAAACTCGCCCGTTTGAGTGACGAAGGCGTATCCGCGCACCAAAATTATATCGCCCGCTTCGAGATTTTTCTTAAATTTAGCGTAATCCTCCTCGCCGATGCTATCGCGAGAGTAATAAATTTGAATATTGCCGCTTTGATCTTCTATGTTTGCGAAGGTGGATTTGCCCGCGACGCGCTTTAGCTTTAACCTTCCGGCAAGGCTTACCTCCTCGCTCGCTTTTTTATCCTCGGTATCTTTTATGTAGCCGAATTTCTCTTTAAACTCAGCTATGCTCATATCTTTTTTTAGAAAGTGCGGATAGGGATTAGCCCCTAAATTCCGAAGTTCCGACGCCTTGTCTATCCTTTGGATTTCTAACTGGCTATCAAACAATCTACTTCCTTTTTACCGCGCATTCAGGGCAAATTCCATACAGCTGCATCATATGTCCCGTGAGCGTAAATCCGTGCTCTTTGGCGACGGCAAGCTGTTTTCGCTCAATAGTGGCGTCTTGAAATTCTATGATCTTATTGCAGCTTTTGCAGATTAGATGGTCGTGGTGAGGCTTGTTGGCAAGCTCAAATTTCTTGCCCTGTGCGCCGAATGAGATCGACGTCGCCATGCCCGAATCCTCAAGCAAATTTAAGGTGCGATACACCGTCGCTATGCCTACGTTTAGTTCGGGGAATTTCGCTTTGATCTCGTTATGAAGCGCCTCAGGTGTAAAGTGTTTGTTATTGTTATAAAGCGTGCGGAGCAAAACCTCGCGCTGCTTAGTATATTTTAAACCGCTAGCGGCAAGTGCCTTTTTAAACTCAACAATTAGAGCGTCAAACTCTAAATTTTCGATTTTTGCATTCATAATTTTGTCCTTTCTGTAGAATTTACTTCTGAACTGGCGTTAAAATCGCTAGGTTCAGTGCTTTGATTTTGATCCGAGTTCATACGGGCGGTAGAATTTTGATCTTTTAAGAGTTTATCATCCATCTTAGAACCGATAGAATCTAAGCTTTGTTTGATCTTCGGATCGTCTTTGAGATTTAAAATCCAATTTCCTATTTTTAAAAAAATCGGCGCAGTTTTGCTGCTTTCAAAATACTTTTTGGTCTGTTCGTTCATCGACATAGGACCGCTTGCAAGCGTAACAATAACGGCAAAAATCAAGAAAATTTTACTTACGCTAAACACAAAGCCGCCGATCTTATCGACAAATCCGAGTCCGCTCCATTTAAAGAATTTTGAAATGATTTCGCCTATAATCAGACACGAGATCCATACGCCAAAAAGCACAGCGATAAAGCCGATGAGAACCTGCGTCGTATCGCCTGAAAGCACGCCGTTTGCATTCTGTAAAGCTGGAATTTTTGCTGCAATCCACTCGCCCGCCATAGTTTTATAACGCATCGCGGCAAAAAGACCGCCGATGAGACCCAAAATTCCAAAAATTTCTTTAACGATTCCGTTGGTGATACCGCGCAGTCCAAAGAGCACTACGAGTACTAAACAGCCGACGTCAAACCAGTTAATACCTTCCATCAAGCACCCACCACGCCTATTAGCTCTTGCAGGTTAGTCGAGTACCTAAACGCCGTGTCTTTTGAAATTTGATTTGCACGGATCGCTTTAACCATCGCTTGAGTTTGAGTTATCATACCGGTAGATTGCTGATTTAGCTGCATTTGAGAGTAAATTTGATGCACCTTGTTTTCGCGGATTAGATTCGCTACGGCATTGTTATTTAGCAAAATTTCATGGATCGCGATACGTCCACCGCCAAGCTTCGGCAAAAGTGATTGCGAAATGACCGCGGTAAGTGACACGGAGAGCATATTTCGCACTTGGAGCTGCTCGCCGCCATCAAAGCTATCGATAATACGGTTGATCGTCTGCATCGCGGAGTTGGTGTGTAGCGTACCAAATACCAAGTGACCGGTCTCAGCCGCGGTAATGGCGATCGAGATAGTCTCTCTATCGCGCATCTCACCAACTAGGATGATGTCCGGGTCCTCACGCAAGGCAAATTTTAATGCGTTAGCGTAGGAATGGGTATCGGTGCCAATATTTCTGTGAGAAAAAAGTGCTTTTTTATTGGTATGGACGAACTCGACCGGATCTTCAACGGTTATAATGTGCTTGCGCTCTTTTTCGTTGATCTCGTTTAGCATCGCGGCAAGAGTAGTTGATTTACCGCTACCCGTAGGTCCGGTAACCAAAATCATGCCTTTTTCGTGCTTGACTACCTCTTTAAAAATCGTAGGGGCTTTTAAATCGTCCAGGCTAGGAATATCGATAGGAATAATACGAAATGCGGCAGCCAAATCGCCGTTCATAGTGTAGTAGTAATTTCCACGGAAGCGTCCGATATTAGGAAGCTCGATCGCAAAGTCAAGTTCTTTATTTTCCTCGAGCGCACTTTTTTGAGCATCGGTAATGAGCGCGTAGCAGATATACTCGATATCCGTGCCCTTAAGCGGATCCATGGCAAGTGGGCGCAATGTTCCGTCGATACGTATTTGAGGCGCCGAGCGCGAAACTAAGTGAAGGTCGCTCGCTTTGTTAAAAACGACGGTTTTTAGTAGGGTTTCGATATCTACTAAATTTCTTTGAACTTCTTCCATAAAATTCCTTTCAATCTATGATTTTCGGCACTACGAAGTAGCCGCCTTCGGACTGCGGAGCATGCTTTAAGACGCTTTCTGCGACGTCGCTTTTGCGTGGAATATCTTTGCGAAACGGAGTACCGCCTTTTAGCGTAGTGATAGCCGCCTCGCCGCTTTGCAAATCCAGCTCATTTAGAATTTCTACAAAATCTACAATATTATTTAATTGCCCTTTAAATTCTTCTCGCTTAGCATCTGGAATTTTAAGAGCAGATAGCCTTTCCAGCTTGCTTAGCAAGGCATCGTCTATTATCATAACTTTCCTTTTTCTGATAAATGCGACATTATATCATAAAAATTCTTTATCTTAGGCGGTATTTAAAATTTTTTATGCTACAATTACGCCGATTTTCTCAAACAAAGGACTGAATTTTGGCTTTAAAAGACGACATCGAGGGCGTGAAAAAAGAGATTGGCACAGAAGAGCAGTTTCTAGAAAGCGTCATAAAAAGTGAAATTTTCGTAAAAAAATACAAAAAGCCGCTGATATTTTTGGCTGCGGTTTTGATCGTAGCATTTATCGGATATTACGCAAATGAATTTCTAAGCGATCGCCGCATAGCAAGTGCTAATGCGATCTATGACGAGCTGCTTAACAAGCGCGACGACGCTAAGCTAGCCGAGCTTAAGCAAAAAGATATAAATCTATACGCTCTTTATATTTTGCAAAACGGCTCTGCAGACGAGCGAGCGGCGCTAGAAAATACCCAAGGCATCGATGTTATGCTAAAAGAGATAATAAATCTACAAAACGGCAAACAAGGCGGGGTGCTACTCGCCGATTACGATTCTTTGCTTAAAGGCTACGACCTACTAAAAGAGGGCAAAATCGAGCAAGCTCACGCAGAGCTAGATAAAATTCCACTCAACTCGCCAGTTCGTCAAATCGCACTTGCTTTGAAACACTATGGAGGCAACAAATAATGAGAAAAACGCTGATATTTACGCTTTTACTATCGTTTTTATTTTTAGGCTGCTCGACGAAGCGCCAGTATTTCGAACCTAGCGACGAAAACATCACAGGCGATATGAAATTTAACGGCTCGCTGCCGTCGGAAATCGTAGCGGTTAGTAAAGATGGCGCTACGCTAAAAGACGGCGAAGTCATCTCTAAAAACGGATTGGTGAAAAATTTCAAAGTCCTAAAAAGTGAGAAATTTTTAGGTGAATATGACGAAAATTTCGTCGTAACCGACATCAATGGCACGCTTAAAGTAGTTGGCAGCACAGGCGCCGTAAAATTTGAAAAAGCCCTCGGCAGACAAGCGCTCAGTGCAAATATACGCGGCGATGATTTGGCTTTAGTGATGAGCGATGATTCGATCATGCTTATCAAGCTAAGCTCGGGCGCAGTGGTACTCGATCATAAAGTCGGCGATGCATTCGCAATCGATTCGCGCGTAGCGTCACCAATATTTATCAACCAGCTTATCGCTTATCCTGCGTTAGACGGACTAGTCAGCATCGCAGAAAACGTAGGTGGGCGCTCGGCACGCGATTTCGTCGTGAGCAACCAGCCGTTTTTTAACAACATTATCGCCTTAGAAAACAAGGGCGATAACCTTTATGCCGTAACTGCCACTAGGCTAATGCTGGTAAGTCCTACGGGCAATAAAAACCATAACGTAGACATCAAAGACGTGATTTTTAGCGGCGATAGAATTTATCTTTTCTTAAAAGACGGCAGAGTCGAGCTACTCGATCGCGGGCTAAATTTGATCAAATCGCGTAAATTTACCTTCGCGCAGTTTAGCGGCGCACTACTTAGCGGCGGCTATCTGTATATCATCGAGCGCAATGGCTACGTCATTCGTACCGACGAAAATTTAGAAGGTCAGGCGATCTACGAGCTAAATGGCGAGTTCGATGATAAGTCCTTTATCGCGGGCACGTCCTTTTACTACGACGATAAAATTTTAAATTTTGATGCTAGATAAAATTTCAAAACTCTGCGTTCGCGAAGGGCTCTTGCTTCAGAAATTCCAAACGCTAGATATCGCTAGCTTCACGCGCTCGCGCTCATACGGCGCGTATTTCGGCGTGGATCTAAAAAGCTACAACGTCCTTTTATTTATGCGCGACGCAAAATCTCGCTTTATAATGCGCGACGCGGAATTTCTGCTATCGCTCGCAAGCGACATTAGCGCAAGCCTAGGCAAGGTTGTCAAAAAGCGCGCGCTGTTTTACAACTCGCAGATGTGTTCTAAAAGCGCGAAATTTTTAAAAGAAAACGGATTTAGCCTCTATGCTTTTGTGTGACATAGGAAATTCCAGGGTTAAATTTTATAAAGGCGGCGTAACGCAAAGTATGCCCGTAGCGGAGTTTATGCGGTACGAGCCGAAGGAGCGAATTTTTTTCATTAGCGTCAATGATAGCGTGAAAAAAAAGCTGAAAAACCCTCTATTTGTCGATCTGGCGCCGCACTTTGAACTAAAAACCGCCTACCGCGGGCTTGGGATCGACCGCATAGCGGCGTGCTCGGCGGTGACGACGGGCGTAGTCGTCGATGCTGGCAGCGCGATCACCGTAGATTTGATGTTTAAAAGCTCACACCTAGGCGGATTTATAATGCCCGGTATCGGCACGCTTTTAAAGTCGTTCGCAAGCATCGCGCCCGTGCTGGATGTCACGCTTTCAACCAATATCGATCTGGACCCGCTACCGCAAAAGACCGTAAACGCCGTAAACTACGGGATTTTAAAGCCTATCGTGCTTACTATCGAAAACATCGCGGGCAATAATAAAATTTACTTCACGGGCGGCGACGGAGCCTATCTGATGCGGTATTTTCGCAACTCAATCTATGAAAAGGATCTGATCTTTAAATCGATAGTGAGCTTAATCGCAAAAAAGGGGCTAGCATGATAACCATAGCGCTTCCCAAAGGCCGCATAGCCGACGATACGCTTAAAATTTTCAAAACCATCTTCGGGCTTGATTTTGCTTTCGAGGATCGCAAACTCATAATGCAAGAGGGCGATTTTAAATTCCTCTACGTCCGCAACCAAGATATCCCTACTTACGTTATGGGAGGCGCGGCAGATATCGGCGTAGTGGGGCTTGACGTGCTTGAGGAGCATCGCCCGGACGTGCTTACACTGCTTGATCTTAAAATCGGAAAATGCCGCGTCTGCGTGGGCGTGCATGCGGGCACCCAGCTAAACTACGGCGCTCCGAGCCTAAAAATCGCTACGAAAATGCCCAACATCACTCGCGAATACTTCGCCTCCAAGGCCGTCGCCGTAAATATCATCAAACTCTACGGCTCGATCGAGCTAGCCCCGCTCATAGGGCTTGCCGACGCTATCGTCGATGTCGTCGAGACCGGCGCTACGATGAAACAAAACGGGTTGCAGCCCACAGAAACCATAATGCAAAGCTCCGCGCACCTCATCGCCAACAAAAACAGCTTCGTGCTAAAACGCGATGAAATTTTAAACCTGCGAGATAAGCTGGCCCGCGCGATCGCGTAACGCTTGTTTACCCGCTGCACAGTGCTTGCGGCGAGCGGGGGCGCACTTCCGTAAATCATCATTGCTCGTCTCGGCGCTGTCGTTTAAAAACTGCCGCTACAGATAGAATTTTTTGGCAGCAACCGCACCGCTTAATTTAGAAATCCTACGAATTTGATTTATCAAGAGGCGGATGCGCTTTGCCGAGCCGCGCAGCGTAAAATTTTAAAATTTATCGCTACGAAATTCTAAATTTAGCCCTAAATTTACAGCTCGCGAAATTTCAAAGCACAAACCTCCGCAGCGTAGAATTTCAAAATTCCAAAATCCCGCTCCGTGATTTCGCGCGGTAAAATTTTACGCTACGCGCAGAGCTCTGCCAAAGTAAAACTTCGCAAAATTTTAACTCAAATTTGAAATCGCCCATACCTTTTGACGCGCCGAAAGCAAACTACCGGGGCGGCATACTTCACGCTCTACCGAGGTACGGCAAGCGGTTATTGCGGCAGCATGAGCGGCGCGCTGCGAGCCTCGCCGCCATAATAAAACAGAAGCTCCGCATTTTCTAAATTTACCGCACATAAAATTCCGCCATGATAAATTTAGATGTTACGGGCGATCTGCGCGTTTTTGGTTTCTGCGCGCCGCGCCGTAAATTTTGTACGCGGCAAATTTCTAGCCAAATAACCGCAACCGCGATAAAGTTTATAGCTCTCTGCGCGCTAAAACGGCTTGCATGTAGCGCTAGCTAGAATGAAATTTAATCGGCAGTTGAGACTGGCTGTCACCCCGTAAAATGCTTGCGTGCAGCGCAGGCAAAAATAAAATTTAACCAACCTGGCGCGATAAAAGAGCTTTGCGGCGCTTACGCCGCGATGATTTCGCGCACCTTTTCGGTAAAATTATCGCTCACGATGTATTCGGTCGGATAAACTAGCACCTCGCTGCCGTTGC
>NZ_CALIBH010000250.1 GCF_938045775.1 uncultured Campylobacter sp.
CGATTTTATAAAATTTAGCTTTTATTTCTCGATAGATATATCCAGTGGACTATATTACTGAATAAAATCGGAACAGACATACCAAAAAACATTGAGCCGCCTCCAAAAAACGATAGCCAACCAAACAGGCTTTCTCTGCTCGCAAAAGTTGGAAACGTCCGCCCGTTGCCTACTCTGTGTGGGATGCCGTTTATGGCAAAATCGGCGTAGAAATAATTATTTAGAAGCCAATAGATAAAAGGTATGCCGATAAGCATAATTAGCTGCGTCTTGACGGCGGGAAGCTCTTTTTCATATAAGAATACGGCGATTGGATAATACACGCAGCTTAGCGCGAAAGCCGTTAAAATAGGTACCCACAATGCTGCGACGTAAAATTCCGCAAGCTGCGTGTGCGGGCTTATTTTGCCGATCGCGGCGATGTTTGGAAAAAACTGCTTCATAAATTTAACGAAGTCCGCGCATGCCGCGCTTGCGTCTAAAATATTTTCGGGCAGCACGAATACGCTAAGCGCCGTGATCGCAAACAGCACAAAAACCGCCGCGTAAAGCCGCCCGAAAAATTTAGTGAATTTCGTATCGGGATACGGCGCCTCTTGCTCTTGCGTGCCTTGTGAATTTAGCAAATCGCTCATCGTTCGCTCCTTTAATAAATCTTTACGGCAAAACCCGGCTTGCGCTAAATTTTAAAATTTTATGCCTTATCGTTCGGTAAAATTTCACGACGAGGACTTGCTTTGGAATTTTGCGGTCAAATTTGAAATAAAATTTATTAAATTTAACCAGCAAAGCTTTGTTTAAAAATAAAGTCTCGCCGCCTTTAACGCGCAGTGAGGCAGATGCAGGTTGGGGCGGTGGGGTCTGCTTGAGGTCGCGAGGCGAGCCCCAGGCAAAGTAAAAGGGCGCTTCGCAAGTATAGCCCCTTCCGTTCCACTTCTTCCGAGGAAGAATTTAAGCCTTATCGGAAGCGACAAATAAAATTAAACCCGCGCGTAGCGTAGCGACTTCTCGTATCGTCTTAGCCAGAAAGCCTCTAAAATAAGAAAGCCCTTTCATTTCACGCAAACTCGCAGCTAAAGCCTAAAATTTAATTGCCTAACGAAAAGGCAAGTTAGCGTTGCTTGCTCGCAAAATAACCGCGGAATCACACTAGATTTAATTTAAAATTCCGAGTATTTCTGATAGTCGATCTGCGCGGAGTTTTTGTTGATCGTATCGACCGTGGCTTCGGCGATCGCAAGCTCCTCGTTGGTAGGGATTACGAGCGTTTTGATTTTGCTATCCGCCGCGCTTAAATTTCTAATCGAGCCGGTATTTTTTGCGTTTTTTGTCGCATCGATTTCGATGCCGATATGAGCGAGCTTCTCGCAGACATTTTGTCTAAAATGCGGCGCATTCTCGCCGATACCGCCGGTAAAGATCAAAGCGTCCACGCGCCCAAGCACGGCGTAATACGCTCCGATCATCTTAACGACGCTGTAAACGAGCATCTCAAACGCGAGTTTCGCGCGCGGCTCTCCGCCCTCCATCTTTTCATAGACCTTTCGCAGATCGCTTGCACCGCAGATGCCCAAAAGTCCGCTTTTTTTGTTCATTATAACGTCCATATCCTGCGCGTTGTAGCCCGCGACGCGCTCGATGTATGGGATGATTGCAGGATCGATCGAGCCGCATCTGGTGCCCATGATGATCCCCTCAAGCGGCGTTAGCCCCATCGAGGTGTCGATACACTTGCCGTTTTCTATAGCACTCACGCTCGATCCGTTGCCAAGATGTAGCGTAATGGCATTGAAGTTTTCGTATTTTTTACGCAAAAATTTCGCTCCCATCGTCGAGACGAACCAATGCGATGTGCCGTGCGCGCCGTAGCGGCGAACCTTATATTTTTCGTAGAATTCATACGGCAGCGCGTACATATACGCATAAGGCGGGATGCTTTGATGAAAGATCGTATCAAAAACCGCTACGTTTGGAATTTTCGGAGCGATCTTCAGGCAGGATTTGATACCCGCTAAATTTGCGGGATTGTGTAGTGGTGCAAGCGGCGCAAGCTCGGCGATTTTAGCCATTACGTCATCATCTATGAGCGCGGGAGCGTCGAAATAATCCGCGCCCTGAACGATGCGGTGTCCGATGCCGCCTACTTGAGTTAGATCGTTGATTACTCCGCTTTGTTTTAAAAGATCGATCGCAATCGCAATCGCGGTTTCGTGATTTGCAATTTGCTCGTTTTCAACTTTTATGCCTCGTCCATTGGCGCAATTGATACTTCCGCTTGCGTGCGTCGAGCCGATCTCCTCGATGAGCCCACTTGCGATGCAGGCGTGATTTAGCATATCGTGGAATTTAAATTTAACCGAGCTCGAGCCAGAATTTATGACTAGGATATCCATTAATTCTCTCCCGCTTGAATTGCGCTGATAAGTATCGTGTTTACGATATCGGCGACCTTGCAGCCGCGGCTTAGATCGTTTACCGGCTTTTTTAAGCCCTGCAGAATCGGTCCGATCGCCACGGCGCCTGCGGTGCGCTGAACGGCCTTGTAGCAGATATTTCCGCAGTTAAGATCGGGGAAGATAAATACGTTCGTACGCCCTGCGACCGCGGAGTCCGGCATTTTTTTCTTAGCAACCGCCGCATCGACTGCGGCGTCGAATTGCAGCGGTCCGTCGATTAAAAGCGCCGGCGCCTTTTCGCGCGCTTTTTGCGTTGCAGTCTTTATGAATTCCACGCTATCGCCGCTACCGCTGTCGCCGCTGGAGTAGCTTAGCATCGCCACACGCGGCTCAAGCCCGAACGCCTTTGCGGTCGCAGCGCTTGAGATCGCGATACCTGCCAGATACTCTGCGCTCGGGCTCGGCGCTACGGCGCAGTCGGCAAAAAGCAGAGCCTGCGTATCCAGGCACATTATAAACGCGCCGCTAACGCTCGCGATGCCGGGCTTTGTCTTGATGATCTGAAGCGCGGGGCGGATCGTCTCCGCAGTAGTCGTGCCGGCACCGCTTACCATCGCATCGGCTAGCCCTTCATACACGAGCATCGTGCCGAAATAGGTGCGATCGCGCACTAAATCGCGCGCCTGCGCCTCGCTCATGCCCTTTGCCTTGCGAAGCTCATATAGATCGCGCGCAAATTTTTCCAAGCTCGCATCCGTCTGCGGATCTAAAATTTTAACGCCGCTTAGATCGAGACCTAGCTTGCTTGCGCTTTTTTGCACTTCATCTTGTCGCCCCAGAAGGATCAAATTTGCAGCGCCGCTTTGCTTTATAATCGCGGCCGCGCGCAGAATTCTCTCATCGTCGCTTTCTGGAAGCACGACGGTTTTAACGTTCGCGCGAGCCTTGGCGTAGAGCTTGCTTTCAAATTTCAACGGGGTTAGAATTTCACAGCGCGTGGAGTTTGCGGCGTCCGTGAAGTAGCTTTTGTCGGCAACGACTTTATCAAGCTCTATCGCGCCGCTTTGGCAAGCGGAATTTTCGTCGTGAAATTTTGCGCCCTTTTCGCAGGCAGAATTTTTGCCGCAAAGCTCCAATTTTTTAGAATTTGCACCCTCCTGTGCAGGTCTTAGCGCGGAAAATGAAATTTTATCCTCATATATGCTGGCAAAGCTTACCGCTTTTGCTGCAGCGATTATGCGCTCGCCGATGCGCGCGGCGATTTCGTTAGGATAAAATCCGCAAACGGGAATATTTAAATCCTTGGCGATTTGTAAATTTAGCTCACGCATATCGGCTCCTGCGGCGCCGCGAACCAGTACGAAATTACACTGCTTTAGGATCTGTGCAAAGCGCTCTATCGCCGCCTTTCGCACGCGCTCATCCTGCCCGTTTGCGAGCGCTTTTTCAAGCTCGCTTCTGCTAAAAAGGGCATTGTCGCCAGCGATGCAAAGTTGCAAAACGTTGTGAAAGCTCATGGATAAAATTTTATCTAGTTTTTTTAGCTCGGATTCGTAGGCGGTAGGCTCGTCGCATAGCAGCAAAATTCCGTTCATTGATCGGTCCTTTTAAATAAGATAGGCAATTGTAGCAAAATTTTGCTTGCGTGTTAATCAAAGATTTATCGTGAGGGTTTAGAATTCAGTAACTTCCAACAAAGGAGCGCACATGAAAAATTTAGTGATTTTGGCTCTTTTAGTGAGCCTCGCCGCGGCGAAAATCAACATAAACGAAGCTAGTCGCTACGAGCTGATGACGATCGGTGGGCTTGATGCGGGTAGGGCGGATATGCTTATGCAATACCGCCAAAAGCGCGAAATTTCAAGTGCAGATGAGCTAAAGGGCATCAACGGCTTTGCAAGTTACGATACCGCCAAACTGCAGAAGAGCTTTGAAATATCGCCTAGAGCTAACGTGCAGCAGCCGGTGCAGCCTGAGCGCGACATAGTCGTAGTCGAAAAGACCCGCACCCGCACGGTTTACGGAGGCTCTACTTACAAACGCGTTGAAAATTATGGCAATGGCATCACGATCACCGAGACCGGCACTTTTCCACCTCCACCTCCACGAGGATATGATAGACGCGGCGGCATGCCGCCTCCTCCGCCACCGCCACCTGGTGGTATGATGCCGCCTCCTCCCCCGCCTCCTGGCGGCATGCCACCACCTCCGCACGGAGGTATAAAACCGCCACCTCCGCCACCGCCACCTCCGCGTGATGATTATTCTCACAGGAGAAGTTCTGGCAGTATGAGCGATAGCGAAATCGGCGGAAGTTCGCGCCGTAACATGCCGGTGCCTATGCATATGGGAACGATCCGCTCGAAAAGATCCAGTAGCGTCACAAGCTTCGGTGACTGCGATCCGCAAAGCGGTAACTGCGCTAGCGTGGGCGTAGGCGTGCAGGTAGATAGAGGGTTTTAAAATTTAATTTTATGCGGGCGGAATTTTAGAATTTTATAATCGAGATTCCGCCCCCCCTTAAATTTACGGCTAAATTTTAAAATTTCGTAACGTAGAATTTAAAATTTACGCAGGCGTCGCTCCGCGCTACGATAAAATTCCAAAAAATTTTGTAAATTTAATCAGCAGCTTACGTGGTAAAATTTCAAGCTAAAATTTTACGTTAAAAATTCCGTGCCGCGTTTGGTCGAAACAAATCTGCACTTTAAAATTTTAAATCCGAACAGCCCGTCCGTTTTAAATTTATGGCTAAATTTTAAATTTGCCTTTTCTACTCTCGCTAAATTCCAAAATTTTGCCCCGTCTTGCTGCTATTAAATTTTAAATTCGACCCGATTTAGCGCCTAAAATTCGTAAAATTTAATTTACAAAATAATATAATCACAAAATTATTCCAACGAAACAGGATGGGCGTATGAAAGAAATTAGCGGATCGCAGATGATCGTGGAGGCGTTGCGGCAGGAGGGGGTCGAGGTGGTTTTCGGCTACCCGGGCGGCGCGGCGCTTAACATATACGATGAAATTTACAAACAAAAATACTTCAGACACATTTTGGTGCGCCACGAGCAGGCTGCGGCTATGGCTGCGGACGGATACGCGCGCGCTAGCGGCAAGGTCGGCGTGGCCGTCGTCACGAGCGGTCCTGGATTTACTAACGCGCTTACGGGGCTTGCTACGGCGTATAGCGATAGCATCCCGATCGTGCTTATCAGCGGGCAGGTGGCGACATCGCTTATCGGTACCGACGCCTTTCAAGAGATCGATGCGATCGGAATTTCACGCCCATGCGTCAAACATAACTATCTGGTAAAAACGATCGAAGAGCTGCCTAGAATTTTAAAAGAAGCCTTCTATATCGCTCGCAGCGGCAGACCTGGGCCCGTGCATGTCGATGTGCCGAAGGACGTAACGGCGAAGCTTGGCGTTTTTGAATATCCTAGCGAAATCAAGATGCAGACTTACAAGCCGAATTATAAGGGCAACGCTAAGCAGATCAAAAAAGCCGTCGAGCTAATCGCAAGCTGCAAAAAGCCTATCCTCTACATCGGAGGCGGCGTCATCAGCGCGGGCGCAAGCGAGCTGGTACGCGAGCTTAGCGAGTTTGCGCAGATCCCTGTCGTTGAAACCCTTATGGCGCTGGGGGCTATGCGAAGCGATGATAAAAACCGCCTCGGTATGGTAGGAATGCATGGCAGCTACGCCGCAAATATGGCGCTTAGCGAGTCGGATCTGATAATCTGCCTGGGCGCGAGATTTGACGATCGCGTCACCGGCAAGCTTAGCGAATTCGGCAAAAACGCAAAGATCATCCACGTAGATATCGATCCCAGCTCTATCTCAAAGATCATAAACGCGGATTATCCGATCGTGGGCGATGTGAAATCGGTGCTAGAGGAGATGCTGCCGCGCATTAAAAACGAGGTCAGCCCTCAAAATTTCGAGCAGTGGCGCGAGCTCATCCGCAAATACGATGAAATTCACCCGCTTAAATTTAACGACAGCGATGAAATTTTAAAGCCGCAGTGGGTTATCCAAAGTACTGCGAAAATTGCGGGCGAGGACGCTATCATCGCTACGGACGTGGGACAGCATCAGATGTGGGTCGCGCAGTTTTATCCGTTTTGCAAGCCACGCACTCTGCTAAGTAGCGGCGGGCAGGGCACGATGGGATACGGCCTTCCTGCGGCATTGGGCGCGAAGGCTTATGCGGAAGATAGACCCGTTATAAATTTCAGCGGCGACGGCTCGATTTTGATGAATATCCAAGAGCTGATGACCGCGAGTGCTAGCGGCCTAAACGTCGTAAATATCGTATTAAACAACAATTTCTTAGGCATGGTGCGGCAGTGGCAGAGCCTGTTTTACGGGCAGCGTTTCTCATCGACCGATCTTAGCTCGCAGCCTGATTTCGTAAAGATTGTCGAGGGCTTCGGCGGCGTGGGCTTTAGCGTTAGCACCAAAGCGGAATTTGAGGATGCGCTAAGGCAGGCTCTTGCGAGCAAAAAGGTAAGCGTCATCGAGGCTAAGATCGATCGCTTCGAAAACGTCTGGCCGATGGTGCCCGCAGGCGGCGCGCTTTATAATATGATTTTTGAGCAGGAGTCGTAGGATGAATAGCATAAGAAGAATAATCTCGGTCGTCGTTACTGATGAGCACGGCGTTTTGTCGCGGATCTCGGGGCTTTTCGCGGGGCGCGGCTATAATATCGACACCCTCACCGTTGCGCCGATTCCAAACACCGGCCTATCGCGCCTTAGCATCGTCACTTCGGGCGACGAGCGCGTCATAGAGCAGATTACTAAGCAGCTTCATAAGCTGATCCCCGTCTACAAGGTCATCGATGATGCAAAATTCGTCGAAAAGGAGATGGTTTTGGTAAAGATCGCGCTGGGCGAAAACTTAGCAGGGCTTGATGCGGTTTTAAAAGCCTACAACGGCAGCATCGCAAACAGCGACGACAGCAAGATCGTCATCATGGCGTGCGACGACGCAGACCGCATCGACGGATTTTTAAAGACGATAAAAAAATACAATCCGATCGACGTCGTCCGCGGCGGCAGCGTCGCGCTGGATATGTAAGCGGCGATAAAATTTAATCAAAGGAGCGCAAATGAAATTATCCAAAATTGCAGAAATTTTAAATATAGAGCTTAGCGGAGCGGACGCGGAGATTACTGCGATAAATTCGCTTCAAAACGCAAGGCAAAGCGAGCTGAGCTACTGCGATAGCGACAAAAACGAGAAATTTTTATCCGCCACTAAGGCGGCCGCCGTGCTGGTAAAGTGCGGCACTGCGGTTCCAAACGGCGTGCGAGCGCTGGAGTGCGAAAACCCGCACCTAGCCTTTGCGATCTTAAGCGCGCATTTTGCTAAGTCTCTCATTCGCAGCGGCGTGCCCGCAAAGATCGCCGCTAGCGCGCAGATTGGACAGAACGTGCATATCGGCGTAAATTCCACGATCGGCGAGAATTGCGTCATTTTAAGCGGCGCGTATATCGGCGATGACGTGCATATCGGAAGCGGCTGCGTGATCCACGCAAACGCCGTCATCTACAATGACACGATCATCGGCGAGCGCTGCATAATCCACGCAAACGCCGTCATCGGAAGCGACGGCTTCGGCTATGCGCATACCAAAACGGGCGAGCACGTTAAAATTTATCATAACGGCAACGTCGTGCTGCAAGACGAGGTCGAGATCGGCGCGTGCACGACGATCGATCGCGCAGTGTTCGGCTCGACGATCGTTAAGCATGGCAGCAAGATCGACAATCTCGTTCAGATCGGGCACAACTGCGAACTAGGGCAAAACTGTCTCATCGTCTCTCAAGTTGGGCTTGCGGGCTCGACGACGCTCGGACGCAACGTCGTGATGGGCGGACAGAGCGGCAGCGGCGGGCACGTAAGCGTGGGCGATTTCACTCAGATCGCGGCGCGCGGCGGCATAAGCAAGGATCTAACGGGTGGCAAAAACTACGCAGGGCATCCTATAATGGAGCTTAGCGAGTGGTTCAAGCTGCAGGCTAAGATCGTTAGATTTTTTAAAGATAAAAAGCACTAGCCGTTTTGCCTTGGCTGACTTGCTTTAGTCGGTTCGGTTGATCGGCTTGATTTGATAGTTTTGATCGTTCGCTCTGATAGACTCCTCTAGCCAGCTTAATCTAGCAGGCTCGCGTCGTTTCAGTGAAGTTTGAAATCGCCAGGCAGTTGGCGATTGTGGAGTGATTTGCGCTGCCGTTCGGGCTTTGATGTATTTTGTAATCGCTGCGGCGGTAAATTTTGCTAATTATCGACAGAATTCCGCTCACGCCATTTTTTGTCTTCCGCTTGCTTTGTGGGCGCGGTAGAATTTGATCTACTCGTTTTGAAATACGTTTGCTCGCAGTCATTGCGGCCAAGCTTTACGAGCGCTTTAAATCAGCGCAAATTTAATGAAAGGAAAAACGATGATAGAGATGTTTTTATGCTCCTATTTTGCGGGTGCGGCGACGCTTTTTGAGGATTTCGCCGAGCAAAATATCCGCGCAAAAGAGGTGCTTTTTATCCCGACTGCCACAAACGTAGAGGAGTACCGAGACTACGTGGACGAGGCGAAAGAGGCGTTTGCCAAAATGGGCTTTGAGGTTCAAATTTTAGACGTTTCAAAAGCGAGCGAGGTCGAAGCAAAGGCAAAGATCGGCGCGGCGCGGGTGCTTTACGTAAGCGGCGGCAACACCTTTTATCTTTTGCGCGAGCTTAAAAAGAAGGATCTTGTCGGCCTGATCGCTAAGCGCGTCCAAAGCGGCGAGCTCGTGTATGTGGGCGAGTCGGCGGGAGCGATGATCGCCGCACCCAGCGTGGAGTACGCAGCCATGATGGACGATGCGGGCGACTACGGGGCCGCGGCGCAAACAGGGCTTTATCTGGTTAAATTTTACCCGGTGCCGCACTACGGCGAGGAGCCCTTCGTGCAAAGCACGGCTAAAATTTTAAAAGCTTACGGCGGCAAGCTAAATTTGGTGCCGATAAATAACGCCGAAGCGATCGCGGTGCACGGCGATAAATTTGAAATTTTAGGGCGTTAAACTGCGGCGCGAAAGTAAAATTTAGCAATAAGCGCTTTGTAAAATTTACGCTTGCGTTCGCGCATAAGGCTGTGAGGCAGAATTTAAATTTAGGCGCGGTGAGTCGCTAACGAATAAATTTAATCAAAGGATCAAAATGAAAATACTACTTATCAACGGCGGAGCGC
>NZ_CALIBH010000251.1 GCF_938045775.1 uncultured Campylobacter sp.
GAGGACGATAACGAGGGCTTTGCGCCTGATTGGAGCGAAATTTTTACCGATCTGCAAAGCGCCTTCCCCGCTTCGAAGCTTGGCATCGGCGAGTGCGGAAACACGGCGGCGGACGCCACGCAGGCGAGCAAGAAGGCGATGATGAGGCGGTATTATACGATGCCGCGCTACGTGAAAAACTACGTGGGCGGGTATTTTTGGTGGTATTTCGTGCAAGACTGCGCCAGCGGAACGGGACCCGGCGCTTCAAACGGTAAAAATCGCGGCGCACGCGATAAAGCGAAAACTGCGGACGAGCTGCTAAAAAGCCTTAGCGAAGCAATAGGCGAAGCGTACAGATAATGCGAGGAGGGTTTCAAATTTAAAGCAAAATTTTATGCTTTTTAGGTGCAACGAGGTAAAATTTGGGCATGAAAACTTTTATAAAAATTTTAAAAATTACTGCCTTGGTCGTGAGCGTTGCATGCGTGCTTTTTGTGCTGTATATATTTGTGATTTTAAATTTGCTTTTTTCATCCGATACTCCCGAGGGTTGCGATCCTAGTATGCCCACTAGCGCTTGCGATTATATCGATGAAAAATTTGAAAAAGAGCTGCAAAATTTGCCCCCGGTCGCCGCTCTGCCGCCATTAGACAAAAGACCCGTATTTTGGCTAGGCGAGAAAAAATTCGCAGGAGGCGCGAAGTTTAATTATCTATACATTAAGGACGATTTTGGGGTCTGGCTTAGGTATGAGGACAGCGATAGCGACGACTTTTTGCTACAAAAAGATATGCCAGAGCGCTACTACGGATACGACGAGATCGATCGTTCGCCGGACGAAAGGTGGGTAAGTAGAGAGCTTGGATATTATAGCTACGGCATCTACGATATTTCGCTTTTTGAAAACGAAGCCAAGATATTTTCTCAAACGGCGCATAAGGTCGTGAGGAAATTTATCGGTTTCTTTAATCTACACTCTATGAGGGGCACATCTTTTGCAGCTCCGCAAGGCACCGAAGAAAATTTAAATGCTATAAGTGAGCTTCAAACTCCGCTTGCGGATTTTCCGCAAAAGCAGAACTACTCTGCGCTTGGTTGGGCTGATAAACCAGAAGCCAGAGGCTATGTCGGAGATGAAATAGCCAAAAAACTCGCTCGCAACGTCTTTGAGATAGAGGGCGATGGGTGGCGACAGACCATCCGTATAAACAGCCGCGCCAAAGATATAAAGGTAATCTGCGGAGATGAAATTTGCCTCGCGCTTGCCTTCGATGAAAGCAAATTTAATCGTTGCGATAACGATACGCCTCATACGGCAATTTATACGCTAAATTTAAAGCAAAAATTTAATAATTTTCATACGCTTACTAGCGAAAATTTTAACTACGTAAAGCTCGGCGATAAATACACTTTAGACGATGTGGAATCCTTTAAAATAGTTTTATCGAGATTCAGATATATCAAGGGGTATAACAAAGATCGCGAAATCACGGACTACGAGGTTATCTTGCGAAATAGCGAGGGCGAGCAGGTTAATGAAATCTGCAGAAATGAAATTAAGAGGGCTCGCAGCCGCTTGCGATAAATCCAAGATAGCGCTGCAGGATTTGGCATATAAGATCGTGATTTCGGCGCGCTTTAATTTAGCTTCTAAAATTTACGTGAGAATTTTAAAATTCTAAGCTTCAAGCTTTAAAATTTGCCCGCGGAGCTTTTAAAATTTATCGCACGGCTTAGGTTTATTTTATCCGCGCCAAGACAGCGAAATTTTTAGGGCGTCGCGATAACTAGGCGCAAGATAGCGAAATTTCACAAAGCTGCGGCGAACAAGATACGCAGAGAATGCACGCAAATTCAAATTTATCTGGATTTTGCCAGCCTGCCCGACGCCGAGCACCATTATTTAGCTACAATCCCTCTCGCTCGCTTTACTTTTCGCTCGTCTTACGATTTGCTCGTTTTGATAGCTATTGCACTTTGCCGAAGCTACTGCGCACTCTTTTACAAAACTGCACAGCATGTGGGATTGTGCCCATCGCTCGCAGATTTTGCAGCACATGCGCGCGATAAAATTCCGTAGCGCAGGCACTTTCAATAAATTTTGATTTAAAAGCGCAAACATAGAGGCGATTTAAATTTAAAGCTCATGCGCTCCACGGCTATCCTGCAAGCGCTCTGCCCGCGAGCAGCCCAGCGTAGCAAAAAAGCATACAGGCGCATACGCTTAAGACCGCGTTTAGCAGACCGATAGCAAATTCTCGCGCCAGCAATAATTGCAGCGTATCGTAGCTGAACGTAGAAAATGTCGTAAAACCGCCCAGTGCGCCTGCGACAAAAAATACCCGCAGGCTCTGCGTTAAATTTAGCGCGAGTAAAAACCCTATCAGCAAGCTTCCCAGCGCATTCACGCAAAAAGTAGCGATCGGAAACGCGCTCCAAAATCCGGCGCGATCCATTGCGCGCGCGATCGTTCCGCTTAAGCCTACTCGCGCCATCGCGCCTACACAGCCGCCTAGCCCAGCTAAAATCAAGTTCGTCAATCCAAGTCCTTTTAAAATTTGTAAATTTTATTTCGCCATCTAGCCTCCATAGGACGAAAGATATGCGACTTCGCTATTTTAACGCGATTAGTTAAAATTCCGCTTTTAAAATTTGCTCGCGCTTTTTGAAATTTCGTTTTAAAATTTTACTAGCGCGATGAAACGCGACATTTTACGCGCTGCCGTAAGACGGCGACCAAACGCGCGCAGTGTAAGAGGACGGCAAAGCAAAAACTACGAGACGCAAAAGGGCGCGTAGCAAAACAGCGCGAACGCTTAAAATCGCTCTGACGTGCCCGTAGCAGGCGCCTAAACTGCGCTTGTAGCGGAACGATCGCAAAGCAAAACAATAGCGCGGCAATCGCTGCAGCGCTACTACAGCGGGCGCTACTGCAGCACCTTTTTTAGCGCCAGCGCAAATAGCACGACGTAGAGGACGAGCAGCCATTTTTTCTGAGTTTCGCGCTTTGCACGGCGAGCCTGAGAGGTACCGAAATACACGCCCAAAAGTCCGCCTACGGCTAGCAGCGCGCCGCGTTCGTAATCCACATGGCCGTTGTACGAAAGGCTTAAAAGCGCGCTAAATGAGCCGAAAACGATGAAAAACAGCCCCATGCAGACCGCTCTTTTGATATCGACGCCCAAAAATCCGACCAAAATCGGCGTCAAAAATACCGCGCCGCCCACGCCCATGCTAAGCGCGATCGCGCCGATAGCAAAGCCGATAAAAAACAGCACCGCGCCGTGGGGATCGGCGTTGCCGCCGCTTGTTACGTTCGTGCTAAAGAGTTTGAGAAATGAGATCGCAAGCGTCAGCAAAAGACCGATCTCAAGCACGATTTCTGGCGAGTATTTTACGATGAAGCCCGATATGCTCGCGCCGCACAGCCCTCCGAGCCCCACTGCGATGCCGCTATCTAGGCGAAGCTTGCCCGCGCGGTAGTTCAGATATGAGCCGAAAAGCGAGACGATGAACATCTGCATCACCGAGATGCCCGCGGCGGTCTTGACGTCGTATCCCAGAGCCATCATCACGGGCATTACGACCGTACCGCCACCGATACCGAAAAAGCCCGATATGAAGCCCACGACGACGCCGACAAAGGGGAGTTCTAGCATTTTTGATCCTTAAAATTTGAAGCGAAGTTTATAGCTTTAAAATTTAAAGCTTG
>NZ_CALIBH010000252.1 GCF_938045775.1 uncultured Campylobacter sp.
TGCTCGCGCCGAAGCTCTTCGCCGCCTCGATCACGCCGCTATCGACCTCCAGCAGCGCGCTTTCGATGAGGCGAGCGATAAAGGGCGCCGAGCCGATAGTAAGCGGGACGATCGCCGCGGTGGTGCCGATGCTAGTGCCGACAAGAAGCTTCGCAATTTGGCGATACGAAATTTCAGATTAAAATTTGCTTACATTCGAACTTAAAATTTTAAGAAATCAAGCAATTTAAATTTAGATTTCTTAAATTCAATTCTATAAAATTTTAGCCTTTGCGGTTACGGATTTTATTTTGAGTTCGTAAATTTTCATGCGCTTTAATGATGCTCTGGAGGCAAATTCCACGCGCGACATGTAGTTTGGGGTGTATTTTTCGCATAGTATCCGCAGGGCGTAAATTTTACGCTCGTCATCTTCTACTTCGCTTGCTTCGCAAACGGCGATCGCGCTGCGGTACTCCGTCGTATAAACTTTCGATCCTAGCGCTTCCGCGTCGTTCGCGATAGATTGGTATTCTTCGTCGCTTGGGGTAGGAACGCGGTTGTAGCCAACAAAAACTGCCGTTACCGCGCGTCTGTTTTGAAAGAGTTTCGCCTTTGTGCCGGCAGGCGCACCGTGGATATAAATGGCGTCTGCATCGCGCACGGGCGAGATAGGCACGCTAAAAATTTCGCCGCTATCGTCTATGCAGCTAAGCGTAGCGTACTCGCTCTCGTCGATGATTTTTAATGCCTCATCTTCGCTTAGCTGCCTATCTCGTCTGCGCATTTAGTCCATCTGATTTCGTAGGAATGCGGGCTCGTCGAGCTCGTCGTAGGTTTCGTCCCCGTTAAAATCGCCGCTACTTACCTTTTGTCTAGAAAAGATAGAATTTCGACCCATGCTTTCTAAAAGCGCCTTCCTGCGATCCGCTACGTTATCGCTGGCGACCTGCTTTTTTTCTTCGATGCTCTTTTCAAAGCCGGTGGCGATGAGAGTAACCTCGACGCGGTTATTTTCCATCTTAGGATCGGTGGTAGTACCCCAAGTAACGTCAGCGTCCTTATCTACTGTATCTTCGATGATATTCATCGCAGATTCAATCTCAAGCAAGGAGCAATCAGGCGACATCTTAAAATGCACTAACACGCCCATAGCGCCGTGGATGGAGGTATTGTCCAAAAGTGGAGATTGGATCGCGCTTTTTAGCGCTTCTTCTGCCGCGCCATCACCTTCGCTAACGCCGATACCCATAAGCGCCAAACCGCGGTGCGTCATTACCTTTTTGACATCGGCATAATCGACGTTGATATCGCTATCGCCTGATTCTAAGATCACGGAGATCATACCGTTTACGGCTTGGAATAGGACATTATCTACGATCTTAAAAGCATCTTTTAGGCCGGTTTTTTTATCGATGATTTTCAATAAATTTTGATTTGGGATAACGATTATGGAATCGCACTCTTTTTTAAGCTCTTCAAGACCCTCTTGTGCTAATCGCATACGCTTTTTGCCCTCAAAACCGAAAGGGGTGGTAACGACGCCGATAGTTAGCGCTTTTTTCTCTTTCGCAGCTTTTGCAACAATAGGTGCAGCACCGGTACCGGTACCGCCGCCTAGACCGGAGCCTACGAAAACGATGTCGGAGTAGTCTAAGCGATCCTTAAGATCGTCGTAGTTCTCCTCTGCAGCCATCTTAGCAAGCGCAGGATCCATACCGCAGCCAAGGCCTTTGGTGGTGTTTTCGCCTAGTAAAATTCTAGTATTTGCGATCGACTTTTCTAACGCCTGTGCGTCGGTGTTAGCTACCATAAGCTCAACGTCGGTTTTGGTAAAACCTTCGCGGATCATATGATTTATCATGTTGCATCCGCCGCCGCCGACGCCGATAACCTTCATCTTGGCACCGTAGATGCCCTTTCTTTCTTCCATACTGTATCCTTTCACGAGTATCTCCTTAGCTTAAAATTTAAAACCAATTTTTCATAGACGACCAAATTTTATTGAAAAAATTCTGTCCGTCTTTTTTGGGAAGTTGGATATTTAGATCCTCCTTCTTAGCCGCACCGCTATCCGCTCTGCCACCCTCTTTTTCTATCGCCTTACTGACCTCTTTTTCATAATATTCGTTCACATTTCGCTTCGGAGCCTTGTTTATAACCTCGTCTTTGTAGCGGAGTTTGCCGTTAGAGTCCATCTCGTAAGGAGTAAATTCGCCGAAACCATACATGCAAAGTCCTAGTGCGCAAGAATTTGAAATATCATCGGCGATCTCGTGCAGACCGCCCACGCTCTTTGCTCTTGCAACCCTAACGGAAGTGTTATCAAAAACTATCGCCGCTAAATCGCGCACATCGTCTAGCTTCGCCATACCGCCCGTGATTACGATACCTGCGCCTATGCGGTCTTTATAGCCGCTTCTTTCGATCTTATCGGCTATCATATCGAAAGTCTCTTTAACGCGAGCAAGGATTACTTGCGAAATGATCTCAAGGCTTATGATGTGGTTTTCTGACTCGCTATCTCCTAAAGCAGGCAGCTCGACTTCGCTATTGCCTTGATTAATCAGATCGTTATAGGTAATTTTAATGTTTTCCGCATATGGAAGCGGCGTATGCAGAGCGCGAGATAGATCGTTAGTAACGTTATTAGAGCCAAACATCACAACATCGTTATAACGCAAGGAATTCCCCAGATGGATGACTATATCGCATGTAGCGCCGCCCATATCGATCAGCACTACGCCGAGCTCTTTTTCGTCCTTGCTAAGCGTGGATATGGATGATGCGTAGCCCGAAAGGACGATGTTATCGACCTTTACGCCCGCCATCTCTACGGATTTTTTCAAATTTTTAATCGAGCTTTCAGGGGCGATGACGATATGGGTAGATACCTCTAGGCGAGTTCCGCTCATACCGAGCGGATCTTCGATATGCTCCTGCTCATCAACTCTAAAATCATACGGAAGCACATGTAAAATAACACTATCGCTAGGCACATTTGCTTGCGCTTCGGCAACCTGCATGGCACGCTTGATCTCATCTAGTCCGATCTCATTTTCCATAGTTATGACGCCGCGAGATTTAACGCTTTTGGCATATGAGCCAGAGATAGATATAATGGCTTTATCGTAGCTTCTGCCAGCTCCTTTTACAGCCGCTTTTACCGCCTGCTTTATTGAGCCCGCAGCTTGCTCTATGTTTGTTATGACGCCCTTTTTGATACCTAAAGTATCGGCTCCACCGACACCTAAGACCGTAAAAATGCCATCATTTTTAGCGATTATCGCGCGAATTTTAGTTGAGCCTATATCTAGACCTAAAATATACTCACTCACTGTCTTTACCTTTAAAATATCTTTCGGTTTTATAGCGCTTTTCTAGCATTTTGGTTAAATCGTCTTGTAGATTAGAATTTAATAAAGTGGTTATCCTATCGGCTACGATCGTTTTTTCTTTATCTATCTCTTCGCTGCTGCCCAGGCTCTGCTGTGAAATTTTATACACTACGGCTTTGTTATCAAACATCACTATCCCTTCTTTAGCCGGCTTATTAAACATATCGATAAGAAATTTATAAAATTCGTCATCGCTTAGCTTGGTATTATTTTTACTATTAAGAGATAGCGTGCCGAAATCTTCGCCTTTGAAATTTTTAAGCGCATCTTGAGCTCTTTTTTCAAGTAGCTCTTTGCGTTTTTTTGTTTCAAATTCTTTAGAAGCCAAAGACTTAGCCTCTTCAAAGCTCATCTGCCTAGGTTGCTCTACACCGTTTAGTTTAGCAATCAAATATCCGCCTTTGTACTCGAAAGGCTTGATGACATCTCCTGGCTTTGCGACCTCAATCTCAGATACTGGAAAATTGCTAGCCGTAGCGACTATAGTTTCATTAGTATCGAGCTTGCCTTTTTTGATCTCCAGATAATCCTTTGTAGCGTCTTTTTTAACCTGATCCATTCGGTAATCTTTTAAGACGTTAGGTTTAGCCTCTGCAAAATCCAATAATTTATCATCTAGGCTTCTATACTCGCCTCTGTGTTCTTCATAAAATTTACTTAGTTCGGTCTCATTCACGTCGGCTTTACTAGGCGCCACAAAATATGCTCCGAGAGTATATTTTTTCTCAGTCATAAAATGTGATTTCTCGCCTTCCCAAAATTTCTTTAGCTCGTCGTCGTTAAAAGTGACGTTAGCATCGGCGTAGATTATCTCTACAGAAACCTTATCCTGCATCAGCTGCGATGCTGCAAATGCTTCTACGATCTTAGGGCTAGGCGTTATTTTTAGCGCTTTGCCGAGCTTTTCTAAAGTTAGGACCTTTTGTAGATTGCGCTCAAATTCCTTTTTAGTAAGTCCTGAATTCCTTACGACATTATCGTAAAGTTCCTTACTAAACTCGCCGTTTTCTTGAAAATTAGGCGAGCTCACTACAAACTCCGCGACATCTTTATCACTAGCCTGAACGCCTAAGTCTTTAGCAAAATTTAGAAAATATGCCTCGCCGATTAGCTGATCTACTGCGATCTGATCTAGATGCATATTTTTGGCTTGTTCTTGAGTAAATTGCCCATCGCTCATAGCACTCAGCCTGTTGTATAGTTCGGAGTATTTTGTGTTTAGTTCTTGATTGGTTATGGAAATCTGCCCTACTCTAGCGATTGAGCCTGCGCGGTTAGCATTCATATCATATGCGCCCCAGCCGACGAAGCCTGCGCCCACGAAAGCTATCGTGCTTATCCAGATCGTCGGTATAAGCGACTTCTTATGCTTTTGCATCCATTCTATCATCTAAATCCTTAAATAGCTAACTAAAGAAATTTTTTGTTAGTAATTATACAGATAAAACCTTATGTAAGGCTGAAAAATAGGCATTTTTAGCGAATTATAACGCGTTAGTAAATGATTTGGTATACATTAATCTTAGCTTAGCAAAAGCAGCTTTGAACTCATTTCTAAAATCGCTATTTTTTTCGCCATTTGCTGCGCGCTCCTTGCATGGGCAAAAACCCCATAGCCGCGAATCACCATTATATCGCTATTTTCATTTATCATATAGTTACAAATTTCATACGGCGCGCGCTCGTGCCAGTCGTCGTAGTTCTTAGGATCATAAATTTCAATGCGCTTAAATTTGCTCGCCCCAAAGTAATCTCGCGGCAAAATAAAATTATGCTCCAGCGTATATGCGACGAGATATGGCGGTGTCGCGTAGGTTACGAATTTCGCCTCTTTTATATTTTTGTAAATATTTATATGTATATCGCTATCGATGCTAGCATTCTGCCAGCGGTAGTCTTTTTTTGAAAACAGCGTTATAAAATCATCCCTATCCAGGCTATCGAAAATCGCGTCTTTTTTGTTGATCAAGAACTGATTTTCTTTAATTTTTGCTGAAATCGAGCCGTGAAAGATCCCAAAAAGCCTATCTCTAAACATCGAAAGCGAAATTTTGCGTAAAATTTCATAATAATACTCGTCCATCTCTCGCCTTTGTAAAAAATTTCGCTATTATATAGGATTAGAAATTTCAAAAGGATAAATTTAAGTGCAAGCTCCACATATTCCGGTACTTTTTTCGCAAACGATCGCCGCATTTTCGCAGCTTGAGGACGGCTACGTTATCGACTGTACGTTAGGCTACGGAGGGCATAGCGAGGGCATTTTGACCGCTAATCCGCGCCTTAAGCTTATCGCTTGCGACAGAGATACCGAAGCGATAGAATTTTCGCGCGAGCGGCTTAGTAAATTTAAAGATCGCATAGAAATTCACAAAGCAAAATTTAGCGAAATTTTAGGAATTCTGCCCGAGCAAAAGCTCCGCGCAGTTCGTGGGATATTAGCCGACATCGGCGTTTCGTCGCTTCAGCTGGATAAAAACTCGCGCGGCTTTTCCACCAAAAGCGATGCGCTGGATATGCGAATGGATGCAGGCGCAGCGCTAGATGCGGCATACGTCGTAAACCACTACTCGCAAGCGGATCTGGCGCGCATTTTCCGCGAATACGGCGAGCTAACAAACGCTAACGCAATCGCTGCTAAAATAGCTACTGCGCGGGCTAACGCACCACTAACAAGTGCTAAAGCTTTAGCAAATTTGATCGGAACGAAGCCCGTTAAAGGGCGCAGCATCAGCACGGCTACGCTAGCATTTCAGGCGATCCGCATCGAGGTAAATGACGAACTTGGCGAGCTAAAACGCCTGCTCACGCTCATTGAGCAAAAATCGCGTGATTCAATTCTAACTAATGCAACTGTCGCTATAATTTCATTCCATTCGCTTGAAGACCGCATAGTAAAGGAGCGATTTAGGGCGTGGGAGCGCGATTGCGTCTGCCCTAGCGAGTTTATGCGCTGCGAATGCGGCGGCGGGCATTCGTTAGGTAAAATACTAACCAAAAGCCCTATAATAGCGGACGCGCAAGAGCTTGCGCAAAACTCGCGAGCAGCGAGCGCAAAGCTAAGAATTTTTCGACTGAAATAACCGTCTTTGCTTGCTATGAATTTTAAAATTTGACGAAATTTTGTAAAATTTATAGATTTGCAGGCATTAAATTTTAAAATTTTATGGAATTTTACAATTCAGCTTTCAAAGATTCGCTTTAAAATTTATGATATTTTTTAATGCTATTTTGAGTACCTAATAGCTAAATCATAAAATTTAGCGAAAAATTTAACGTTTAATTTTACGCTAAATTTGATGTATAATTTTATAAGATTTAACTGCTGCATATTTAAAAACTAAGTGGTAGCATAGATACGAAACCGAGCGAAAGTTAAAATTTGGCGTCTAAAGCAAGTGACGTAATGCCAAATCTAGTCCTTTGCTTTAATGAAATTTTGTAAGCGAGCAGTAGTTTGTAGTTTCATCGACCTTTAGATGATAAAGCCTATCTTGCAAGCGATATCCTTCGCTTATAATTTTAAGGCGTATCGAAGACGCAGTAAAATTTTAAGCGGTTTTTCAGATTATTTGACAAAATTTTATAAATAGTCAATCTCGGTAAAGTGAGCTCGATTTTTACCTGTCAAAATGAATTTCCCAAGCAGGCGGTGCAAAAGGCGAGCAAAATTAACGCGATGCTTCTTTTGAAGCTTCTGCTGCTATACAATATCGTGCAAAGAGCCGGCCAAATAAACGAAATAGCCCGCTAAATTAAAATTTGCTTTTGCTGGCCGAGATATAATTTTGCGAGTTAAGATAAAATTCCATTTACCGAGGTAAAATTGCAAAGAAAAATTTTGCTCGTAGCTTTGCTTTTAAATTTTACCTGGCTCATTGCTGGGCGCAGGCGAGCTGCGGGTTTCGAGCTGAATTCATCTTGACGCAGGCGCTTTGACGGCGAGTAAAGATAAGATCGTGGTTTTAAATTTATGGAGATTTAAAATGAACAAATATGAATATTTTGCCGACGACGATGACGGGCACGACTTCGCAGGAACATCCGATCTAGCGGGTATAGAGCTTGCGAAAAGACGAGCTATGGAGGATCTGACGGATGAGGAGCTAGAGGATAAGCTTGCCGCGGATCTTTCCGTAAAACGAAACTACGCGGGCGCAGCGGGCGGTTACGACGATTTTACCGGCTTGGAATTCGAAAGTTCAGGCTTTACAAATACCCAAAACTATCTAAATTCCGAAAGCGGCGGAACAAAATTTAATAAAAGCAACAAAGTCAAATTAAAAGGACGCGACGACGCAAATATTTCAGCCACTCGCGGCAGCGATAATTCCAGCGGAGCAAGCTACGGCGATTTTACAGGTGCAAATTTTACCGGCAAGGTGGATTATGCGGCGTTTGTGGGTGCGAACTTTACAGGCACGCAAAATCAAAATTACGCGGATATGGGCGCGCAGGATTATGCAAGCCTTGCTGCAGGACGCGGTTACGGCAGTTTCGCGGGCGCACAAGACGAGCTGCTACGCAACTACGATGCCGAGAAAAAAAAGGAGAAAAATCTCACGCTTTATCAGCTTTTAGTCGTTTATCTGCTGATCGGATTTGCGTTTTTGCTGACGGTGCCGGCGATTTACATCCGCAACGAAATTTATTACATCAGCCGCGACATCGCCGCGCTTCGCACTAAACACGAGGTTTTGCTTGAGGAAAATCACGCGCTTAACAACGACATCGAATATCTACGCTACAAAAATGAAATTTTAGATCCGCAAAGTGTGCAAGAAAATGGGCGCTGATGGGATTTTACTCGCGACGTTTGCGTTTTTTGCTGCGCTAGTGCTTGCCCTGCTAATCGCGCTCGTGCTGCAAAACCGCCGCATAAACGATGCAAACTCTGCGCTTAGCGAGTTTTTGGGCGAGAAACTTACGGCTCAAAGTGCAAGAGCAAGTGCCGAGCTTTTTAAGCTAAATCAAAGCCTAAATGACGGCTTTAGTGATAAATTCTATTATCTTAATAGATCCCTGGGCGAGGGCTTGCAACGCCAAAACAGCGCACTTAGCGAAAATTTAAGCTCGCTAGATCGCGGCTTTAAGGACATAGCGGAAAATCTAGCGCGAATGAGCGAACAAAATAAAACTTCACTTCAGGTGCGTGACGAAATCGCAAGGCTAAACTCGATTTTAGGCAATGTAAAACTACGCGGCAACTTCGGCGAGTACCGATTAGAGAGAATTTTATCGATGATTTATGGGCAAAACGCCGCGTTTTACGAACTGCAAAAGCACCTACCAAATGGCAAGGTCGCAGACTGCGCGCTGCATATCGCAAAAGAAAAAATTCTTTGCATTGACTCAAAATTCCCACTTCAAAGCTATGAAAAGATCATCGCTGCCTCCGCTTCAAACGATGCCGCAGCGCTTGCTAGTGCGGATAAGCAACTCGCCGCTGATATGAAAAAGCACGCCGCAGATATCGCGGAAAAATACATAATACCGCCTCTTAGCACGGAGTTTGCGGTGCTATTTGTGCCCAGCGAAGCGGTTTTCGTCTACGTCTGCGAGAAGCTGCCGCAGGTACTTGAATACTGCGCGCAAATAGGCATTTTTGCGGCATCACCCACGACGCTACTGGCGCTTTTAGGCACGATCCGCACCTTCGTAAAAGACGAGGCGCTCGCGCAAAATATAAAATCGGTAAAAGATGAAATTTACGCGCTAAAATCGGACTTTGAGACGCATGCCAAGTATGCGACGGCGCTTCAAACATACGCGGATAAGCTCGCTGCACAAGCGGAGCTTTTAAACAAAAATGCAAAATCTCTAAAAGCCCACTTTGAGCGTTTTAGCGAGCCGTGAGGCGGCAAACCGTAGCGTACAATGCGGCGCTTCGGGTGCCTTAGCACGCCGTAACGCGGCGGAATTTTGTGCGGCTAGATTATCGGCAAAGGCGCCTTAAGTTCCGCCTCTCATAAAGCTTTAGCTTTTACATTACAGGTTTGCACGGCTTTCTAAAATTATCGCTGGGCGGCTTATTTTGTGAATTCGGTGTTTATTCGGAGTAAAATTTCAAAAACGGACGCGAATCTCAAAACATACGCCGTATTTAAAAAACAGAAAGATTAGACGCGCAATCTTACGCGGCGGCAAGATGAAATTTTAAGTTCTACGCGGCGCCAAAACACACAAAATTCTCTTGCGAAATCGTAAAATTCTAAGATTTCTCGGCAAAAATCAAAGCCATAGCACCGTAAGCTCGCCAAAAACCTTCGCACTAAAAACCCAAAATCCCGCTGCCATAGTCTCGAAAAACCGCGCATCTGAAAACTCTGCGAGTAAATCGAAATTACCAAGCGCCTCAAAGCCGCATACACAAGCGAAAAAATCGCACTGCACCTTAAAGCTACCCTAACGATCTCATTTTGCCGCCTTTATATGCCGCGAAAATCGCGCAGCAGGTCAAACCCGAGTAACAGGATTTTTGAGACCTGATTTTACGATCGATCCAAGCGCCTAGGCGCCAATTCAAATCCACTCGATGAAATTATTTATATTGAGGCTGCGAGGCTTTGACAGACGCATAAACGGGCACAGCAACCAACTCCACTTGACGGAATTTTTAGTGCGACTTTGCACCAATCCGATTAATAAATCGTTCGTCGTCCGCCTCACGGCTAAATTTTGGGGTATTGCTTTGCTACTTTAAATCACTAATTCAAATCTGCGCGGCGGAATTTTGAGCGCGACTTCGCGACTTCAAGGCTTAGCGCCGATTCGATTAATAAATTGCGCGCCCCTTAGCCAATGCGGCACGAGTATATGGCACCCTCATATGATTCTGCAACTTGACGCGCTGACACACCAAGCTAAATGCGGGCACAAATAAGCACCGCCGATATACGCCGTGCCGCGACTTCGTATCGCTAGATCCAAGCGTAAGAAATAAATTTTAGACGCTTTTTGCTTCGCGTAAAATTTTCAATATTTTTTAGAGATTTTATAAAATTTTAAGTGCTTTGCACTGCTGCGTCACGCCACACTTATACCAAATTACGCTCAATCTGCGCTGCCTATTTATCGGTCGCGCAATTTTTGTTGTAATAGGCGATGGTGCGCTCGTACTCGTCGTAATTCTGTATATAATCGTTCGCAACGCTTGGGTTTGCGTATCGATCCTCGACCGCTAAAAGCTCCGCTTCGAGCTCTTTGTAATGCTCATAAACCTCCGCACAGGCACGATCATGGGCGTCGCCCTGCAATATTATTGACTTGTCGGAGCTCGCACTCGCGCAGCCTCCGAGCCCTAAAACGATGGCGCAAAACGCGCCGCATAAAATTAAGCTTTTCAAAATTTTTTCCTTATTCCAAGTAAATAAATTCGGCGTAAAAATAGGTGTGGTTATAAGCCGAGTTCCGTTACAGCGGTCATTTATCTAGACCGATTTTTGCAAATCGGTTCGAGCGAACGGTTCGAATATAAGACGAAACCACCCGTTCTTGCTGCAGGTTGGGTTTGCATTGCCGCCCGTGTCTCCACGCGCGCGGTGGGCTCTTACCCCGCCCTTTCACCCTTACCGCTTGCGCGGCGGTTTGCTTTCTGTTGTACTTTCCCTAGGGTTGCCCCCGGCGTCCGTTAGACGCAACCTTGTCTTATCGCAGCTCGGACTTTCCTCTCCTTGCGGAGCGACCGCACGCCACACCCGAGCACAATTATAGCTTTTTTGGCTTAAATTTCAGAGCTTGCGAAATTTAAGGGGTGGAATTTTTCGGCTAACGGAATTTTACGGCGTGAGCGCGGAATTTCAGCACCTAATCTGCGCCGCTGCGAAATTTCGGTGCGGCAAAACAGATCGTCGCTCTAAATTCGCACGAGCTTTAGCGATAATTTCATATTTCGTCTCAAAACCACGGTTTTAAATTTAAGCAAAGATTGATGATTTATCGATATAATTTATCAAAATTATATAGCAAGGAGCGGACTAGATGGTAGAAATTTTGCAGAAAAACAACGATTTGTTAGCAAATATCCTAGCGGATGCGAAAGAATTGGTAAAAAATTTCTCACAACTATCCGAGTCGGATGAGAAATTTAAAGATTATTACAGAGAGATTGCCGACGCGGGGCTTTTATTTTTTCGTCTGCATGAGAAATTTCATAAAGAATTCCCCGAGCTAAAAAACTGCAAGATAAAAGAGTATAAAAAATAATCTAAATTTGCTTTATATTTTCAAAAGACGGATCGATTAAAATTTCGGTGCGGCAAAACAGATCGTCGCGAAATAGAATTTTATAAAATTTTATCTACGGCCGAGCAGAATAAAATTTTAAATTTTAATTCTATGATTTAGACAAAGCGGCGCGCTTACTGCGATAAAATTTCATAAAATTTTATCTACCGCGCAAATTTAAATCCACGCAGCCAAGATTTAAAATTCCGTGCAGCGTGGTGCACCGCGACGTGGCGTGATTTGACGTGGGCGTGACATGGGACGCGCGAGCCCTATTCTGCAGCGCGGTGCGGTGCGCTACGACGTAGCGTAAATGTGGTGCGAACCCTACTCTACGGCGCCGTTTGACGCGGCATGAGCCCTAATCCGCGGCGCGATGCGGCTCAATCCTCGTTTGTCGCGGCGCCCTCGAATATATCTCGGTGCAAAATTTCTTCCAAAACGACTGTCGCATAAGAGCCTTTCGGCAGGTAAAAACTGAAGCTAAAATGCGCATTTTGCGCATCGTAGGTGTGCTGCACGCGCTCCATAAAGCTCCACGCAAACCTGCGCGAGCCGTTCATCTGTGCCTCAAACTCGCGAGCAGGCGCGAAAATTTCATCTTCAAATCTGCCGCCAAGCCCGCTAGCTCGCAGCTTAGCTCGCCCGACGATAAGGCCTGCACTCGTGATTTCTCGCCTCGCAAACCGCTCGCACTCCGCGCCAAGATCGTCGCAGCTAAAAAACGCGCCACGGGGAAAATGTCCTAAAATCTCGCCCCTTAAAAGCTTGAAAAACTGCGGCTGAGCCGCGATCTCGCGCGCCTCATCTTTGCTTAGCCCATAAATTTTAGCAAACTCGCCCGAGCTAAATTCCGCCGCAAATTTTGAAATTTCGACCCGTTTGCTAAGCCAGCGATTAAAAAGCTCGCTCTGATAGGCGCTGATTAGAAAGTCGCGCATTTTGGGGTTTTTAAGCCGCCTCTGTCCGCGCAGCACCTCCTCGCCCTGCGCCGCGTTGTCGCCAAACTTGCCGAAACGCTGATAGCCGAAGTAGTTCGCAAAGCCCTCGCGCCCTAGCGTATCTAGCGCGGCTGCGAGTTTGACGGCGTCGGGCGGCAGGACCTTTTTTAGGCGGATGAAAAAGTCGTTGCCCTTTAGATGTCCTATTTTGAGCTTGTTTTTGTGCCTTTGTACGCTTAAAATTTTAAGGCTTTCGTGCGAAAATCCGCCCAGCGCGGGCTCAAATTTAGCAGGCATGCTAACATGCTGCGTCGTAAGGCCTTGCTTATCTTTAAGCCCCGCGTAGCCAAACTCGCGCATCTTTGCACCCGTGCACTCGCTTAAAATCCGCAGCGCCTCATGCGTGCTGATGCCCTTTTTTTGCAGCAGCAAAATGCAGTGCTCGCCCTCATTGCTAGGCTCGTAAAGCGGCACTTCGCGCACGACAAAATCGCTGGAGTTTTTACTAAAATGCGCATTTATCGGCGCGTGATTTAGGGTGTATAAATTTTTCATAGCCCGCCTTTGCGTTAATCTAAGGCGCAATTTTATAAAATTGAGCCTAAAAAACTCATTATTAAGGCAAATTCTAGTATCATTCGCCATAAAAAAAGGATGAAAAATGCTAATCAGGCTCTTTCGCTTCGATCCTCGCTGCGACGTCGCAAGCTACTTCAAGCCCTATGTTTATGAAAGCGCGCCCTTTGCCGATCTTGCGGCACTGCTTGACGACATCTGCGCGCACGATCCCTATTTCAGCGCGCAGGGGGTGGAATTTGTAAAAATCGGCGGCACCACGGTGAGCGTAAAAGAGCCGCTAGATACGCTCATAGCGCACTTTGGAAGCGAACTAACCATCGCGCCTCTTAGCGAAAAAGAGGCAATTAAAGATCTGCGCTGCGAGCCGAGGGCGTTTTTGGATAAATTTAAAGCTTTTGAGGGCATCGCGGACTCCTCTGATTTCGAGTTTTACAAAAGCCTCGCGCCATATTTTTACTCGACGAAAATCCCCGCATGCTCGCGGGAGTTTTTGGGTAACAGCGCCTTTATCTTCGCGCACCGCCTGATGCAGACGCACCCGAGCGAGCGCATGAGGATTTTAGAGATCATCGAGCCGCAGATGGCGTATTTTACGAAGTGCGACGCCGTGGGGATGGAGTTCGACGACCGCGCGGCATACAGGGCGTTTTGCGATATTTTAAAATTTGAACCCGCGCGCAGTAATAAAATTTTAAGCGCACAGAGCATGGCAGAATTTGACGCAGCGGGCGCGAAGCACAATTTTAGCGGCTTTAACGTCGCCGTGTGGTACGACGAGGCTGCGGAGGAGCTAGCTAGCAGGCTGGGCGCGCAGATCGTGCACTTTGGCTGCGAAGGCGCGCCGCTTGGAGCGCAGATATATGAGCGCGAGCGGGAGTGCGCGCTGCGGCTGGGGGGCGAAATTTTATTTGACGCGTTTGATAGCGGAAGCGATTTTTTGCTCGTGAATTCCAAGCTTGCGCTTGATTTTTTAGACGGCAGAAGCGATGAAATCCAAAGGCTTTTCGGCAGAGATCTCGCGGGCTTTTATCTAATTGCGACGGATGAGCTCATCGCTCTAGCTCGCGGCGAGAGGCCCGACTTTTCGGCACGCAAACTAAAGCCGACGCTGATTTAAGCGGACGGGATTTTAAAATTTATCCTATTACGACGGTAAAATTTTAAATCGACTGCATATTGATGATCGGCATAAAGCAAATAGTTTTCTTAATCGTAGGCGGTTTAATCATCTACTATTTCTTTAATTCAGCATCTGCTTGATCTTTTGTATAGCCCATATTCTATCCTTTTCTTTAAATTTTTGATATGAAAGTTACTTGAATATTCTCTCTAGGAATAGAAATTATAGCACCTATCTTAAACTCATTTAAAATTTCTTTTAAAATATCTACAATCTCCTGTTTTGTTATATCCCCAAGATCGCTTCTTATAGATTCCAGTTCATATATTAATATAAACGGATTATCCGTATCTTTTTTGCCGGTATATTCATTATATATCTTTCTTAAATCAATCTCTATATCTTTGCCCTTGTAGTGCAAGATCCATATATCTTCACCGCTAAATTCCATATCTCTCGGATCCCCGATAGTGATACTGCGCACTGAAAAAAGCCAAATACCTCTTTCTCGATCTATGCACCAACTTCTTGAATTTAAATCTACCCAATCAAGCTCACCCTGATAATACTTATTGCATATCTCATTGCAGGGTTTTAGTAAATCGTATTTCTCGACATCCTCTTTTGAAATACGCTCTGTAACAAACGCCATTCTCTCCTCCTTAAGAATTTAAAATTTTAGACTGCTTGCGGGTTGCCGCCGTCTTTTGCTCTTGCGACAAATCGTTTAGCCATTTGCGCAAATGGCTAAATATACGCTAAATTTTATCTTGCCGCGCCGCGCAAATTTTAAAATTTCGCTTTTATACAGGCGCTGTTTTCTTGCGGGTCTCTCGCCGATAACTCGCCGTCTGCTGCTTAGATGAAATTTTAAAATTCCACTACCTGAACGCATGGATGAAATTTTAAATTTTCGCCGTCCGCGCGCACGAACGAAATTTTAAAATTCCACGCCGCTTAACACGAGCGGATGAAATTTTATAAAATTTTGCCGCCGCAAACCAAAGCGCAAATAAACGCGCTAGCGCACAGAAATCGCGCGAATTAACAAAAGTCGCGTTTGAATTTCATCGATAAATTTATGAATCCCGCCTATGCTTCGGCGGTTTCGTTTTCGTCGATTACGGCTTGCATAGTGTCTCTGGCGTGCTGCAGCCAATCTTTATCGCTCGTATCGAGCAGGTCTAAGTAGATGATTTTGACGTGTCCGCTGTGGACGGTGAAATCGTGAGAGTTTGCGATGTGCTGCGTGCCGATGAGCACCACGGGCTGGACGCGCAGACCGAGCTTGCTAACGATCGCTTTGGCGCCGCTTTGAAATTGCAAAAGCTGCGTGCCGCGATGTCTAGTGCCCTCGGGAAACATCGTGATGACGCGCCCTTCGCTTACGCGCTGCTGCACTTCGTGCACGATCCGCACCAGATCGCGCGGATTGGAGCGATCGACTTGGATCATCTTCGGAAGAGTGATGATTTTGCCGATGATAGGGATGTCTGCGATCTCCTTTTTAGCGATCCAGCAGATATCGGCGGGATGGGTTTCTTCGAGCACGACGATATCCATTATGCTTTGGTGATTGGCGATTACTAACTGCGCGCGCGGATCGGGGGTACCTATGATCTGGATATCGTATCCGATGCCGTAGCGCTGGAAGCGCCCCCAAATGCGACGGAAGCGGCGATGAGAGGAGTTTTTCACCGTCATGGCGATTACGACCCAAACAACGGTTAAAATAAACCAAAACGCGTAAAATAGCGCTCTAATCCTTGACAAGCTCATCCTTTTTTACCCAGCCGATCTTGTTGCCGCCTAGCATGATTTTATAAAATTCCTTATTCGTACCCAAAATTTCGACCTTTTCGGGATTTTTAGTCACGTAAAACACGGTGGAGCTTTGCATAGGCAAAATTCTAACCGGGGAATTTTGCGCGATACTGCCCGTGCCGTAAGGCCTTTGCGCATAGAAATTTACCGCCAAAATCAGCACAGCAAAGATAAGCGGTGTGATATTTTTACTAAGCAGAAACATCACCAAAAGCACGGCAGCTAGCGTGTAGATCGCGATCTGCTTATAGGCTTCGAACTTGCTTTCTTTCGGATTTAGCCCGATCTGCGTGCTAAGATCCTCGGCGCGCGGGTTGAGCTCAAGTCCGAAATTTTCAAATTTTTTCGTCTGGAGATTGAAGTAGCTGAAGTCTAAATTTGTGACGTTATTATCCACGACGGCGAAATAATATCCGCTCTGGCTCGCGTATGTGCCGCGCACAGAGTCCACACCCTGCTTGATAATGGCTGGATTATCGATACTAAAAGCGCTGATTGCGCCGTTTCGGATACCAAGATCGAGCGTGAGTAGATTTGAAGCGTCGTCGAATTTGGTAGTTTTGTAGTTTTTAAGTTTCAGCTCGTCGGCTACGATATGCGAAAAATTAGGCTTCGTATCAAGCTTAATAAATTCCGGATTATCAGGCTTAATAGAGCTTTTTTCAAAGAATTCTCCGTTACGCTGCAAGGTCAAAACGAGCTCATTTATCTTATCGCTCTTATCGCTTGCCGCAAACCACAGCGTCGTCTCAAACATCTCGTCACCCTCAATCCACGTAAGATTGTCAGCATTAAGCCACTTCATACCATTGGTGCGGCTGATCTCTAGCTTTGGCTTGACGGTGATTTTCTGCCCTAAATACACGGCGAAGTCAATCTTAAAAATTTGATTGCAATACACCTTCCTAGGCATCCCGCTGGCTTTTAGCGTAAGCTCCTTAGGCTTAATGTCCTGATAGACCTTATCGTCGGATACATCAAGATCGACTTCGTTAGTAGGCGCCAAAGCCTTAAGATCGTCGATGCTTAAATTATCCATCGACATAACCTCTTTTTTATTGTATTTCAGCATTACCTTAGAATTATCGCGCGTCTGCGGCTCGTCGGGCTTATCCTCAGCTTTTTTCGGCGCATATTTACTTAGATCATCAAGCGAATCGATCTCAATCTCCGGCGCAGCAAACGCAAGCGTGCAGACACCTAAAATAGTAAGAATTTTTTTTAGCAAATTAAGCCTTTTAGCATTTTCTCTCCATCCGTGCCGCCCAAAATAGGCTCTATCGCGCGCTCAGGATGCGGCATCAGTCCGAAAATCTTTTTGTTTTTATCGCAAATCCCCGCGATTGCGTCCACTGAGCCGTTCGGATTTAGATCCGCGCCATTTTCGTCGCAATATTTTAGCAGCACGCAATCCTCGTCGTATAGCGATTTCAGCGTATCTGCAGACGCATAATAGTTTCCCTCGCCATGCGCGATCGGGATATTTAGAATTTCGCCCTTATCGCAACAGTGCAGAAATTTATTGTCGTTTGAAACGACGCGCAGATGGTGAAATTTTGAGATGAAGCTTAAATTTATATTTCTACTCATCGCTCCGACAAGCAGCTTCAGTTCCAAAAGCATCTGAAAGCCGTTGCAGATACCCAAAATATAGCCGCCCTTTCGCGCGTGATCAAGCACTGCTTGCATTACGGGGCTAAATTTAGCAATCGCCGCGGTTCGCAAATAATCCCCGTAGCTAAAACCGCCAGGAAGCACGATCAGATCGGCGTTTATGTCGGTTTTTTTATGCCAAATTATCTGCGTTTCGCAACCAAGCTTATCAAAGGCGTATTTGGTGTCGCGCTCGCAATTCGTGCCAGGGAAATTGACGATCGCTACCTTCATAGCACGATCTCGTAGTCTTCGATGACGGTGTTTGCCAAAATTTCATCGCACATTTTGACAACTTCGGCATAAATTTTATCCCTATCCTCGCCATCTAGCTCAAGGACGATCTGTTTGG
>NZ_CALIBH010000253.1 GCF_938045775.1 uncultured Campylobacter sp.
CAAAGGGCCGCTACTGGGAGCGCGGCGAGTGGAAAGAGACCGAGCCGATGCAGATTTCGTTCAAATGGGACTATCCGAAAGTCGGCGTCAAGGACAGCTACCTGCTCTATCACGAGGAGCTTGAAAGCTTAGTAAAAAACATCAAAGGGCTGAAGCGAATCCGCTTTTTTATGACATTCGGACAGAGCTACCTAACCCACATGAAATGCCTAGAAAACGTCGGCATGCTACGCATCGACGAGGTAGAACACAATGGCGTCAAGATCGTGCCGATCCAGTTTCTAAAAACCTTGCTACCTGATCCTGCGTCGCTAGGCCCTTGCACGAAGGGCAAAACCAACATCGGCTGCGTAATACGCGGCTTAAAAGACGGCAAAGAGCGCCAAGTCTACATCTATAACGTCTGCGACCACGAGGCTTGCTACGCCGAGACGGGCGCGCAGGCCGTGAGCTACACGACGGGCGTACCTGCGATGATCGGCTCGATGATGGTGGCAAAGGGCATCTGGAGCGGCAAGGGCGTCTTTAACATGGAAAATTTCGACGCCAAGCCTTTCATGGACGAGCTAAATAAGCAGGGCTTGCCGTGGGAGATGATAGAAATGAAACCGGGCGAGAGGTATGAAGTAAAATAGTAACGCTTGTCTTTTTGCCTTACTCTGCGTTGTATTTAAATTTTACTCGGTTACGTATTTCAATACGCTCCCGTCGTAAAATTTAAATCCGCCTTGATTAAGGCAAAAATACTTCACCTTATTTGGTGGGTATATTTAAATAGATTTGAAATTTTCGCTCTACGACATATTGTATGTCTAGTCTTGGGACGAAATTTACTTCTTCTATTCAGCTACGAGCATAGCGACGTAGAAAACATTTAAAATCATCTCACGATACTTCGCCCTATCTTTAATCGCATTCAAATTTAATTTAGCTAAGCAGTTTACCTGCCTAGCCTACTTTTAAAAAACAAATTTCATCTCAGCTAGGCAAAAAATACTGCGCCTTATTCTGCTACGTTTAAATTCTAATTAAAATTCACTCGGTTCATGTATTTCATATACACTCTCGCCCTCAAATTTTAATTCGTCTCAATCGGGCGTGCGTCGAATGCTGCTTTAAATTTGGCTATAATCGCATAAAATTTTATCGGAGTAGATATGAAACGAATTTTAAAAGCGCTGATTTTTAGCGTGGCATTTTCATTTCTCATTGTGGGTTGCGCAAGCAAAACCGCGCCCGTAGAGCTTGAAGGCAAGGAGCAAATTCGCGCGATCCAAATAGAGGCAAACCGTACGGTAATGATCGGTGACGCTTACGACTACGAATTTAGCAGTGATTATCGCGCGACGAAAGCGGAATTTGAGCACCTAAAATCGCTCTATTCACATGCAGTGGAGGTAAATAGAATTTCGATCGCTACGGATGCATTTAATGAACCTCACGCAAGCGCGCTACTTTTTGAGCTGTGGCTTGACCGCGAGAGCCTGCCGCTAGCAGATCAGCTTGTGCTTTACAAGCATCCAAATTTTACGGGCTTTAAAGATCGCGAAATTTTACAATTTAGCTTCAAAATTTTAGGCGTTCCTACGCGCGTAAAAGATCGCGATCGGATTCTAAAAAAATATGCGCTTGCTAAGCCGTTAAGTTTAAACGCGGTAGTATTTGTTGATAGCGGCAGGCTGAGCGAGGAAAGTATGCGTAAAAACGGTGAGACGCAAGACGCAGTTTTAACTATGTTTAGCCCCGTCTGGATGCCCATCGCTGCTGTAATGCAAAGTCTCGGCGCGCTATTTGATAACGAGTAAATTCTGCCAGTAAAAATTTCGATGCTCGCTTGCTCTTACGTTGCAATATGAGGGCTGCGTTTTGGGCGGGTACACCGCGAGTGATGTCTTAGATCATAGCTCTGTTTGTTTGGCTAAGCGCGCTTGCTGCGTATTTAATAAGTAAATTTTAAATCGCGGCGAAATTTTATAATTTGCCGTCGCTTTCGGCTCTGTTTTAAACAGACGGGTGGTTTCTTAAATTTAAACTCTAGCTAAATTTAGACCGAAATTTTTAAGTAAACTTTGCTATAATCGCCGAAATTTTGAAAAAACCGAGGAGAAAATATGAAACTAATTTACGCCGCTTGCGTGCTAGCCGCTTTTGCTTCGGCTCAGACCGAAACTGTGCAGGTGCCGGACTTTGCTAAAAGCTCGATGAAGACGCATGAGCAGGCCGAGGAAAAACTAATCGCAAATGCCCTAAAAGGCGATCTAAGCCAGATCGCAAGCGATCTAAAGATCGATAAAACGCTAAAGGGCGGCGAGTCGCTTGTTATTAACGGCGCGCATTACAGGACGATCGAGGGCGACAGCACGCAGTGGAAAGAGGGCGATGCCGTGCGCCTGCTAAGCGGCAATAAGGACGGCAGATGCCTAAGCTCGATCATGCTTAATCTGCGAACGAAAACCGTCTGTAAATTTATGTGCGACGCGTATTAGGCGAGAATTTCGTCTAAACCATAAAAATCCACCGGCTCGGCGTAGGTTTCTTGCAACGACCGGTTGTTTCTGCTATTTAGCCATAGCATAGATCGCTAAATATATGCCTATGAATAAAACATTGTTATATATTTTTTTAAAAGCGTTCGTTATGTTTATTGTCCTATATTTGTTTATTCCGCACCCAGAAGATGGAATTTATAATATGCTAGATATACGCATGTTTATTGGCTTGGTGTTGTTTTGTATCTGCCTTATATTGGATATTTAGTTTAAATCTTAATCTCTATCTTTACGTATCGTATTTTTTGATGGTCGCCAAAATTGCATATCACAAATTTAAATTCTAAACGGCTTAACTTGAGTTGCTTTTAAAATTTTGCTTTTAATATCGATAAATTCTGCTATAATAAACGCAAATTAAACAATGTCGTTAAAGACGTAACGCAGGCGTGATAAAGCGAGTAAAATTTGTAGAGGCAAATTTAACCCTACCGCTCGGTATTTCAAATGGCAAATCAAGGAAAAAGATGCAAAAATTTAAAATTACAAACGGCGAATGCTCACGTATGGATATTTTTCTGATCATGACGCTGGTTTATATATTCGGCGTGGCGTGCAGGTTTTTTTGGATATATTGGGCTAGTGGGATTGAGCAGTTTTCTTTTGACGGCGAGCTCATCATGACCACAAATGACGCCTTTGCGAACGCCGAGGGTGCGCGCGATATGATAGCAGGCTTTCACCAGCAGGGCGATCTTAGCCCGTACGGCGCGTCGATCCCAACTCTGGCATTTTTACTTAGCAAAATTTTACCCGTCAGCCTAAATAGCATTACGATCTATATGAGCGTGTTTTTGGCGCCGCTGGTGGCCGTGCCGATTATTTTGATAGCAAGAGAATATAAGATCCTAGGCGCAGGCATCATCGCGACGCTACTTGCCACCATATTGCCGGGGTATTATGTCAGAACTTTGGGCGGGTATTTCGATAGCGATATGCTAAATGTTACTCTGCCGCTGCTAACGCTATGGGCTTTGATTAGGCTAATAGGGCGAAGCGAGCAGAGCAGCTTTGCTTTGCCCGCCGTCTTTATGGTACTTTATAGCTGGTGGTATCCTAGCTCGTATTCGTTAAATTTAGCGATAATGGGCATCTTTTTATTTTACACTTTGATATTTGATAGACGAAATGAGGCAAATTACAAAGTGATTATTCTTATGGTTGCAGCGATCATAAAATTTGACGCGTATTACGAAGGCGAGACAATAATTGTAAATTATATTTTATTATTCAAAATCGCACTCATTGCGTTTTTATATTTTTTAATGATTAAAATTCCAAGTCATAAAAGTAAAAAGGCTCTTTGGATTTTGGGTGTGATCGTCGCAATTATGTTTATCATATTCGGTGGGCTCGTACCTATAATAACAGAAATTAATGTATATATTTTAAAGAATGCTGGCAAGGGAGATATTTTTCATTTTTATGGTGTTAGAAATACGGTTAACGAGGTTGCCAATGCTAATTTCATGAAATTTGTGCTTGAATCTAGTGGGCATCTATTTATATTTATATGCGCTGTAGGAGGGCTAGCTCTATTGCTGATAAAATTCCGTTCGTTTATCTTAACCTTGCCAATGATAACGCTTGGGGCTTTAGCGCTTTTCGGCGGAACTCGCTTTACAATGTACGCTACGCCGATGATAGCGCTTGGATTTGCTTATTTTATATATTTCACGCTGAATTATTTTGAAATACGCACCTGGCTTAGAAGTACTTTGTTAGCTATTTTAACTTGTTTAGCGATAATGCCTAGCATAGATTTTATTTATAAATTCCGAGTTGCACCTACGCTTACGAAAGACTCCATAATGCCTCTTGCAGAGCTAAAAAATAAGGCTAGCAGGGAGGATTATGTGCTATCGTGGTGGGATTACGGATATTTAATCAGATATTACTCCGATGTAAAAGTAGTAGCTGATCCCGGAGGTAGACAGGCAGGAGAATACACTTTTATGAGTGCGTTTTCCTTTAATAAAGATGAGGTAAGCTCTGCTAATATGGCAAGGCTTAATGTCGAATATATACAAAAGTCGCAAGATAAAAAATTTGATCCTAAACTGGAAGATAAATTTAAACTAAATCTATATCAAATTCAAAAAGATTATGGCGAAGCCGATATCAATAAATTCCTAAGTTCTTTAAGCGATAAGAATTTCAAGCTTCCGCAGAAAACTAGGGATATATATTATTATTTCGTACCGCACATGATAGATATATTGCCCAATATTTTAAAATTTTCTACTGTAGATATAGCGACTGGTAAAGAGTCTTGGACGCCATTTATTCATGTGGGTTATGATATTAGAATGGGTAAAGATGGAGAGAGCATCATAATAAATGATGAATGTACGCTGCCTAGCGTCGATCCTGAATACCTAATCTATGACGGAAAAAGAATGTCTATTAATTCATATTATCAAGTGGGCGAAGCAAACGGTAAACTCGTCAAATTATCTAAGCAGATAGATAAAAATTCCAATCTTTACGTGATATTTTTACCGGATTACCAAAGAATTTTAATCTTAGATAAAAAGGTCTTTGAATCAGCCTTCATCCAACTTTTTGTATTGGAAAACTATGATAAAGATCTATTTGAGCCCATCTATTTAAGTAATTCTGCGCGGATTTACAAGTTATTAAGATAAATTTATATTCAGAGGAATATTGCGTAAATTCTTATTGCATTATGCTTTTACAAAGCGTATGTTACTAAGCGATAAAATTTATAATGCAAGTTATATGCTTAGATTTAGAATTTATACTGGCTATAAATAAATTACAAAAATACTTTAAAATTTTGTCACTAAAAATCGTAAATGTTATGTATTTACTTTAAATTTAGCCTAGGTTTCGAAGCGTGTCGCTATCATTAAGATGAAATTTCACCAAAAGGAGTAAATATGAGAAATTTAGTTGCAAAAGCGGCGCTTCTTAGCTCTTTAGCTGCAGTAAGCGCGATTGCAGAGGGGCTTTTCATAGGCGGCGAGGGCGGATACAATTTCAAAAACCAAGCTGCGGGTTTTGATGACGGACAGCCACAAATCGGCGTTAAGGCCGGATATGACTTCGGCACGTTTAGAGCTTACGGCGGATATTTTTACGGATTTAAGGGCGAGGATTCCAGCTCGAATGCCAATTCGAAAAGAAAGGTTAAATGGAGCACGCACGATTTCGTAGCCGGTGCGGATTTTACGCCGGAGCTTTTCGGTAGATTTAAGCTCGTCCTAGGCGCTTACGCTGGGCTTTCGGTGCTAGATACTGAAGTTAAAATAGACTATAGCAATGGCGGCTGGGTTAGAGCGGACGATACGCTGGGTGGCTTCATTTTGGGCGGCAAGATAGGTACTGCGTATGAGTTTGGCTCCAATAGCGAGATTGAAATGGGCTTTAAAGCAAGCAAGGCGTGGTACAAAGACGGCGATTATATCGAAGATAACGACGGTAAAAAATACGGCGTTTACGCAGGATATAATTATAAATTCTAAGAATTTTCATATTTGAGGCGTTGCACTGCTTTCATAGAGCCTTGATGCTCAGTGGCTTTGCGGTGTGTCAGGTAAGGCTAGCTTCGTCGCAAGGCTTTACTAAGTTTTAGTAGAATCTTGCGATGAGGTTTAAATTATGATGAATTTAACGTCTTCAAATTCCATCATCAAATTTTAACTCATAGAATTTCGTCGATAAAAATTCCATTTCAGATTTTATTGGCTAAATTCCGCCCCTGCGCTTTTGGATAAAATTTCGTTCATTTTCGAGATTAGATTAAAATTTTAATGACGGCAAAAGAAATTTTAGATAAAATCAACACTTTCATACCAAAATTTTACTTAAAGGACTGAAATGAAAAGTTACGTCACGGGCTTTCCGCGTATCGGAGAGCAGCGCGAGTTAAAGAAGGCTTTGGAGAGCTATTGGGCGGGCAAGTGCGATTATGGCGCGCTGGAGCGGGTCGCCGCAGAGCTAAAAGATCGCCACATCAAATATCAGCTGGATGCTTGGAGCGGTCTAATTAGCGTGAACGACTTTTCATACTACGATCTGATGCTCGATACCAGTGTACTTTTCGGCGTGATCCCGCAGCGCTTTATGGCTCTTTCGGCGCACGAGCAGTATTTTGCGATGGCGCGCGGCAGTAAAGACGCAGTCGCGATGGAGATGACGAAGTGGTTTAACACAAACTACCACTATATCGTGCCCGAGATCTCTGCATATACTGAATTTAACCTAAATCCTAGTAAAATTTTAAGCGAGTACAAGGCTGCGAAGAATAACGATTTTAAGGATTCCTGCGCGCTAAAGATAAATTTAATCGGACCTATCACCTATCTCGCGCTTAGCAAATCAAGCGACAAAAGTGATCCACTCGCGCATTTAGATGCCCTTGTCGCGAAATACGAGGAACTGTTAAAGCTTCTTAGCGAGCTTGATAACGAGGTCGTAGTTCAGATTGATGAGCCGATCTTCGTGACGGATCGCGCGACCGAGCTGGCGCCAAAGATCGAGCCTGTTTATCAGCGCCTAAGTAAGGCCGCAAGCAACGTAAAAATTATCTTTATGACCTATTTTGAGCATGCGACCGAGGCCGTGCGCGAGATAGTAAAGACCGATGTATGGGCGATCGGGCTTGATTTTGTTTACGCAAGCGAGGAGAATATAAAAAAGGAGCTTGAAGCTTTAAAAGACGCTAAGACCGTGCTTTTCGCAGGCGTGATCAACGGGCGTAATATCTGGAAGAGCGATATCGACAAAAAGCTAGCCCAGCTCAAAGCTATCGAAGCCTACGTGCCTAAAGAGCGCATCTACGTGGGCACCTCCTGCTCGCTTTTGCACGTGCCCTTCACGCTAAAATACGAGGACAAGCTAAGCGCCGAGATCAAATCCTGGCTAAGCTTCGCGGTCGAAAAACTAAGCGAAATTTCGATTTTAACCCATCTTTTCTTTGAAATTCCGATGTGCGAGCACGGCATGAAAGCTTACGAGCAGAATCAAAAATCCGCCAAAACTCGCGCTAGCTCGCCGCTAATCCACGACGAAAAGGTCTCTGCTCGCGTGAACTCGCTAAGCAGGCTTGAGCGCGCCGATCGCTACGAGGATCGCATCAAGGTGCAGAAAAAGGAGCTAGGCTATGGAATTTTACCTACCACTACGATCGGCTCCTTTCCTCAGACTGCCGAGCTTCGCCAGGTTCGCAACGCCTACAAAAATGGACTTTTAGCGCGCGAGGATTATGAGAAGCAGATCAAAGCTTATATCGACGACTGCGTTAAATTTCAAGATGAGATTGGTCTGGACGTACTGGTTCACGGCGAGCCGGAGCGTAACGATATGGTCGAGTATTTCGGCGAGCAGATGAGCGGATACGCGTTTAGTGCCAACGGCTGGGTGCAGAGCTACGGTAGCCGCTGCGTGAAACCGCCGCTACTTTTCGGCGACGTGAGCCGCCCAAAACCGATGACCGTGGAGTGGA
>NZ_CALIBH010000254.1 GCF_938045775.1 uncultured Campylobacter sp.
TTGTTTTAATAGAAGCTGCAATGTTTATTTTGATGCTTATATATTTTGGCGCGTTGCTTGCTATGGCTGTATTTTTGTTCGATCAATTAGGCGATATTTATGGTTTTATCAAAAATCTTACCAATCCTGGCACTTCTACGAATGAGGTTACTTCTGTTGCTTTGTCTGTGTTATCAACTCTTGGTGTTTTTAAGGCTTTTTGGGACGTCTTTAATCTTTATGCTCCGTTTTTAATATCATTGTTTTTGATAATAGGCGCAAAAATGGGTATGAAGCTACTTGAAAAACTTAGGAAAACTATAAATGAGCTTACTTATTATATTACTTGAGGCTTCTAAATGATAACTTACATCGTCGGCAATCCCGGTAGTGGTAAGACATATTATGCAGTTTTTAAAATTTATCAGCTTTTTATTTTCAAGCCAAAGGATACTTTCCTATCAAAGGTTATTAAGCCCGAGAAGCAGAAAGAATATTCATATTGCTATACCAATATCAACGGCTTTAAATTTGAGTTAGACGATAAATTTATAAAATTCGACTATGAAAAGTTTTACTCCGATCTTGAAGTCCTATATTTGCTTTATATGGATAAAGTGGGCGATGACGTTCTAAATGAAAAAGCCAAGGAGCTAAATTTACATAATGTCTTAATAATCCTCGATGAGGCTCATAACTTCTTAAAAGCCAAAGAGGATAATATTTTAGTTTGGTGGCTTACCTATCATCGCCATTTATACCAGGATATTATGCTTATTACACAGGATTTATCGCTTATAAGTAACGAGTATAAGCGTATAGCCGAGCATTTTGTAAAAGCCGTAGATAGCTCTAAGCGCCTATTCAAAAATAAATTTAGATATATGCTTTATGGCTCTTACAAAATGTATCAAAAAGACGTTATGCAGAAATTTCACGTTCCGTATATGAAAGAGGTTTTTAATCTCTATCACTCGGGGCAAAATGCTTCTCAAAAATCTTTTGTTCGTAAATTTCTTTATGTATCATTATTTCTGTTTATCACGCTATCTATATATTTTTATTTTTTTGTGAAAAGTTTCAATTCTGATGAATCCGCCGATTCCTCCGCCCCCGATACCCAATCCAATCAACCTATCGAAACCGCAAGCGGTAATAGCACTAAAGCTTTATTTAACGCTTCCGTTCCAAATTCTAATGAACCTCCTATCGGCTACATATACCAAATTTATTGTTTTTACGATCGCTGCTCCATTCAAAACGGCACTTACGATCACTTTGATCAGAGATACTTAAATTTCATCTTTTTGCGCTCCCCGCCTAAATTTAATGTGCGCTCGTTTAAAGGTAAAGGTATTACGTATTTCTTTGTCGGCTTTGATAAGCCCGTTTTCGATAACCTAAAGAAGGAAGAGTTAGATGAAAAAAATTCTTTTTCTAGCGCTATTTATTCTAAGTAGCGCATTCAGTGAGGAAGTCAAGCTTAATTTGCTTGATTTCGCCAACGTTGCTAGCCATAATTCAAAAATCGATATTCTAATCAGTGATGAGATAGATCCGAATAGCTTTTATTTCTACACTGCTAAGAATTCAGACGTAACTATAAAACACTTTCGCAAAGCCATAGAAAGTAAAGGCTTAAAGCTCATTCTAACGGACGGCTTTTATTATGTTTTTAAGAAGAATAAGGACTATGGCGATGCTAATGGCAGCATTAGCGCCGAGCGCAGGCTAAGATATTTCACTCTTGCTAATAACTCCTATGACGACGCGGATAAGATAGTAAGCAAGATGACCGATCAAAACTCAAGCTATATCCGCTCTACAAACTCCGTAGTCTTTAAAGCAAGCGACGACGAATATAGCGACATAATAGATTTTGTGCAAAGAAGCGATAAAAAGCTCGAGCAGGTAAATTTTAAGCTTACTATACTTGAAACGAATACCAATGATTACAAAGATATAGGCTCGCATCTAAATTCTTTAGGCGACGTCGTTACCCGCTCCGATCTAAACTATTTCATAAATCTTATCACTATGCCTTATAGCGCTGAAACGAATGTCGTAACTACAAAGAAACGGGGCTTTTACGGAGTTCTTAGCCTGCTTCAGCAAAACGGCGTAACGACTATCAAGCAAAGCCCTTTTCTGGTCGCAAAAAGCGGCGCCGAGGTATATTTTTCCTCCGTCGAAAATGTGCCGTATCTAACGAACACCAGCACCTACACTCAAAACGGCACCGCCACTCAAAACAGCTACGAATACAAGGATGTAGGCTTAAAAATCAAAATTCGCCCGGTTGTGCTTCAGAATTCAAACGTCGATTTTAGCCTTGATTTGGTGGTTGAGGACTTATTAGATACGCAAAACACCCTTACGCCGCGCACGAGTAAAAAGGAGCTCAAATCAAATTATAGCCTTAAGCGGGGCGAGCTTTTGGTTTTAAGCGGCATTAACAAAGACGTTGCCTATTCAAAACGTAACGGCGTGCCGCTACTCAAGGATATACCTATACTCAAATATCTTTTCTCTATCGAGCAGAATTATAAAAGCACTAGCGTTATAACCCTTACGATAGAGGTAAATTAAAATGAGTATGAGAGCATACGGCATATTATTCGGGCGACGGCCGCAGAGAAAAGCAAGCGACGAGGCACGAGGAGCGCGCTTTTCTCTGCTCCCTTGTCAATTTAATAAAAATCTGTCACTCTTAAATAAAGCTTAAAGATGTTTGGACTAAATGAGGCTGATCTTTTAGCTGTAAAGCTTAAAATTGACAGACAACGAAAGTTTTTGCAGGATTATAAATTCGTAAATTCTTTCGGCGAAGAAAAAAGTCTGCTTTCGGTCTCAAAGTCTGCAAACTTTTCAAGCACCTATTACGCCGAGGTAGCCAATAGGACAAATACTATCCATATGCTTTCAATCAAACATGAGCTGGTGCCCGTGTTTCTAACCATTACCTTAAACGGCTGTTTTCGTAAGGCGCTAGTGGGTAATTTTGCTACCTTTACCACCAAGGATATTAGATCGCTTCCGATAGAACAGAAACAGAAGCTTAACGAGGGCGTGCCTTTTACTATCAAGGATTTAGCCAACGTTTTAAATTATAATTTTCATAAATTTACTAAACGTTTTAGGCGCGTTTATGAGGGCGAGGTATTTCAGTATATCCGCACCTTTGAGCCGCATAAAAATGATGGCGTGCCGCATATTCACGCTTTGATATATGCCCCAAGGCATACAATTCCGTATCTGCTTAAAATTTACAAAGACGTATTCTATGCCCCACAGAATTTAAGAAATGAGCGTTTAACTGCGGCTCAAATAGCAAACGGCGAGATTAACGGGTTTCAGACCTCTATAAACAACGCCACGGGTTATGTGATGAAATATATCACCAAGACCTTTATAAATTTCAACGAAACTGACGATATTAACGAGGTTCAGGCGTGGTTTATAAAGCATAAAATTCGCAGGTTTCTATCCTCGCAAAACCCAATCCCGCTTTGGGTTTACCGTAAGATAAATTTCATTAAAGGTTTGCGTGATCTCGGCAACCTCAATATCCTAAAAGACTTTAACGATACACTTATAGAGTGGGATTATAAGAGCCAAAGTATTTTTATGAGTATTCCTTACACTTCAGAGGAGCTTATCTACGAGGACGGACACCTGCTATATTACGTCTGCGGTCGGCTTAAGCATGAATACGTTAAGAGTATCAATCCAGCTCAAAGCGTCGGTAAAATCCAATCTCACGAGTTTAAATCTATTCAAAAGGTTTATAATAGCGGCGAAAAACCTATAATCTACAAGCCTAGCAAGATATTTCGCACCGCTTGGAAAGATATGAGCGATGAAAGACTTAAACTCTATTGGCGCAATAATCAAAACGAAATGACGGACGACATTCTAAGCGTCCAAGATTACGCTATGCTTGAGAATGAAATGATCGAGCGCGGCTTCTTGCAACGATACAAAAATCATATCAGATATTTTACCGAGCATGCTTTAGAGGATATTAGGGAATTAGAATTTAAGTATTCCAATAATGGCGTTATGCCGTATCCGTTTTGAAAGGATAATATTTTGCATATTGCGACTATCTTTTCAGGTATCGGCGTAGCGGAGATGGCGTATCGCAAGGTGTTCGGCTATAGCAGCACGATATTTGCTTGCGAAATTGACAAATTCGCGCGCCGTAGTTATGAAGCCAATGCGCTCAACCACCAAAACGTGCCTTTTTATGAGGATGTCCGCACCCTAGATGCTACGAAGTATCACGGACAAATAGGCATACTTGTAGGCGGCAGCCCCTGCCAAGACTTTTCTATCGCAGGAGAGCGAGCGGGCACGGAGGGGGATCGCGGCAATCTCATCTGGCAATACTATCGCATAGTGAAAGAATGCCGCCCGGAGGTTTTCGTATTCGAAAACGTCAAAGGCTTTCTATCGATCGAAAAGGGCAAGGCATACGTGAATTTCCTGAATGCTTTGCGCGATCTTGGCTATCACTGCTACGCTGAAATTCTCAACACCAAAGACTACGGTATTCCTCAAAATAGAGAGCGACTATATATAGTCGGCTTCCTTGATGCGGATAGGTATTTTTCCTTTCATTTCGCACCTAAACAGTCTCTGAAGCTTACGCTCGGGGATATGCTAGAGACCTCTGTAGATGAAAAATATTTTTTGAGTGAGCACGCGATTGCGGGAATGAGGCGAAAGAATCCGAAATTTAAAGGGCGATTCAGCTCGGTTTCGGAATTTGATGGCGTAAGCAACACTTTAACTACAAATCAGGGCGCACGCAGAACTGATACTTTCATTAAGATATTAGGCGAGCTGGATTTCAAAACCAAAGACACTAATAAAAGAGTATATGATATAAATGGAATCTCCCCCACCCTTACTACCAGAAGCGGCGGACAAACGGAGCCGAAAATATTACAACGATTACTCTGCGGTGAGCGCATACGTAAACTCACTCCGCGCGAATGTTTGCGCCTGCAAGGCATCGGCGATGATTTCAAAATCGTAGTGAGCGATACGCAGATATACAAGCAGGCGGGAAATGCTATGAGCCAAAACGTCGTAGAGATGATTTTTAGAGAGTTGGAATTCAAATATTCCAATAACGGCGTTATGCCATATCTATTCTAAAAGGCTTTAAGATGTTGCTTAACGAGCTTTTTAACGATTATATAGAATTTTACGAGCTGATACTTCGTAAGCACACTTTAGAAAGTGATATATCAACCTACAAGAAGCATATCGCTTCAAGTTTAGGCGAAAAAGATGTAAGCGATATAAGCTTTTTGGATATTCAAAGGCTCTGTAACGGCTTAATCAAGGCTGATTATAAAATCAAGACCGTTAAAAATATCCTTGCAAAGCTTCACGTAATATTTAAATTTGCTCAAAAGCTTGAGCTTATAGCTAAAAATCCTTGCGATTTCGTCGAGTTGCCTAAATTTGACAATAAGCGATATTTTGATTATCCGCTATCCGTCCAAAGGCAATTTATAAAAGCTATATGTGAAAATGAAGCTGATAGCGCCGATATATTCTTTTTTCTACTCCACGGCAGGCGTAAAAATGAGGTCTTAAGCTTGCGTTGGAGTGACGTAAATTTAAAGACTAAAACTTACGTCATACCTTTTCAAATCAATAAAGCTAAGCGCGATATGGTCTATTCTATGAGCGACGAACTTTATAAAAGGCTATTAAAGCGCTATATAGCCGCAAAACAGAATAATCAGCTAAATAGCTATGTCTTTATCAATCCCGCTACTAAAACAAAATTTGTTGATCTGCGTAGAAGTTGGAATTCTTTGCTTAAGCGAAACAATTTACCCAAAATCAGGCTTCACGACATAAGGCATCTTATTGGCACATATTGCATAAATTATCTTAAGTTGCCGATCGAGCAGGTGAGTTTTACTCTCGGTCATACGAATATCATTACTACTCAAAAATATATTACGGCTAACATAAAGCAATCGAAAAGCACTATCGAAAATTTGATAATTTCTGCTTTGGAAAAATAAGAATATTTTAAGATTTTATCAAATGCCCTTGTAATGGGTGTTTGGTTGCAGAGGGTGGATTTGAACCACCGACCTTCGGGTTATGAGCCCGACGAG
>NZ_CALIBH010000255.1 GCF_938045775.1 uncultured Campylobacter sp.
ATCTCTGATAAAATTTTAAAATTTAAGAGCGGGGCTCAAATTTAGACGCGGAATTTTGCTTAAAATTTCATTTGAGTTCGCATACGAAGCGCGAGCGGAATTTTGGGGTAAAATTTAAAAATTTCGAGATTAAATTTGAGCTTCTTGAGCGAAAATTTTAAAAAATCAGCCGCGCTGCTTACATAAAATTTTAAAGCTTTACGCGCGGCGGGCAGCTAGAAAAGCAAAGAATTTAAAGCTTATTTAAATACTTTATATAATTTTTCGCACTATTTTCTATGGCTTGCTCGCTTTTATCGTAAGTAAAGCCGTATGAGACGAAATTTGGTAGCGCAACTGCGCCGACAAAATTAAACGTAGCTTTAAATGGCGCTAGCACCTCATCTACGCTAAAGCCCACAATGCCGTTTTTAGAGTAGTTTGCCTCGGTCGCGCCAAGCGAGATCGCAAGCGCGAATTTTTTGCCTTTAAGCTTGCCGCCGCTCTCTGTGCCATAAGCCCAGCCGCGCGTAAAAACGTCCTCAAACCACTGCTTAAGAAGCGGCGTGCAGTTTGAAAAACGAAACGGAAACTGAAGCACGATTTTATCGTGGCTTTCGAGCAGTTTTTGCTCCTTTTCCACATCGATTTTAAAATCCGCATAAAGCGCGTAAAGATCATGAAGCTCGAACTTATCAGGATGGGCTAGCACAGCATCCCTCCAGTGGCGGTTTACAAGCGAGTTTGCGATATTTGGATGAGCCAAAATAATGAGAGTTTTCATTTCTATCCTTATAAATTTGAAATTGCGGGGCGCATTATAGCCCTACTTCGTAAAATTTTTCTCGTTTTATCGCAAGCGGCCTTAAATTCTAAAGCTTTACCAGCCGCCACCCGCTTATCTTTACAGCAACTTCAAAGAGCGCGAGCTTTGAATCCCAAACTTCATCCGTTACTCGCGCTTTATTTAGAAATGCTTGCCCTCGGGGCACTCGTCGCGTTTTGCAGAGATTTACTACTTTTTTGTAAGTGTTCATCGCACCATTGCGGAGGCTCGCGCGAGTAAAATTTTAACGAAACCGTCGCGCAGGGGAAATTTTAATAAAATTTAGCATCGCTTCTCTGCAAGCATTCGCCACAACAAATAAAATTTAGATGAAATCTAGCCGCGCTTTAAACTATAAAACCTTGCCATCGGTTCCGTCATCGGGTTGCGGGTGCTCATCGCGCTCTTTTGAGTGTCCGTCACGCTTTCGTGCAGGCTCGTTACGCTCCTGCGGAGGCTTGCCACTTCCTTGCGGGTGGTAGTTGCAACAAAAAATTTGAGTAAAATTTAGCGCTGCTTAAATTCTAAAGCTTTGCCTACCAGCCGCCTCTTCAGGATCTGAATTATCATCGTGCTCCTGCGAGCGCCCGCCGCGCGGCTCCTGTCTGGGCTGCACGCCAAAGCCCTCCAAGACCTTGCCTAGGCTTTCGTTTACATCTTTTATAATTCCTTGCAGGCTTTCGCCCATCTTATCAAGGTTTTTGCTCGCCTCGCGTGCCGCCGCCTCGCCCTGCTTTATCAGATCCTTGGTCCTATCGGCGTTGCGAGCGGCGAAATCGTTCAATGCTTCGGGCGCCTTTTTCTGCAAATTTTGCAAGGCCTCGCCCAAAACTTTAGCATCGTTTGCAAGCTCGTCTATCGTGGAGTTCAGATCGGATTTTTGCTTGCTCTCAAAGCCCTGCGGCGCAGAGCTTTGTATAGAATTTTGTGTAGAGCTTTGAGCGGAATTTTGTCCCGAGCTATCCGCGCTTTTATTAAAATTTCGCCCTTGATTGCTCGCGCTAAAATTCTGTTCCGAACGTGCGCTTTGTTCGCGATCTTGCCCGTCCGATCCGCCGTCGCAGCCGCCTAAAACACACGTCGCAGCTAGCGCCAAAGTAAAATTTCGCGCCGCGTTTATAAAGCTAAAATTTCTAGCGCGACCCGCCGAGATAAAATTTAGTCCGCCCTGCGCTGAGATAAAATTTCGCCCGTCGCTAGCCCGAGTAAAATTCTGCCCGCCCTGCGTCGAATCGAAATTTTGCCATCGTCCAAAGCCCCGCTCGCCGCTTGCTCGGATAAAATTCTGCGCCAAATCGCGTCCGCACCCTTTCAAAATTCGTCTTTTCAAAATCCGCTCCTTTAAATTTCATCCCTTGCAATCGCGCTCGGAAGCCGCCCGAAAAACAGATCGCTTCTAAGCTTCAAAAGCAAGCAAATAGCGATATCGGCGCTTTGTTCGCGGATGTAGTTTCGATCGCCTTTTAGATGAAATTCCCCGACGATCTGTTTGCCGCCCTGCTCCTTCGCGCCGATAAAGACCGTCCCTACGGGCTTTTGCGCGCTTCCGCCGCCGGGGCCCGCGATACCGCTTACTGCAAGAGCGAAGCTCGCCCCGCTGCTTTGCAGCGCACCCTCCAGCATCTCGCCCACGGTCTGCGCGCTGACAGCGCCGTAGCGAGCGAGCGTATCTTCGCTCACGTTGAGCCAGAGATTTTTTATCTCGTTGGCGTAGCTTACGAGCGAGCCGTCAAAAACGTCGCTCACGCCCGCGACTGCGCCGAATTTTGCAGCGATGAGCCCTGCGGTGCAGCTTTCGGCAAAGGTGATCTTAGCGCCTATTTCGCGCAGCCTATCCACCACAAAGCCCATAAAATCGCCGCCTTCGATGTAGCAGCTCTCATAATACTTGCCGACGCTTTGCAAAAACGCATCCAGCGCTCCGAATTTCATCGCACTGGCGCGCACGAGCAGCAAAAAGGAGCAGGGCCTGCTGATCGTAAGCGAAATTTTATAACTGATCGCAAGGCTCTCTAGGCGCTGCTTTACGCTTTCGTATTCGCAATCGAAAAGATAAAAGCTCTCGCCAGCGCTCGGCGCGTCTTGGAGGATCGGCGGCAAGCTCTGCAAGCAAAGCGCCTTGATCACGTTTACAGAGCAGCCTCTGACGTTTAGCAGGAAGCTGTTTTTCGCCACCGTGCGCGCCATCGAGGGCGCTAGGGTTTCTCCGTTTTTCAGCTCGAGCGAATCGAAAGAGAGCGTCGATAAAATTTTACCGACGACCGCGTAGGCGGAGTTTGCCGCAAAGATCGTGATAAAATCGTACGAATCGATCATCTTTTCAAGCGCGAAGGGCAAAACCTTATCGTTTTCGCTTAAGAATTTCAGATCGTCGATTCGCCCGAAAACACGTTCGTAGCTGCGGGAAATATAGCTCATCAAAGCCGCGTCGTAGCGGATCTCCTCGCCGATTACAAGGATGATATTTTTCATAAAGACCCTCATTAAATTTTCGCACATTATAGCATAAACGCAGACTGCTCTTTCAGAGCTTTTTAATGGCGTTTTGGATAAACTTCACAAATTTTTTAAGACACGAAAAGGTACAAATATGGACTACAAAGATACTCTCTTTCTTCCTACTACGGATTTTGCGATGCGAGGCGCACTGCCGCAGAACGAACCTGCGCGGTTTAAGGCATGGTACGAGCAGCGTAAAATTTACAAAAAGATGAAGGCTAAACGCAAGGGCGCAAGCGTCAGCTTTAATATCCACGACGGCCCGCCGTACGCTAACGGACACCTCCACATCGGCCACGCGCTGAATAAAATTTTAAAAGACATCATCACCAAAACCCATTATTTCTTCGGCGAGGATATCCGCTACGTGCCGGGCTGGGACTGCCACGGTCTGCCGATCGAGCAGCAAGTGGAGATCAAGCTGGGCGAGCGGAAAAAATCGCTTTCAAAAGTGCAGATCCGCGAGCTTTGTAGGCAGCACGCCAAAGAGTTCATCGACGTGCAGCGCAATGAATTTAAAGATATGGGGATTTTAGGCGACTGGGATAATCCGTATCTGACGCTAAAATTTGAGTTTGAGGCGGAAATTTACAAGGCGCTCTGCCAGATCGCAAAAAAAGGAATTCTGATCGAGCGAAGTAAGCCCGTGTTTTGGAGCTGGGCGGCAAAAAGCGCGCTTGCAGAAGCCGAGGTCGAATACAAAGACAAAGAGGACTACTCGATCTTTGTGGCGTTTGATCTAAGCAGTGAAGCGAACGCTAAAATCGGCGCGAAAGGCGCCAAAGCGGTCATCTGGACGACCACGCCTTGGACGCTGCCCGCAAATGGCGCAATATCTTTGAACCCGAATGAAATTTACGCGCTGACGAGCGAAAATTTAATCCTTGCAAAACCTTTGGTCGAAAGCCTCGTAAGCCTAGGCATCACCGAGGGCAAGATCGTAAAAGAATTTAAGGCTACCGAGCTTGAAGGTCTAAACGCGATCAATCCGCTAAATGATAGGGATTCAAAATTTATCCTCGGCGAGCACGTTTTAATGGACGGCGGCACCGGGCTCGTGCATACGGCTCCGGGACACGGCGAGGACGATTATTTCGTAGGGCTTAAATACGGCATCGAGGTGCTGATGCCCGTGGATGAGGGCGGCTGTTTCGATCAAACTCTTAAAACCAAAAAACTCTTCCGCGCAGACGTCGTAGATGAGCTCGTGGGGATGCATATTTTCAAAGCAAACGAGAAAATTTTAGAGCTTCTAGGCCCCGCGCTTATCAAGTCCGGCAAATTCGTCCACTCCTATCCGCACTGCTGGCGCACGCACAAACCGGTGATCTACCGCGCGACGAAGCAGTGGTTTATCGCGATGGACGAGCCAATGCCTAGCGGCAAGACACTGCGTCAGGTGGCGCTAGAGCAGATCGGAGGGGTTAAATTTTACCCGCAAAGCGGCATCAACCGCCTTACCTCGATGATAGAAAATCGCCCCGATTGGTGTATCTCGCGCCAAAGAGATTGGGGCGTGCCGATCGCGTTTTTCCGCGATAAAAGCACCAAAGAGCCGATCTTTGATGAAAAAATTTTAAATAATATCTACGAAATTTTTAAAGCCAAAGGTGCGGATGCTTGGTGGCAGATGGAAATTTCGGAGCTTTTACCGCAGGACAGCGGCTATAAGCCTGAAAATTTAGAAAAGGTGATGGATATCTTAGACGTTTGGTTCGATAGCGGCTCTACGTGGAAAGCGGTGCTGCAAAGCGGCGCCTATGATGCGGGCAAATTCCCTGCGGATATGTATCTTGAGGGCAGCGACCAACACCGCGGCTGGTTTCAAAGCTCTCTGCTTCTAAGCTGCGCGATCAACGAATGCGCGCCGTACAAAAGCATCCTCACACACGGATTTACCGTCGATGAGAAGGGCCAGAAGATGAGCAAATCCGTCGGAAACGTCGTCTATCCGCAAGAGGTCGCAAAGAGCCACGGCGTGGAAATTTTACGCCTTTGGGTCGCGATGAGCGATTATTCGACCGATCTAAAGATCAGCGACAATATCCTAAAGCAGGTAAGCGAGCAGTACCGCAAGATCCGAAATACTATAAGATTTCTGCTCGCAAGCACGAGCGATTTAAATGAGATCGAGACGAGTAATTTTACGCGGCTTGACCGCTGGATCCTAACGCGCGCGGCAAACGCCTTTGCGGGCACGGAAGCGGCGTTTAGAAACTACGATTTTTCAAAGGGCTTCAACGCCTTACTAAATTTCTTAAGCGCCGATTTGAGCGGAATTTATCTTGATATCTGCAAAGACAGGCTCTACTGCGACGCACCCGACGAGCCGCGCCGCAGAAGCGCGCAAAGTGCGATCGCTCTGATTACGCGAGCGCTGCTGCCTCTGATCGCGCCTACGCTAACCTACACGATCGACGAAGTAATGCAGTTTGCGCCGCAAATCATCAAAGAGGGCAAAGAAGACGCTTTCGATCTGACATATAAGCAGATAGAATTTGACGATTTTCTAGAATTCGACGAAATTTTAATCAAATCGAGGGAGAAATTTTTCGAACTCATCGACGCGCTGAAAAAGGACAAAATCATCAAATCGACGCTTGAGCTGGTTTTGCAGACGAGCTCGAACGAAATTTTATCAAACGACATCCTGGGCGTAGCGGATTGGTTCATGGTAAGCGATGTGGACACTCTGCAAAGCGAGGAGGCTCTGGCGGAGTTTAAGATAAACGACGAAATTTTCCGCCTCGTAAAATCATCGAAGCACAAATGCCCGAGATGCTGGAAATTTAACGCAAAAGAGCCTGATGAGCTCTGCCCACGCTGCGCAAAGGTCATGCATGCTCGCTAGCCCCATAAGTCTTGGCTTCGTATTTTTTACGATCGCGCTGATCTGCGTAGCAACGGGCGTGGGAATCTATTTCGTGAATAAATTTAAGGATGGCAGATGATAAGTTTGAAAGAGGCTCTAAAGCTGAGCGCGGATGAAATTTCGGCGCTTAGAGCGGAGCTAAAGGATAAAATTTTAAAAACCAAAGAGCTCGGCGCCTACGTCGAGCAGCTCACGGGCGAGGCTCTAAACATCAGCGGCGAGGGCGTACCGATCGCGATCAAAGATAACATTCAGGTAAAAGATTGGAGCGTGACCTCGGCGAGTAAAATTCTGCAAGGCTACGTCGCGCCATACGACGCGACGGTGATCAAAAAGCTACGGAAGCGCGGTTTGGCGCCGTTTGGACGAACTAATATGGATGAGTTTGCGATGGGAAGCACGACTGAGAGCTCATTCTACGGCAAAACTCTCAATCCGACCGATCACTCGCGCGTACCCGGCGGCAGTAGCGGCGGAAGCGCGGCTGCTGTAGCCGCAAATATCGCCGTAGCCGCACTCGGAAGCGATACGGGCGGCTCTATCCGCCAGCCGGCGGCATTTTGCGGCTGCGTAGGCTTTAAGCCGAGCTACGGCAGAGTCAGTCGCTACGGGCTCGCGGCGTATTCGAGTAGTCTCGATCAGATAGGACCGATCACGCGCAGCGTCGAGGATGCGGCGATTTTATACGACATCATCGCAGGCCGCGACGAGATGGACAGCACGAGCTACGCGGGCGCTTACGAAAGCACCGCAGATAAGCTAAACGCGGATCGCAAGCTTAAGATCGCCGTTATAAAAAATTATATCGACGAGGCCTCGCAGCAGGTCAAAGAGGCTTTAAATTTAACTATAGAAAAGCTAAAATCCTTCGGGCACGAGATCGTTTACCGCGATCTTTGCAGCTCCAAATACGACATCGCGACCTACTACATCATCGCAACCGCCGAAGCTAGCGCAAATTTAAGCCGCTACGACGGCGTACGCTACGGAAACCGCGCAAAGGCTCTAAATTTAAAAGAACTCTACGCCAACACTCGCGGCGAAGGATTTGGCGACGAGGTCAAGCGCCGCATGCTTCTAGGCACCTTCGTGCTAAGCAGCGGCTACTATGACGCGTATTACATCAAAGCGCAGAAAGCAAGGGCATTCATCAAAAGCGAATATGAGGAAATTTTAAAAGACGCCGATTTGATCTTTATGCCGATCGCGCCGGGCGTGGCGTATAAATTCGGCGAGCTTAGCGATCCGCTTCGCGCATATCTTAGCGACATCTACACGATCGGCGTAAATTTAGCGGGACTTCCCGCGATCTCCGTGCCGGTAGCGAAAAATAAAGAGGCTCTTAATATCAGCGCGCAGCTTATCGGGCGCGCCTACGATGAACAAACGGTGCTGGACGGCGGCTTGAGTTTAGAAAAAATCGTGAAAGGATAAGTATGAAGATCGTCAAAAAGGCTCTGACCTTCGAGGATGTTTTGTTGGTACCGCAATACTCTGAAATTTTACCCAAAGAGGTTGATATCAGCACGAGTTTTACGAAAAATATCACGCTAAATACCCCTCTTGTGAGTGCTGCGATGGATACGGTCACCGAGTACCGCACCGCGATAATGATGGCGCGCCTCGGCGGCATCGGCGTGATCCATAAAAATATGGACGAGGACTCCCAAGCCAAGATGGTTCGCCGCGTAAAAAAGAGCGAAAGTGGCGTCATTATCGATCCTATCTCGATCAAGGCGGACGCCACGATCAAAGACGCTCTCGATCTGATGAGCGAGTACCATATCAGCGGCATTCCCGTTATCGACGACAACAGCGTGCTGATTGGGATTTTGACCAATCGCGACCTACGCTTTGAAACCGACACCGCCGCGCTCGTGGGCGAGAAGATGACCAAAGCTCCGCTAATTACCGCTCCGAAAGGTTGCACGCTTGATGATGCGGAGAAAATTTTTAGAAACAATAAGGTAGAAAAGCTTCCGATAATCGACGCAAACGGCCACTTAGAGGGGCTTATCACGATTAAAGACCTTAAAAAGCGCATCGAATATCCAAGCGCTAATAAAGACAAATTCGGCCGCCTTCGCGTCGCCGCGGCAATCAGCGTAGGCCATCTGCAAAGAGCCGAAGCCCTTGTAAAAGCGGGCGTAGATGCGCTTGTGATGGACTCCGCGCACGGACACTCCAAAGGCATTATCGACACGCTTAAGGAGCTGAAGCGAAATTTTGACGTGGACGTAGTAGTCGGAAACGTCGCAAACCCCGCCAGCATAAAAGATATCGCAAACGCGGGAGCAGACGCGATTAAAGTAGGCATCGGCCCGGGCTCGATCTGCACTACGCGCATCGTAGCGGGCGTGGGCGTGCCGCAATTCACCGCGATCAACGATTGCGCGATCGAGGCGGCTAAATTTGGAATTCCGATCATCGCAGACGGCGGCATCAAATACTCGGGCGACATCGCCAAAGCCCTAGCCGCGGGCGCAAGCTCGGTGATGATGGGAAGCCTGCTAGCAGGCTGCTACGAAACCCCGGGCGAGCTCATTACGTTTCAGGGCCGTCAGTACAAAACCTACCGCGGCATGGGCTCTTTGGCGGCGATGCAGAAGGGAAGCTCGGATCGCTACTTTCAAGACGGCACCGCAAAAGAAAAGCTCGTACCCGAGGGCGTCGAAGGGCGCGTGCCTTACGCAGGCATGCTAAAAGACGTGATCTTTCAGCTGCTAGGCGGCTTGCGAAGCTCGATGGGATACTGCGGCAGCAAGGATATCGCGACCTTTCAGCAAAAGGCGGAATTCGTCGAGATCACGAGCGCGGGTCTTAAAGAAAGCCACGTCCACGACGTCATCATCACGCAGGAAGCGCCGAATTACCGAGTAAATCAGTGATCCTTCAAAGCAAAATTCAAAATTTCGACGAGCCGCTCTATCTGGAGAGCGGCCGCGTCTTTTCCAACTTCAAGCTCGCCTATGAAACCTACGGCGAGCTAAATCCGGACAAATCCAACGTCATCGTCATCTGCCACGCCCTAACCGGCTCCGCGCACGCCGCGGGGCTCTACGAGGGCGACGTTAAGCCTGGCTGGTGGGACGGGCTCATCGGCGATCATAAAGCGGTTGATACTATGAAATTTTTCGTCATCTGCATAAACATCCTGGCTTCGCCTTTCGGCTCTACCTGCCCGCTCGACGTCGATGAAAGCAGCGGCCGCGAGTACCGCTTACGCTTTCCGGTAGTAGTCGTCTCCGACGTCGTACGCGCGCAGATGATGCTTTTAAAGCGCCTAGGCATCGCCCGCGTTCGCGCCGTTATCGGCGGCAGTCTGGGCGGCATGCAGGCGCTGTGCTACGCGATCGAATATCCGGAATTTGCGGATGAAATTTTCGTACTCGCAAGCACATACGCTACGCAGCCTTGGGCGATCGCGTTTAATAAGATCGCGACCGAGGCTATCTTGCGCGATCCAAATTTCAAAGGCGGCAACTACGATAAAAATCTAATCGCCGAGCACGGACTTGACGGCATGGCGGTGGGGCGCATGGCGGGACATATTAGCTTTCTAAGCCCAAGCTCGATGCAGGATAAATTCGGGCGCAACTACGTCGAAACCGACGGTCTTTACGAGATCAACGGACGCTTTCAGGTGGATCGCTACCTTGAATACAACGGCGAAAATTTCGCGCGCAGGTTCGATCCGCTATGCTATCTCTACATCGCCAAGATGATGAATATATTTGATTGCACGCGCCACTACGGCAATCTTAAAAACGCCTGCGCGCAGATCAGATCGCGCCTGCACCTCATCTCTTTCAAAGGCGACGTGCTCTTTCCGCCGGGGCTAATGAAAGAAATTTACGATGCGATGAGCGATCTGGGCAAAAAGGATCGCACTAGCTACGCGCAGATCGACAGCGACTATGGGCACGACGCGTTTTTGGTCGAGATAGAAAAATTTGATTACATCATAAAAAGGATTTTGGATGAGTTTTGAAGAAAAAATGGAGAAGATTAACGCGCTTTTAAAGAGCCTAAACGACAAGGATCTAAGCCTAGAAGAGAGCGTGAAGCTGTATAAACAGGGCGTGGCGCTGCTAAAGGAGGCGAAGGAAATTTTAGAAAACGCTAAGCTCGAGGTTGCCGAAATAAACGCACCCGAGCAGGCTTAGGAGGCGACAATGATAAATGTATGCGTTTTGCAACTACCGACGCTTTCGATGAGCGAAAATCGGATCGATTACTATATGAAGGTCGCCAAAGACAACGGCGCGCGGATCGTGTTGCTGGGCGAATATGAGCTAAATTCCTTCTTTAGCGAGCTTAAAAAGATGCCACGCTCCATCGCGTGCGAACAGAGCGAGCATAAGCAGGAGCTGATGGCGCGGCTTGCCGCTAAATACGACCTGCATATCGTAGCGCCGATAATCAGAGCCGCTAGCGGCGCGATTTTGAGGCAGGCGGGCATTTTCGGCGGCGCGGCTCAAAAAAGCGCGAGCTCTAGCGGCGAAAATTCTTTAAGCCTTAAAAGCGAGCCCGGTTGCAAGGGTGAGCTAAATTCCAAAAGCGATTTAAATTCCAACGATGGTTCAAATTCTAAAGGCGCTTTAAATTCCGCAAGCGAGCAGAATTCCAAAGGCGGCTCAAACTCCTGCGGCGCAAAATCTTTAAATTTCAAAGCCGCAAATTTAAAAAGCGCCTCTGAAGCCCCAAACGCTCTAAATTCCGAAGAAAGCCAAAAAGACGCGAGCGAAGAGGAGATCTTTTGCGCGAGCGAAAACGAGCCTATCTGGGTAAAATCATGCGCGAAATTTTCGCCCTCGGAAGTGAAATTTTACGATCAAAATATCCTGATGGACTATCCGCACTGGAACGAGGAGGGCTTTTTCGCCAACCGCAAAAGCCGCAAAATCGGTAAAATTTCGCCGATGATCTTTAGCGAGGGCGGCGTGAAATTCGGCGTGTGTTTCGGCTACGAGGCGCATTTTGACGTATTTTGGCGCTATTTTATGCAGAAAAACGTCGGTTGCGTGCTCGTGCCGTGCGCCTCGACCTTCGAAAGCGGCGGGCGCTGGCGCGAGCTTTTGAAGATGCGCGCGTTTACGAACTCGCTCTACGTCATCCGCGCCAACCGCATCGGCGAGGCGAAATTCGGCGAGAGCGAGTTTAAATTTTACGGCGAGAGCTTCGTCGTAACCCCCGGCGGCGAGATCGCAAACGAGCTGAAAAACGAAGAGGGCGTGCTGATGTGCGAAGTGGACGCGGACGAGATCGCTGCGGCGCGCGGGCTGTGGAAATTCCGCAAAAATCTAGTCAGCAGGGGGCTTTTATGAACTACTTTCACAGACAGATCCAACTTTGGGGCGAACAGACGCAGCGCGCGCTTGCGGACAAGCGCATCCTGATCATCGGCGCGGGCGGGCTTGGGAGCAGCCTTTCTTACGCTCTGGGCGCAAGCGGCATCGGGCGGATCAGCGTCGTGGATTTCGACACGGTGGCGCTTCACAATATCCACAGGCAAATTTTATTCACTCTCGAAGACGAGGGTAAATTTAAAGCGGACGTCTTTAAAAGCCGCACGGAAAGCCGCTACGACGGCGTGAGCGTGGAGGTGCATAAGAGCCGCGCGGAGGAATTTTTCGCTAACGCGATAGGCTCGGGCGAGAAATTTAATCTCATTTTGGATGCGACCGATAATCTCGCCACGCGCGCGCAGATTGATGCCTTTGCTAAGCAAATAGGCGTGCCGTGGGTGTTCGCGTCGGTGGACAGCTGGCAGTGCCAAGTCTGCTTCGTGCAGAATGCGGATTTTAAATTTTTCCCGAGCCTAAACGCGACGCCTGCGGGCATAACGGCTGCTATAGTGATGTTTGCGGCAAGCTTTGAGGCAAACCTCGCTCTGCGCTACCTAGCGGGGCTTGAGGTCGAAAAAGACCTGCTTTACTACGCGAACTTTTTTGGCGGCGAGCTGGAAGTTAGGAAGATAAAATTGTAGCTTAGCGCGCAGGTTCCCGTGGGTTCTGCCCTGATCCGACCTTGCACTTAACGCCCCCCTTACTTTATCTTCTCTAGATTTCTGTTGTGGGCGAATAAGTGCGGCGGATTTAAAGGCTCTGTGCTTTCGGGTAAAATTTTAATTTATGCGTTCTAGCCAAGAATATAAAATTTGAAAATTTACACCCAAATGTATCTTATAAGCAAAGCGCCATAGAGAATTTCTAAAATTTCCCTATTTTTAAAACGTTGCCTCTCATTTAGCACACTATTTTTCGCATAATTTTAATTAGCCTCTACGACTTGCCTTGTGGCGGTGATCTTTCGCTCTGTCCACAGCACAACGTCTTTTATAACTAGCTTTTCTATGGCTTTTATAAAATCGTTCATAAAGTCGTAGTCGATTTGTCCTTCGAAAACCGGAAGCAAAATATTTAACTCATCGGCATCTTTTGCATAAAAATTACGCGCATAACTAAACTGCCCGGCATTTGCCACTTTGTGGATAGCCGTTGCGACATAAATAGCCGCGTATTTTGACAAATTTTCAGTATGCACGACCGCTACGTGATCGTCTGCTCCATACTTATAATTCCTATATTTTGTGGAACCGAACATATCTATCGTTACGGTATTTTCCTTAAAAATCTCGACGTCATTGCTTATAAAAGCCGATATCCCCATATCCGCCTCTCCAGCCGTTACAAAAGGCAAATCTCCATCATATCTATCCGCGCTCTTTAAACGTTTTCCGCGAGTTGCGCTTCCAAAAAGTTTTTTTAGATTAAACTCCTTCGTCACCCCCTCCCATTTGCCAAATTTGTCAAATTTAGCCAAAGCGTCCTTTTCTTTCTTGGTTAACTTATAATCTTTAAGTCCGGTTGCCGCAAGATACGCGTCGAGCTCTTCGACGCGTTCGCGCTCGAGCTCTTCGATAAATTTTTCCATAAAGGAAAAATTTATCTTGCCGCCTAGCGTCGGCAAGAGAATTTTTATTTCAGATATGCTATTTACGTTTGAGCCAAGTCCCCACGTACAATCTTGTAAAACATGGTTGAAGTTCGAGACCATATAAAGAGCGATTTTAGAGTTGAATTCAGCAAATTTTGACTTTAAGACCTTAACTTTATTACCCGTAAAGTATGGCTGTGCCTGATAAAAAACATTAAAAGTATCTTGTGCAAAACTCAAAGTATTGCCGTCATTTAGATAAATAGAATTTTCTATTACATAACCGCGAATGCCATTATTTGTTGTAGCTCTAACGACATATGGAGTGCTGCCCTCTATTTGCTCGTCGTAAATTTTCAAATTTTGAGCGTGAAAAATTCGCTTGCTTGATTTTAAATAAAAAACTTCGCCGAGCCGAAATTCCTTGAATTCGCCGCCATTTGACACGAATTCAAACTCCAAAGCGGCTAAATTTTGCGATATCACGCTTCCCCGGGGACTATCCTTTTTTAAAATTTGCGCCACTTCCCAGCTTAGGTAGTCGCTCACGGTCTTTTTAAAATCGGCTAGTGTCGGCATAGTATCTACGGGGCGAGATTTATTCCAGTCGGCACCATTGCTCGGATCAATCGTCGCTTCGTAATATTCGTTTTGCGTGAAAATTTCAAGTTTGCTTGCGCCGAAACGAACCAAATTTACAAGCTCCTCGTAGCGTTCCTTGGCTCTATCCGTATCCCTTAGATTATTACTAGCTTTTTTGCGGTTTGAGCGCGTATAGCCGTCGTTTGAAAAGTCGATAAATTTTACTATATCGTCTTTTTCGTGCTTTTCGCCGACTTTAAAGACATAGACATTCGTCTGCACGCTTGATTTGCCGACGAAAAGATCGATCGGCATTTTTATGCTTGCGATTAAGGTATTGCGAGCTAAAATCCTTTTATTTATCTCTTTTGCCTTGCCGCTACCGGCGGAATTTTGAATAATTATCGCCGCATAGCCGCCGCTCATCATATTTAACGCCGTTTCGACGAATACCATCCCGTTGCCCGGCGCCGAATACGGAGGATTTAACACAAAAGCATTTGCGGGAAATTTTTCGTCGTCTTTACCGAAGCCGTAAACGCCCTCAAAGTCAGTCAAACTATCTTTATTTAGGATATTAGAGCTTCCATCGCCCATCATTATCATATTTAAAACCGCGAGCATATAGACGCTTGATAGCAGCTCCAAGCCTAAAAGTTGATATGCCTTAATATGCGCCTCTTTTTTGGTTAGCTGATCAGGAGATGCTATGCTATTTTTAGCGTCTTTTAGCATTTCGTTCATCGCGGCAACCAAAAGCCCCGCCGAACCGGTCGCAAAGTCCCAAACGTAGCTGTCTTTATTCACGCGGGCAAGTTTAGCCAAAAGCGTGGCGACGTATGATGGCGTAAGCACTACGTCGTTTAGTTTATCCTGCGTAAAGCCCAGCCACGAATACATCTCGTTAAAAAGTTTGCCCGTAAAATCGGTGGTTAGTCCGATTTTGTAATAAATCCCCAGATCATCGACTATTTTTGAAAAAACGCGTTTTAGTTGAGTTTCGCCGTTTGAAATTTTATTTATATTATCGGTTAGTATCGTGTTTGAAAGAGTGCGGATTATGAGGTCTTTCTTTTCGACAGGTAAATTTTTCTCATTTAAAAACGCCTCTATCTTTCGCATTAAAATTTCGCCGTCGGTGCTACCTTTTTCGCTCGAGGATTTGAGCTCGGATTTTTCTAGCGGAGCTACTTTCCCGGAAATACCCAAAGTAGCGATGATAGAAGCGGCAACAAGATAAACTCTGTCGTTTTCGCCAAGCCCTTTTTCGCTGCTATAAATATCGTTGTTTAGCTTTACTAGGCTAGCGTCTATCTCTCGCTCTCGTTTTTGCTTGATTTTTTCCAGTTCGTCGGGAGTTAAATTTAAATTTTTGAGTTTATTCGTAAATTCATCGAAATTTACCTTCTTTAAAAACGATAAATCGCTAAATTCGCCCACTTTGCGCCCGATGCCCAAATTCGACTTTGAAACGTAATAAACGCCGATTTGCGTTTGCAATTTATCCTTGCCGTCTTTATGCCCTGTAACTCCTATAGCGATTATGTCAGTGTAACTCGTATGGTGCAAAAGCGCATTAGCGTAATGCACGGCGCCGTTTACGGCATAAGAATTTATATTTGCGAAATTCGGCTCATTTTTCGCGGTGCGATTTTCTATATTGCCGTCGGCGTCTAGCTTTTCTAGCTTATTTTCATAGCCCTTGTATTCAATCAATACGGGATAAAAATTTAAGCTGCCGTCTTGTAGAAGCAATTTAGCATCAGGGCGATTGCCGCCCTTCCCGCCGCTTTTAGTAAAATACTCTTGTAAGGCATTGTCTATTTCGCCATTTAACGGCTCTTGCTCTA